>JBAXWR010000071.1:0-30379 GCA_037128295.1 Mariniphaga sp.
TCCTAGCTCACCATTAATTACCAGAAGTATAGCTTTTCTCTGCACCTCTGTACGCCCTGAACCAAAAGGAGAATAATCGAACCTAATTGATGCCTCCGGATCAAAAGAAGGTGGCTGAAAAGGAGGGATTTCAATTAACGGTTTTATTCCTAAAGAATCCGCATTTTCACCATTTATGCCAGGTATAGTGATCCCCGCAGGCATCATTTTTTTGTACATTTCCAATGCTTCCGGCGGTAAATTGGTCGGAAATCCCACCGGAAGGTTCTGGGCTGTTAGCTGTGTAAATATGTTCAGTGCCAGAAAAAGTAAAAAGATTTTTCCCATGTTCTGAGGACTTGAAAAATGTAAGTAAATCAGGAAAAGGGTATCAGGTAATGGTAAGTCTGTACGAATATTAATACCGGCAGTTCGCTAAATACTGTCGGTATTAAATCTGAAAGTTATAATTTGATGAATTCAACCCTTCTGTTCAGCGCTTTGTTTACAGGTGTATCATTGGGTGCAACAGGTTTGGTTTCTCCCAATCCGTCTGTTTCCATCTGGGTTGCTTTTACGCCAAAGGTCTTGACCAGTTCAGCTTTCACAGAGGCAGCCCTTCGTTTTGATAAATCCATATTTTTTGCATCATCGCCATCAGCATCTGTATGACCAAATATTTTCACTTTAACATCAGGTACTTCATTGAGTATTGCGGCGATATCTTTCAAAGTTCCATAGGATTCTGGTTTTACAACATCCTTATTTACATCGAAATAGATGCCATAAGTAACCAATTTTCCTTCGGTAATCAGCTTGTTGCGTGTATCGGGTAAACCGGCAGCTACCCTAAAATTGGCAATAAAGGGTTTTGAATCATCAAGTTCAAACCGAAGAATGTTGAATTTATAACCTACAGGTATAATCCGTGGTGCGTCAACGACTTTTTTCTCATTTGCATAGATCCGAAGACGTTGTTTTTGTATCCAATAGGAATAATGAACTTTCTCTCCGGACTTAATGATATTAGAACCTTCACCACTGATAGTGTAAGAGCCTTTTTCGTAGCCTGAGAGTTGAATGTCGAGAGGCGAAAATACTGTTTTAACGCCGGCAATACCAGGTACAGCCCCACCTTCGCTCGGATCTTTAATGTTTCCTGAAACGATATAAAAGCCAGCTCCAAAAGAAGCACCCTCTTCAAAATTGAAAATCATATCAAATTCGACCGTGAAGTTTTCAGTTGTAAGTAAATTGCGATCGGGATAATAAGCACCTGAAGCGGCAAAACTTAACCAATTGCCAGGGTAATTATTCAGGGTAACAACCTCTCCTGAACCATTTGAGAACCACAAAGCAGGGAAGTCGCCCAATTTGTCCTGACTAAAATCATCATAAAAAATAACCTTTTCCCCCGGAATAAAATCGAATTTTGAGTACGACTGAAGTGCCTGGACTCCCGTTGCAGGCATAACTTCTTGCTGAGCTGCTTTAGGTACTTCATTTGCAGGTTCTTCTACTGGAGCATCCTCAGTTCCTTTCTTTTTTTTCTTGAAAAGATTGCCCACACCGTTTTCAATTGCATTTAAACCCTTGTCAATGCCTTCATCAACTTTGTTGTTGGCCCTGTCGTTGGCTTGGTTCTTAACTTTCCCTTTAATGTCGATTTGAGCATTTGAATTGAGGAAGGCCAGAAAGAAAATAATAACGAAAAAAAATCTAAATACTTTCATAATATGAGTTTTGAATTGATTAACCCTTAAATTTTCCAGGATATGTACTAAAATCATTTTAGGTGTAAATCTACTGGGTTGATCATCCATGAGTATCCCCTAAAAAGGTGATTTTTATTTTTAAAATTGAAATTTTTCCAATCGGTTTATTTTGTAAACTTATTGCGTTGTTGATGGTCAATATCACCTAAGAAGGAATTTTCCTAATATTTCTGTAAAATCCCCTTTTTAAGTGATTTTTGTACATTGAATTGAGTATAAATTTGCTAACTGAAATTGACATACAAATGGGAAATCATTTCTTTATAATGTATTTTATTGCTTTTCTGAGCTGTCTGTCATTTGTGCAACACACCGATGCGCAGAATAATACTGATATAAATCTAATGGTAAAGAATCTTCTCGATCAAGATTTTAAGACTTATGATATCCATTACAGGGATTCAATATTGGTTAATGCGAATCTGAAGAATCTAATAAGGTGTGCCGATAACCATAACGATTCTGCATTATTTTTTGCAGATCAAGCCATCGTTTTAGCAAAGGAAGCAGGACTGATTTCGATGATCTCCATTGCCTTGGAGGGGAAAGGCCAGTTTCTGATGAAAAAGGAAAACTTCGGTGCTGCAACTTCTTGTTTCCTTAATGCCCTAAGGATTGAGGAGAAAGTAAATAATCTAAAAAGAACAGCTGATTTAAATGATCACTTGGGAGCTATCTATTTTTATCAGGAAATCTTTGGCAAAGCCCTTGAATTTCATGAAAAGGCACTCTCAATTTATCAGGATTTAAAGGATTCTTTAAATATTGCAAAAACGTTGATGCACCTGGGATCATTGCATCTTTCGCGTGAATATTGTGAAACCAGGACCGAAGAACAGATACAGAAAGACTGTATAGATGCCATGGGCTATTATAACAGATCGCTGGATTTGTATAAACAAAAGAATGATCCTGACGGAATTGCCCGATTGAATACAAATATCGGTATGGCATATAACCGCATGGGAAAACCTGATATTGCCCTTGGTTTTGTGGAGAAATCTCTGTCGTTTTATCGTAAGAACAACAATACACAGGATTTGTCGACTTCACTTTTTAATATCTCAAAGATCTATAACAGATTACTCAAATATGACGAAGCCCTATTGTGCCTAAAAGAAGCAAATGATATTTGTCTGCAAGAACATCTGACTGAAGGGATTCAATTCCTTTATGAAGTTATTGCCCAAACTTATTATAATTTAAAGGATTACAAAAATTCAAGGGATTTTTATGTCAAATATATGATTGTCCGTGACTCTGTGTATAACAATGAAAAATCGAAGCAGATTTTTGAATTGGAAACAAAATATCAGACCGAAAAAAAACAACGCGAAATCGAGCAGTTGACCTATATAAAGCAACAGCGGACTCAGGTAATTTACATTCTTATTGTTACAATATTGATTGCTATTCTGGTCGGATGGATGTATTTCAGGAATATTACAAACAAAAGGATCATAGCTGATCAACAACTGGAAATTAAAGAACAACAACTACTTGAGCTTGAAAAGGAACGACAGTTGATAGCTGCCAAATCGGTTTTACAAGGTGAAGAAGCCGAAAGGTCACGGCTGGCTGGCGATTTGCACGATGGATTGGGTGGTTTACTTACGGGGGTCAAATTTAAATTATCATCAATGAAAGAAAATGCTATTATTACAAGTGAGAACCTTGCTAATTTTAATCATGCGTTAAACCTGTTGGATACATCGATCACTGAATTAAGAAGAGTTGCGCATAATATGATGCCTGAAACTTTAATGCACTTTGGGCTGAAAACCGCCTTGATGGATTTCATCCATCAGGTTTCCCCTGAAGAATCCCCAATTCTGAGTTTTAGTTCTTTTGGCGAGGATTTACGATTCAGTAAAGAATTGGAAGTTACCATTTACCGGATTACTCAAGAACTAATTACCAATGCAATTAAACACGCTCAAGCAGAAAATATTGACATACAATTGTTTACAGAACCAGATCGGATTTGTGTTCAGGTAGTCGATAATGGAGTCGGGTTTGATCGTGATAGGCTGGATTCGACGAAAAAGGGACATGGTCTAAAGAATATTCAGGACAGGGCGACTGCATTTAATGGAAGATTCGAAATATTAAGCCAACCTGGAAAAGGTTCTGAAAGCACAATTGAATTTTTAATATCTTAGCGCGGTTTCTTGTTTAAACAGATCGCAGATGGCAAAGCTAATTTTGATTGTCGAAGACCACCCCATAGTAGCCGAAAGTCTTATCCGGATTATCGCAGAATCTAACCTGAATGTTCAGTGTCTTCATGCCAATAATGGAACGATGGGTCTCGCTTTTTTAAATGGAAATGCTATTGATCTTGTTCTATTGGACATTAATCTTCCCGATATGAATGGAATAGAGTTTTGCAGGATTGCAAAGCAACGATTACCCGGATTGAAAATATTAGCCCTTACAACCATAGCCCAACGGCATGTCATCGAAAAAATTCTGGAACAAGGTGCTGATGGGTTTATTCTCAAAACCTCCGATATTGAGGATATCGTTGGAGGTATAAGTCATGTTTTAGGCGGAAAACCAATTTATCTAGGTAAAGGTGTAAAAGATATCATGAAAGGTAATGCGCTATTGGGTAGCGATTTGCCTATGATAACAAAGCGAGAGAGCGAAATCCTGAAACTGATAGCTGACGGACAAACCAATCAGGAAATAGCCAACCAACTCTTTATCAGCACATTTACTGTCGATAGTCACCGTAAGAACCTGCTTCTGAAATTTAATGCCAAGAATACTGCCACCCTGATTAAAATCGTGGTCTCAAAAGGAATAATCGATGTGATGTGACATACGTACTGATGCAACCCATGTGTTCTCAATCATTGGTGTATTTAAAATCACTTGGATAGTTAAACAATGAATCCGAAACAGGTACATTTTCCTGGACAGAAGTTGCGGTTTCTTCGCCATACAATTGATATTCATTGCAAATGTTTCCATCGGTGCAGATGTATTTTTTTATTTTCAGAAATACACCCTGCCATTCATACACCTCCAACTTTTCAATTCCGGTTTTGATCTCAAAAATAGTACACTCTTTCCCTAAAAAAAGATCCTTCCCAAGCACCCTCACAGTATTGTCGTAGAGTTTATTTTCAAACAGAAAATTTAATTCTGCGATTGTCTTATAGTTATAATTGTTGGTTGCTTCCATTTCGAGCCCTTTCCTATTCACTGTTTTATGAATATAATCAACAAGAAACTCAGCCCTTTCTTCCCGGATTTTCTTGAAATGTTTATATTCTGGCGATAAATTGTATTCCGAAATTGTTTCCTCCCACTCCCAGACAGATTTTTTACCCTGCTCTTTGCTGTAAAGTATTTTTTTACCTTCTCCTTTTGTCTGATAGTAATCCTTTTTTGTAATATAACTTACAATCAGTGTGTTAAATTCAGAGACTGTCGCATTGTTTTTTACTTCAAGCTTTTCACCGTCAATCATGCGGTATTTCTGCGGTACCTCAAAAGTTGAAGATGGAATAGGGTGATTTTCGTCCAGGCTTGTAGCTTCAATCGTACTTACAAGTTTTTCCAGGAAATATGTTTTTTCGGAAAGACAAATATCATGGTAAACAACCATGATGGTCCTATCCCTGGATAAAAATTGTGGATTTGCCACAATATACTCGTACTCTGAACATGTATGTCCCAGGAACGAAATCTCTCTGGTTTTTGTAAAACTAATAAAGTTCTTATTGTTGCTTTTGTTGATCTTGTTGTGAATCAGATCTTGTACCTTTTTACTAAAACCACCGGCTGAATAATCAGGAACTTTGGCGTATTCAAAGTCCTTGATTTTATATTTGGTCACACAGCCCTGAGGATCGTTCAGTAAAAATACATACCCATCTTTGAATATCCGTTGATAAGGTTCTCCTAAAAGTTGCAGGGTCAAACTATCTATTTTTTCATTCAGTAAAAGTGCGCCGTAATTATCAAAGGTTTCCCGGAAAATTGGTTGGCTGGAGGTATTATTACCAATATTCGCATGGGAACTGTATTGCACTATCGCAGATTTAACAGGATACGTAGGAAGAGAATTACTGTTTGAAGATTGTGCTGAAATATAGCCTGATAAGCCAGGAATAAGTAATAACGAAATAAATGCAACGCGTGAAAGTCTTTTCATTACCATGATTTTATTTTGTAAAGATAAAAATGGATTGGCATCCGTTAATCCCCTTTTTAAGGGATAATTACAATTTAAATGGTTTCCATTGTTTCATTTATTTGAACTACTTTTGCACCCTCAATTATCATTATGGGATTTAAGGAAGAAATATTACGTCGCAGAACATTTGGCATTGTCAGTCACCCTGATGCGGGGAAAACAACTCTTACTGAAAAACTGCTTTTATTCGGGGGCGCTATCCATGTAGCAGGTGCAGTCAAAAGCAATAAAATTAAGAAAGGCACCACCTCCGATTTTATGGAAATCGAACGGCAGCGTGGTATCTCTGTTGCTACCTCTGTGATGGGATTCGAGTTCAGTGGTTATAAAGTAAACATCCTCGATACTCCAGGGCACCAGGATTTTCAGGAAGATACTTTCCGGACCCTTACTGCGGTTGACAGTGTGATCATTGTGATCGATGCAGCGAAAGGGGTAGAGCCACAGACCGAAAAACTTATGAGCGTTTGCCGTAGCCGAAAAACGCCAGTCATTGTTTTTGTCAATAAAATGGACCGACCTGCTGATGATACTTTTGACCTTTTGGATGATATTGAAAAACAGTTGTTTATAAAAGTAAGGCCGTTAAGTTGGCCAATCAATAACGGGCCTGAATTCAAAGGGGTTTACAACATTTACGATCAGAACCTGAGCCTTTTTGATCCAAGCATTACTGATATCAGGGAAGGGATCAGTTTTTCGGACATCAATAATCCGGAGCTTGAAACGTATATTGGCAAAGATGCCAAGGTCTTGCGCGAAGAACTTGAGATCCTTGAAGAGGTTTATCCCGAATTTGACCTTGAGCAATACCTTGCAGGCGATCTCGCCCCAGTTTTCTTTGGGAGTGCCTTGTACAATTTTGGGGTAAAGGAACTGCTCGATACATTTGTACGTATTGCACCATCGCCACGACCCAAAAAATCGGAGGAAAGAATGGTCTTTCCTGAAGAGGATACTTTCACAGGCTTTGTATTTAAAATCCATGCCAATATCGATCCGAACCACAGGAGCCGGATCGCTTTTGTGAAAATTTGTTCAGGACGATTCGAACGGAATAAAAATTACAGGCACATTCGATTGGGTAAGGTTTTTAAATATTCGAGCCCCACTGCTTTTATGGCCGACAAAAAAGAGGTCATCGACGAAGCCTTTCCAGGTGATATCATTGGCATCCCCGATACCGGGAATTTTGTGATTGGTGATACAATTACAGAAGGAGAGGTGCTGCACTACAAGGGTATCCCTTCCTTCTCGCCCGAAATTTTCCGTTATATCGAAAACAACGACCCGATGAAATCGAAACAGTTGGCAAAAGGGATCGACCAGTTAATGGATGAAGGCGTTGCCCAGTTATTTACAAGTCAGTTGAATGGCAGGAAAATCATTGGGACAGTGGGAGCCCTTCAGTTTGAGGTAATCGAGTATCGTCTTGAACATGAGTACAATGCAAAATGCAGATGGGAATCGCTCTCTCTATATAAGGCTTGCTGGATACAGAGCGAAGACAAAGCCATGCTCGATGATTTTAAAAAGCGCAAATACAACAAAATGTCAATCGACAATCATGGAAGGGATGTTTTTATGGCCGATTCGGGGTTTATCCTCGATATGGCGCAACGCGATTTTCCAAAAATCAAATTCCATTTCACCTCTGAATTTTAAAAGGAAAAGCCCCGGAATCTATCGAATTCCGGGGCTTTTTTTATAAAAAATCCACTTAGACAGCGAAATTATCTGCTTTACGGTAAGCTTCGATCAGCGCAAGTTCACCCTCTTTTCCCTGGATGCTCCGGCCATGCTCCATACACAAAGTACCCTTATACCCTTTATCATAGATGCGTTTGAATGCATTGATAAAATTGATTTCACCGGTTCCCGGCTCTTTTCGTCCTGGATTGTCGCCAAGATGGAATGCCCCGATCTCTGACCAGGCCGCATCAATATTGGGAATAAGATTCCCTTCGGTAATTTGTTGGTGGTACAGGTCATCCACGATTTTGCAGGCAGGACTGTTTACCGCACGACAAATGGCATAGGTCTGTGGAATGCCAGAGAGGAACAATCCCGGATGGTCGCGTTTGTTAAGCGGTTCAAGAACGATTGTAAGTCCACCTTTCTCGGCTATTGCACTTAGTTCCCTCATGATATCTATGACGTTGGCAGTCTGATATTCCCAAGCCATCTTTTCATTGTAGCGTCCCGGAACCATCAAAGCATATTTAGCCCCTGTCCGTTTGCTCAGTTCAACACCATCGTTCACTTTTTTGATCAGCATTTCACGGATAGCAGGATCTTTGATGACCATCGATTCAACTTTGAAATCGGCATACAGAACAAAAGGACCTAAATCCATGTTCTGACGCGCCAGCTCCGCAACAATTTTATCCTGATCCTCAACACTGCGTCCGGGAAAACCGTTGTCGAACATAGCCCTGAAACCCTGATCGGAGCAGAATTTAATATTGTCGATGATGTCTTTTCCACACAATTCAGGAAACATCCCAAACCCAGGGGCATATTTCAATTTAAACTTTGCAGCATTGCTTGGTTTAACATCTGCCAATTGGCTTCCAAATCCAAAATTCGAAAATCCTACAAATGCCGCAGTCGCGGCAGAGTTCTGAATAAAGTTTCTTCTGTTCATAAAGATTGCATTCAATAATATTAATACTGGTCTTTTGGAACGATTATCCACATCACCAGGTAGATCAATATACCCGGAAATACAACCGTAAAAAAGGTTGCCAATGCGAAAACAAGCCTCACAACGGTTGGATCAACAATTAAATAATCAGCTATTCCACCGCACACTCCTGCTAACATTCTGTCGTTGCGGCTGCGGGTGAGTCTTTTGGGAGAATTTAGTTGCATACTCGTTTATTTTTGGTTATCAATTTCTTCATCATCTTCATTATCTTCATTTTCGAGCTTATAAAGCTCCTCTTCATACTCAAGTTCGAGATCCATGAATTCCTCAGCCTGTTCGAGCAACTCCTTTTTTAACTCTTCGCTTTCGGGCTCATCGTCAATCCAGTATAGCTCCTGATCGACCGAAAATGCCTCAACATTACACCCAACAATAAACCTTGGTTGTTCGTTATGGATAACGAAGATTTTGTCGGGTAGAACCTGTGAATTGTCCGCTAAAAGAAATTTTGGTAGCATGATACTTTTTTTAATATTAATACTTAAACTGCTCGGGGAGCAAATAATCACAATAAATGTCCAACACCTATTGCACATTCAAAAATACAATAATTTGTTTAATTAAATTCAAATTTCAAAATTTTTAGTTTCTTTGAAAAATTGTCAATATGGCATTCTGTTTTTCGTAAAACTGCCATATTGGCGCAATATTAAAGCAAGGCAATATTTGTATTAAATTGAAATATAATTACTTACAAATTCATAGATATTAGTAGATCCTTCTTTGGCATTTAAGTTGTAAAAAGCAATTTGCAAAACAACGCTAAGTTGAAAATAGAATTAAGTTAAACAATTAATGAATGGAGGACTAAGTTATGACACTTTCAAAAATCTCAGACAGAGTGTTCCCGACTATTCCATCTTTTTTTGACAACTTTTTTACAAGGGATTTGATGGATTGGAACAACTCGAATTTTTCGGGTAAAAATAACACGCTGCCTGCTGTGAACATCAAAGAAAATGAAGTGGATTTTCAGATTGAAGTAGCAGCACCTGGACTTGCAAAAGAAAACTTCAAGGTTAACCTTGACAGAAACCTCTTGACCATTTCATCTGAATTGAACCAGGAGAAGGAAGAACATGAAGGGAAATATTCCCGCCGTGAATTTAGCTATCAATCTTTTCAACGAAGTTTTACCCTTCCGGAAGCAACAGTTGATGGTGAGAAAATTTCTGCCAGGTATGTTGATGGGATTTTACATGTGACACTTCCCAAACGTGAAGAGATTAAACCTAAACCAGCAAGGGAGATCGAAATCATGTAAGCCATATTTGAACCGCTCTCATTTGAGGGCGGTTTTTTTTGCCAAAAATATAATATTTGGTATTTAACGATTGTTAATGAAACTTATATCAACACATTTTAAGGTGGATCAATAGCTATGTTCTGAACTGCCAGTTGCCAGCAGCTAATCGCCAGAATCACTCTTCGCGAATTGCCAGGCTAACCTCTTCAATCAACATCTCCTGGATTTCAAGGAAGTTCTCCTGCAACAGATTCATATTTTTGGCAAAAAAAATATGAATATCCAGCCAGTCACTTAGGCGGTGAAGATCCAAACCTTCCTTTTTAACGTAAATCCTGCAAACTTCCTGCTGATTAATATTGAGATAACAGAAATCCCAGGTTAAGTGGTTTGAAAATCCTTGTTCAAGTATCAACCGATATTTTTCTAATAATTCAAAGATACGGAGCCTGCTACTTTCTGATCTGTGGTTGATCTCCAGGGTCACCATGGCGAAATCGCGGCCGGGGTCAAATTTAAGATCCACATGACTGATTTTTGTATCGTGCAGGATCCATTTTTTCTTTTTCCATGCCAGTTCGGGTATTGTATTGCAATATGCATCAAATTGAATCCAAAACCGCTGTACAAGTGATATTTTCTCTTCTTTTGTGAACATAAAGATCAATCTCTATTTTCTGGTTTTCGATCTCCCGTGTCCGTTCTCCTGTCTTAGCCACGTCCACGGCCTCTTCCATTCTTCAATTGCCACATGCTCCATGCTCCATGCCCCATGCCCCATGCTATAGGTGTACAGTCTGATAAAATATCCAACGATGGTAAAACAGTACAGAAGAAAGTAGCAGGGGTATTCCCATCGTGATGTAAGCAAGAGCGAGATAACTTACCGGTATGATGTTGGATTTGCGTAAAAAAATGCCTAATGAAATCATCCCTATCATCATCAGGTAGCTTCTGGAACTGAAAAATTCATAAATTCTGTGGTGATTACCAGGTAACAACGATATGCGCCTGATATGGGATCGTGATATTTTCAAAAAAAGTAATATGAAGAAGATCAGTCCACCTGTAATGCAGGCCTCAATATTTAAGAATGGAAAGCCGGCAGAAGTATCAAGATATGTGTTTCCCCGGAAGAGAAGCATACTACCCGCAAAAGTCCAAACTAAGGCAGCTTCGAAAAGTAAAGCGCGTTTTGAAACTTTTATATTCATTTAATTCAATGTGATTATGTTTTTAAATTTAAAGAGAGCCTCACATTGAAGGAAGGCTCTCTTTATTAGCTTGTTTTAATATGTAAAAACTATCAACGTAGTAGTTTTACATTTACCGCATTTAATCCTTTTCTTCCTTCAGCAACTTCGAAGGATACTTCGTCGTTTTCCCTTACTTTATCAGTAAGACCAGTAACATGAACGAAATACTCCTTATCAGAGCCGTTGTCTTTAATAAATCCAAAACCTTTGGATTCGTTGAAAAATTTTACTTTACCTAATGCCATTTTATTAATTTTTTGATCAGCACAAATATAACGCAAAATGATGAATTCCAAAGGATTTTGAAAATATAATTACATTCTATCTGTTTAACCAAATTAAATGAAATTATTAAGCCTTATTATTAGCAATTTTCAGTCGTACGCTAAACAAAAACTGACTGCTAAATTTGTAATCTACCAAAAAATAAATATTATAATTAATAAATTGAAACATTACTGATAAGGGGCGATGCCTTTGAAGCTTTGATTTCGATTTTAACCTTATCAGTTTCAACTGGTTCTATTTTTAGGATCCTTTTATATCCTATTGTTGTTCCTTGTATGGCCTCTGCCCATGAATTATTTTTCCAAACAAAGACGGTGAATCCTTTAACCCGTTGACCCAATTTAATGTACTCCTGTAAAGAAATATATTTGATTTGCTTTTTTGATCCGAGTTCAATGGTCAGGTTTCCAGTTGTTACATTGTCGTCAGTTGCCCAGTAAGTCTCTTTATTTCCATCTGTCACATTTGAGGGGGAATAAAGTTTGGAACTGCCCCTATAAGAGTCTGATTTGGCCATTGAATAGAGGGCAATATCTTTTTTGAAGGCATCATCAATCATTTTTTTCCAACCAAGCAACGATTTGACATCATTTTCATGGAACAACCCTCGGCGGTCGGGTGGAATGTTCAGGATCAGGTTTGAACCCCTTCCAACAGATGAAAGGTATATGTCGAACAGCTTTTCCGGAGTTTTTACTTTCTCATCTTCTTTGGCATGATAAAACCATCCCGGCCTGATAGAAACATCTACTTCCGCTGGTATCCATTTATTCCCGAATTCTTCGCCAGCATTCAAAATCGGGCTGATCCCGCTTTTTCCTGCATAAAGTGTGTCGGTATTGATTGTATTCCAATTTGTTGGTCCGGCAAATCCGCTTTCGTTGCCGCACCAACGGATATCTGGTCCGGCATCGCTGAAAAATACAATATTGGGTTCCATTTTCCGTACAATATCCAGCGTTTTTGGCCAGTCATAATAGGTAGCTCCACTGATTTTCCGTTTCTCCCTTGCACCACCGTAATAACCATCACCGCCATTTGCTCCATCAAACCACATTTCGAAAACAGGACCATAAGTGGTAAATAGTTCACGTAATTGGTTTCTGTAGTATTCAACATAGGAAGGGGAACCGTAGTCGGCCCTGTTCCTGTCCCAGGGTGAAAGGTAAACTCCGAATTTCAGTCCATACTTTTTACAAGCTTCTGAAACATCTTTCACTACGTTGCCCTGACCATTCTTCCATTTGCTGTTTTTAACCGAATGGTCGGTATATTGACTTGGCCAAAGGCAGAATCCATCGTGATGTTTACATGTTAAAACAATTGCTTTTAAACCTGCGTCCTTCACAGCTTTGGCCCATTGGTTGACGTCCATTTCAGGAGACGGATTAAAAACATCAGGACTTTCATCGCCAAACCCCCACTCCTTGTCGGTAAATGTATTTGTTGTAAAATGGACAAAAGCATATGCCTCCATTTCGTGCCAGGCCAACTGACGGGCTGTCGGAACCGGTAAGACAGGTGCCGGTGGCGCAACAGGTTTTTCTTTATTAGATGCAAGTACCTGTAATACAGATAATAAAAGACAAATTATCAAATATTGTTTCTTCATAATAAAAATATTTTATTGGTTCCTATTCATCAATGTTTTCCTGAATATCCGAAATTTTCCCTTTTTTATTCTCCGCGTACCTTGCAGCTATTATCAGTGCAATAATCAGTATGATCGCCACATAAAGGCCATTCGGGATTGGTGGGGGATCACCGGCTCCATATGAGTGCATTCCAGAAAGATAGTAATTCACACCAAAGAATGTCATCAAAACAGTACTTAAACCAACGAGGGCCAGACTGCTTAGGGCAAAGATACTTTTTAATCCGGGGATTTTCCGCAGGTGCAGGATAAAAGCATAAATCAACACAGTTACCAGGGCCCAGGTTTCTTTTGGGTCCCAGCCCCAATACCTGCCCCACGATTCATTGGCCCAGACTCCTCCAATAAATGAACCTATCGTCAACAACATCACGCCGATAATTAGAGCCATTTCGATAATGTAGGAGACTTCAAGAATTGTAAACCGGATATTTGTTTCGTTTTTCTTGTTCCTCAGGATCATCAAAACCAGGTTGAGCATCCCAAGCAACGCACCCATCGCCAGAAATCCGTAACTTGCTGTAATGATGGCCACATGAACCACCAACCAGTAAGATTTTAATACAGGAACCAGATTGGTTATTTCGGGGTTCATCCAACTCATCCCGGCAACAAAAAGAATAATGGCGGCTAAAATTGTTGTTACGGCAAGTGTGATCGGAGATCGTTTTACAAAAATAAACCCTGAAAGACTAGTTGCCCATCCAACATAGATCATCGTTTCGTAACCATTGCTCCATGGAGCATGACCCGAAATATACCAACGAATCATTAATCCTGTAGTATAGAGTACAAATCCCAAAAATACAAGCAGTGTTCCACCCTTAATGTATTTGGCGACTTGTGCTTTTGGATTGAAAATAAGCATAAAATGGAAAACGAGCAAAATAAATCCCAGCAAGGCATAGGTTATTGCCAACTTCCCGAAAATATTGAAATTATTGTAGAATATCTCCAGGCTTATTTTGGACGGTGATGGCATGATATCAGAACCATGAGTGGTTTGGAATTTATTGATATATCCCAGATATTCATCAGGCTTCGACCAATTACCTGAATTAACAGCACCTAAGTAGGCTTCATAATATAAGTTGAGGATATTGCCTGCAAAATTGGCTTCGTCCTTTTTCATCGTTGCCGGAAGTGTCGAATGGGTCACCCATGTTTTAAGCGGATCGTTGGGTACAGGAAAGATCTTCAGGAATTCACCATTGAAAATTTGGTAGCAGATGTTTACCCGTTCATCAACGTTAATGATTTCCTTGTCAAATTTGTTTCTGAGGGTTTGTTTCTTGTTATACGATTGCTGCACGAGGTTGTTTAACCGGTAGTTTCCTGCCTGGTCGAACAGGTTTAAATAAGAGGCATAATCATCTGATATTCCTAAAGTTTTCTGCAATTCTGAATTCCCTACTTTAATGAAGGGGATGTTTTTCCATTTATCGGAATTTGCACTCATGTCAACAAAGAATTCGACAGGTGAAAGCTCGTTCCAACTGCCTTTTTTTGAGATTTTCCGCAGCAAGTCGGAAGCCAGGGTGTTGACAGGTTCAATTCGCCCTTCATGGTCCTGAACCAACAGCCTTCCAAATGATTTGATGTGTTGCTCTTTTGTTATAATAGCTCCTGAAGCAGAATTTAAGCTCCAGTTTAAGCTTAAAATGAAAAGAAGTATCAGTAGTGTTTTACCCGATTTACGTAGCTTCTGCAGTTTCGAGCTTAACAGTATCAACGTCTGAAAACGACTTCCCTTGCTAAAGAATGTAAAAACCATACCAAGTGCCATTAGGAAATAGCCAAGGTAAGATATAAAAGTTCCCCAGTAATCCTGGTTAACCGATAGGATTGTTCCTTTCTCGTCTTTATCGAACGATGATTGAAAAAAACGGTATCCATTGTATTTCAGTATGTTATTCATAAAAATACGGAAAGGTCTTTCTATCGAAGCAGCGGCATCTTTGAGTTTTATTTCGCTGGCATATGACGATGGGCTATTTGACCCTGGGTATCTTTCAAGTTGGAAATCGACAAGATAAATGCTGAAAGGCAATTGTCTTGTTATTGGCCCGTAAGTAAGGTTAAGGTTAATACCATTGATTGAGCAACTGGCCGGAATGCCTGCTCCCGCAAAAACATTTACCCGTTTTATCTCATTTCCAGATGAAATTTTGGCTGTAAAGGCATCCGACAGGTTTTGATCTTCTGTTTGAACAAGTTCAGCTATGGCTTTTGGTAAGTACTCTTTCAGTACAAATCCAGTAATTCCAGTGCTGTAGAATGTCTGCTTTGAAACAGGATGTGGAATAAGTGGCAACAATTTTTCACCGGCCTGCCCCCTGACGAGGGATGCGGTTATTGTGTCTTTAGAAGTCATCATCAGCTTATTTCCCTCAATGGTGAAATTAATTCCTGGAGAACCCAGACCATTTCCGAATTCAAAACGATCGGAACCCAACTCTTTTATTTCTTTCTCAAACAAGGGGAATTCGGTGAGTTGATTTAATTTATCGCTGTATATCAATGAAATAACAGGATATCCCTGTGGGTCGGCTACGATTGTTACAGAAGCGTTGGGAACGAATATTTCATTTTCAACCGTAACATTTTTACCTTCAATTGCAAATGTTTCCTTGTAGTGGTTGGCTGTATTTGGAGTGAATTTTACTTTTGTGCTCTCTTTTATCCCTGGTCCATTGGCAGTTGCATTTATACTGATATAAGTTGATTCTGAAACAATCTGATTAGCCGATTCTCCTTCACGGATGTGCATACTACCTTCAAAACCAAAATAGCGGGTGACCCCAGCACCAAGAATAATCAGGATAAAAGCCAGATGGAAAAGAAGTATTGCCCATTTTTTGCGGTTAATCAGATTGTATTTGAATACACTTCCCAAAAGGTTAATGACGCCTGCCAGAAGCAACAATTCGAACCACCAGGCTTGATAGATCAGGGCTTGTGCAGTATCTGTTCCATAGTCGTTCTCGATAAAAGTTGCATAAGCGATTGACATGGCAAAAATCATGAGCAATAAAACTGTGAAAAGCATTGAGGAGAGAAAGGATACTATTTTTTTCATGATTTTATTAAAAAGTAAATATTAAAATTTTGCAGCTTTAAATTTTTTATATTGATAATCAATTTGTTAAAATAAAAAACTCCCTTGTTTAAAGTAAAACAAAGGAATTTTATTATTTTTTATTATCCAAAATTAATTTGGGGCTGGGGTGGGTGGGTTGTTATGTTTAAAATTTTCCTTCTGAATGTATTCTGCATAATTAAATCCTTTGAAATTTGGACTTTCTGAGTTGTGGCATTTAACGCAAACAGCTTCTTTAGGTTCAATCAGCCCAATTTTCATTGCTTCTTGTTTGTTTTTCATCTTAGGAATTGTTCTGTAAGCACTACCTGGTCCATGGCATGATTCGCATGAAACACCTTCTTCAACAGTAATCGTAGAAACAAATGCCTGGTCAACACTTGCGGCTGTAGAATGGCAGTTCAAGCATTTTTTATTTGTGGCATCAGTGCCAGTTAACGAAGCCATAGCCTTGGCATGGGGGCTTTTTCCCCATATAGTGAATTGCTTGTTATGGCACATTTTGCATTTGGTGGCTCCGATATACTTTTCGTCGACAGCTTTTGCGAATGAGACTACAAGGAAAACCATACTCAATAAAGCCACCAATTTTTTGTAATTCATTTTCATTGATTCTTTATTTAATAAAGCTGGGAATGGCACGAGGAACAAAGTTCTGTTTTCCATGCGTCATCAATGTCGGCAGGATGTTTGAATTCGAGTGACTCCATTGCAGTGGAATATTCCATTTTGCCACTGTTGCTTTGCGCCAGAATATTGTGGCACAGGTTGCAATCTTTAGAAATGACTTTCCCTTTTTCGGTTGCATGTCTATCATTGTGACACCTGAAACAACCATCATATTCCATATGACCAATATTATTTGGATAACCCCTCCAATCGGCTTTCATTTCAGGGAAAATATTGTTTGCGTAACCCGTTTGAATGGCAACAATGGAACTGTCTATTTCTGCCTTTCTGCTACTGAATATTTCGGGGTATTTCGATTTATAAAAATCGTTAACCTGATTTTTTATTGCAAAAAAAGCACTGTCTTTATTCGGATAAATCTTATAAAGGGTTGTCATCGATATCTTTTTAATTTCAGGAAGTGTTTTTGAAATTTTCCCGACAGACATCGATTTATCGATAAAATTTTGTGGTACATTGTAATTGTGCGATGGCCTGTTGTGGCAATCAAGGCAATCCATAACACGGGTTTCGAGAGAATCGAGTTTTTGTTGGCTTAATTTATTTTCACCATCTGTAAATATCTCGCTGACACCTGTTTTTGTATTAGTATATCTGACCCATGGAATGACTTGTCTGTTGGTCGATGTCGTCTTGTATTCAATCTTAACAGAGGAACTAATGTGCTGATGGATTCCTTTTGAAATCCCATCGGAAGACATTTTTGGACTAGTTTTCATCTGGAGCTGAATTGAATGTTCAGTATTGACGTCGTCGGCAAGATAGGAAGTTAAATTCTTGATCTTGTTGTCATAGAATTTTTCGGGCCAATGGCATTGTTCACACGTTTCCCTTGCAGGCCTTAAATTTGCAATCGGGGTTGGGATGGGGGTGGGATATTTATGAGCCATCACTGAATAGACCTGATACATTCCCGACATTTTGCTTTTTACATACCAACTTGCTCCCGATCCGACATGGCATTCAACGCATGCAACACGTTCGTGGGATGATCCATGGTAAGTTACAAATTCAGGTTCCATCACCTTGTGGCATAACTTTCCACAAAACTCTATAGATTCAGTATAATGGAAAGCTTCATAACTACCTATAGATGAGATAATTAGCAAAAATATAGTTCCGATAACGAAAATTATTGAAGCATTTCGTGTTGCCTCATTGTTAAAATCGATGATGGGCCAGTTGATTGTTTCACCCTCTTCTTCGGCTTTTTTGACGCTGGCATGATTGATCCTCATTCCAACCGGGATTAGTATAAGTCCAAAGATCATAAAAGCCGGAAGCAGCATATAGATGAAAATCCCAATATAAGTGCCTCCAAAGTCAAAAAATGAGTGGAGCACAACCAGTGAAAGAATCGTAGCAAGATTAAAAACTGCCAGAACTGCCCCTGAAATGGAGATCCAATTTTTAATCGATGATGGTAGTTTCATATTTAATTATCCAGATATGTTGTTACTAATAATGTCGAAAGATCGTTAAAAAATTCTGCGAATCAAATATCCGGTGTAATTTATACCCTTTCTATATACTGAAAGGGTATATTACAGAACCGCATTCCTTAATGAAATAGCAGTGAATAAATGATCAGAATAACCAGTACGATTCCAACGAATAAGAAAATATATCCAAAGAATTTTACAAGTTGCATCCGTTTTTTAGAGAACTCGGTAGTAATGGTAACATCTTTTAAATGTCCTGTTGTTTCAAGTTCATCAAATTCACGCGGTCTGTCTTCCTTGTATTCGTCGATCTGAACCTTACCAGTGAAAATAACAGTATCCATTGGGAACGCTTCGGGGCGCAGGTGGGTGTTAAAGAAGTGGATCGTAAAGATAAATCCTACGGCTAGCAATGCCTCGTCGCTGTGTATGATTTGAGCTACGTTGATCATCCAACCGGGGAAAAGATTGGTGAAGAAAACAGGGAACCAAAGTACCAGACCCGTAGATCCAATTACAACTACCCCCCAGAAAACGGCCATATAATCGAATTTTTCCCAATATGTCCATCTGCCATAGGAAGGGCGCGGTCCGCGACCCGTAAACCATTTAACTGAGGCGATGAAATCTTTCAGGTCCTGACCATTGAACATCAACGTATTCTTGCCAAAGATGAAATCTTTCCAACTGACACCTTTTTCCATCTTCATGACGATCAATGAATAGACATGGAAAAAGAAGTATCCAAATGTAATAACTGCTGCAAAACGGTGAATTACGCCTGCCGTATGGGCACCACCAATGAACTGTACCAGATATTTGGCCCAATCCATAAATGCAAACTTCAGCAACATACCCGTAAAAGCAAGTGTAAGGAAGCTGACAATTACAAAAATATGGGTTATGCTTTGGCTCCTTGTGAATCGCCTCACGAAAACCTTATTACCTTCACTCCTGGCATGGGCTTTCTTCTTTCTCATCGCATGGATAGACCTTGGCAGCCACAATAAAGTGTGGAATCCGAAGAACGCAAATACAGCAACAAGTAAGCTGGTCATAGCCCAGAAAGTATAATACAACCATGGGTATTTGCTCTTATTGTTGTGCGTGGCGTGGGTTAAATACCCCGTAAATTTCTCGCTTGCATCGGCATGGCATTTCTGACAAGTTGCAATGATATTGGCTTGACCAACAGCCGATTTCGAATTTGTAATTTTATAGATTTTGTGAGCTCCATGACAATCGGAGCAACGAGCTGCCTGCATATACCCCAATTGGTAAACTTTCCCATGGTAGGTTTCCATATAGGTTTCTGCAAGCTCCTTGTGGCACTTTCCGCACTGTAGCGTAATTTGTGACATGAATTTGTCCTTGTGGACTTCGGAGATGGAATGTGCCGTATGGCAGGTTCCGCACGTAGGAAATTTTAAAGTCTCATTATCGCCTTTAAAGTTGTGGTCGCTTGCCATATAATCATTGTAAATGCCTTTGTGGCAATTACCGCAAGTCGAGGCGATGTTCTTTGGGTTAACCGACGACCTTGGATCCGATTCCTTGAGGTTGAAATGGGTAGTATGGCAGTCTGTACATACTGCAACCGACAACAATCCTTTTTCAGTCAGGCTTTGTCCATGAACGCTCAACGAATAATCGTGCAGTGCATCTTTTTCACGCAGGTCTGTCCCTTCAACAGCTTTGCCACCCGTTCTGTGACATTCTCCGCAAAGTTTGGGAATGGAAGACCTGAAAACAGGCGAACTTTCATCGGTTTTTGGTTTTACACCATGCCCACCATGACAATTGGTACAATAAGGCGCATTAGGTTTCTTGCTGAAATAGGCTTGTCCATGTCCGCTCGTAAAATAGATATCCGATTCTTTTGCATGGCAATTGGAACAATCGACCTTACCGGAAGTGGAACAAGGACGTTGTAAATTGGCAGTTACATCGGAGTGGCATTTTACGCATGTAATGGATTTGTGGGTTGAGCTTGCCAGCTCCATGACATCCACTTTAAGTGAGACCTCTTTATTATCAACCATTTTATGGGTCTCCTGTTTATCATGGCATTTCAGGCAGGTATTATCCGCAATACCGGCAATCAGGTTTTTTAATTCAACTTTGTGCGGTGGGTGACAAGAGGTACAGGCTGGGATAGCCCCTGGTTTTGTCTCCCATAACTCTTTGTTAATCACTTTAGTATGTACATCTTCAATCCTGGCATGGCACTTCATACAAGTTGCCGCAATGTTGCCGGGAGCTGTGGTGGATGTTACATTGGTATGTGGAAGTATTAGGTGGTTGCCGTGACAATTGTTGCAGGTCGCAGAAACGATCAACCCCTTTTTATACAGTCCAATTCCATGAATCCCTTCGCTATAGTTTTCAAGGATATTGTGTTCGCCAATATTGTATGCCCGGGCAACAGGCGCCCCTTCCTTGTGACAAGAACCACATAAAACGGGAATATTCATTTTATACGTCCTTGATTTGGGCTGGTCCGATTTCAGTATGTCATGCGAGCCGTGACATTCTTTGCAAGTAGGTGCATATTTTTCGTTTGCCAAAAAAGCCTGTCCATGAATACCCCTGTAAAACTTATCCTTTGCGTCAGCATGGCACGAACCACAATCGACCGGTTTTAAGTTTTCAGGGTGCGGAAAATCGGCTACCGCCGCTTCTTTATGGCAAGCAGCACATAGGACGGCCTTATGTACCGAATTCTCAACGGCGTTGGGTTTAATGTATAAGGATACTTTTTTCCCTGCCCTCTCTTTTGTTAATTCAGGGTCGTTATGGCAAGCCAGACAATCATCATTGGTTTGGGCAGATAATCTGCCAAAGCTGGACAGTACCATTAAGGCCAATAAAGCGATCTTTATTGAATGCCTGAAGCCTTGAAACTTATTTAACTTTACCATAATTTTACCTTTTTAAATCAATATTTAAAAAAATCCACAATTAGGCATGGTGCCACCCAGTAAGCATACTTTTATAATTCTCCAAAGGAGATTTACCAACCGAAGCTATATAAAGGTGGATCATCAGGAAGATCGAAATGAAAAATCCCATTGCCGAATGAAGAATGGCAGTCATAAATACACCACTTATTCCATACACGTTATCGATGATCAATTCGGGAAACAAAAGTGCAAGACCAGTAACAATCACAACCGGAACAGCCAGGTACATGACCATTACATAGAAAATTTTCTGGAGAGGATTAAATTTCCGCTTCTCCGACAACGGGAAGGGGTATTTTTCACCATGGAACATTCCCCACATATAATACATTCCCTGTTTAATTGGCCGATTAAAAAATCCTTTCATTTTAATCAGGTAAAACCGGCTATTGTTGGTAACAATATTTCCAACGAAGAAAACAAAGTAGCTTAAAAAAACCACTACGCCAGCAATGTTATGAAGGTTAACGGTCAGGCTGAACCCAATCACACTTGAATCCATATCCGACTGCATCGAAATTCCTGTGAAGATCAGAATGAGGATTCCTAAGGCATTGATGGCATGCCATATCCGTAACCAGACAGGATAAAAATATATTTTATGAGTTGTTGACATGTCAAATTATTTTTTAAAGATTCTGAAAATGCTATGGATTATAATGCCACCCAATGTAGCAATGAAAATTAGGATACTCAGTAATTTCAGGATGGGACTTTGGTGGGTGCCAATGGTATAGGAGGAATTGGTTAAAATTGCAGAACCAAATCCTTTTTCAGAACGTTTCTGTAAATTTTGGTATTTATATAGGGAAGCTTTCAGTTTGGAATCTGATGAATGGCACTCGACACATTTTTTTACAGCTTTATCCTTGCTCAATATATTGTGCGACACCATCATGCTGTCAATCACCTGTGTGTGGCATTCTATACACCTGACATGCCTGAAATGTAGTTCCTGATTCGGTAACCAACTGTGTATCTGAACTAATTTTGGATTAATATGACCTGCAACCAGATTGTATTTTTTCATATCATTGTGGCACGAGAGGCACATTTTATTGTCAAAATCGACGATCTCCAAAACACTGCTGCTATTGCGTGCTGTGGCAACATAGGTATGCTGGCTATGGCATTTTGAACAGGAAAAATTATCACCATAAACCTTGTAATGGACACTTTTCTGAAACTCTTCCTGAATTTTATCAAATTTGTACTTTGCAAATGACTCATCGCCGCCATGGCAATCCAAACATGTGCTAAGGGGGTCAAGTTTTAAATTCGCTTTGTGTGGATAGGTCTGGTAATCGGATGAATGACAATCGGTACAGTCAAACGGTTTGTGAACACCTGCCGACATGGCAACAGTATCGAGAATATAGTAAGGGTTCATCAACCGCTTTACTTCCTTATTGGTCACTTCATTTTTAAACGAATAGGTTTGATTGGAATGGCATTTTAAGCATTGGTGGTGTTGGGCATCTTTATACGATTGAGCAAGTAAATCGCTTGATTTACATAGTAATATGATAGTGATTAGAAGAATACAACAGTATTGTATATTTCGGATTATCTGTTTCATTTGTCTGTTTTATGTTATCAATAATAACTTGCTATATTTAAAAATGGTAATATTCCTTTGTCGGAATATTACCATTTTAAGTTTTGATGCCCTCAAGAATCGATAGAATTAAAAGCCCCACAACCGGGTCATTGTAAAACCAAGGGCAAAGCCGTTATTTTTATAGTCGTTCTGATTCCACATGATGTTGTCTTGGGGTAAAATTGAACCTGTTGAAGCCATATAGATCTGGAAAGCGTGGCTACCGGTCGATATTTCATAACCAAATGCAACATTGGGTTTTGGAGGGTTTGTCCAAGCCCACTGTTCCGAAATCTTTTTGATTTTTAATGGTTCGTCATAATTGAATATGATCGATCCCTGAGGGGATACTTTAATCCTACCTGTGCAATGTAAACCAACTTTGTCATGGTCATAAGCTGCGCCAACTGCATTATAGTGAGAAAGGCTGACACCACCCTGGAGTGATAACCATGTGGTAAATTTCCTGCTGATGATCAATTCCGAAAAATAGCTTAACCGGTCATCAAACCGATAATGTAAGGGTAGTTTATAGGCCTGTGGCATTACATAGCCGGATTCGAATGAACTCAGGTTCCTTCCATCGATGGCAAAATTACCGTATAAAGTGACCGAAACAGGAACTGAATTTTTCTTGGTTTGTTGGAATAATGTCCATTTGGCATCAACATCGGTTGTCATGGCTTTTTTCGTAATACCGGCACCTACCTGAAAATTTTTGGCCAATACATAATTCAATCCGAGCCTGATGTTAGCCCCTGCTGCATAGACTCCCCACAGATCAGTACGACCGTTTGCAATGGTGCCAAATTTATGCTGGATGACAAATTCAAGTGTTTTGGCATCAGGAATGACAGTAGTTTGGGCATCAATCAGGTAACCGCTTTCAAAAACAGCACTTACCGGAGAATCTTTTTCTTTGCCTCCAGTCGTCCCTTTCGCTTCATTCTGAGCATACGAGCCAACCGAAATCAATGAAAAAAGTAGTATGAATAGGATGTTCTTTTTCATCTTTGCGAGTTTAAATTTTTACGTTAATTGTTTTTTGCTCCCTCTTTGATCCAGGCAAGAACAAGTGCTGCTTCGGATGCAGTGTACTTTTTCCAGGTATGGACTGCTGCATTTGCTGGAGAAGGTTCCGTATAAATCATACTCGTTTCTGCACTACCTGTATTCACATATTTGGAAGATATCTGTGAATATGCGTTAGCTGATGTGAGATCGGGTGCTTGTCCACCTGATTTGTGACATGCTGTACATTTGTCTCCGGCAGAAAATATCGGGGCAACCTGTGTTGCAAAACTGATTGGCTGACCCCCTGTATTCACTGTCTCTACCTGTTCAGGCAAAATAAAATCATATTTGCACCCATTCAGAAACAGAGCAAACAGGATCAGGATAAGAATTATTGGATGTTTTTTCATTTTACTCTTTAATTTAAGGTTTGTACCAAAAAAAGGCTTCAATTTTTCAAAAAAGAAGCCTTTTTTAGATAATACTACGTTAATACCTTATTAAAGTTTTGCTATCGAATTGGTTAACAAAGCTTTTGAATACTGGAAGTTGTGGATACCCAGACTATACTCCCTTAAACATAACTGGAAGTTGATTAATGCACCAAACTGGGCATTGTTTAATGTAATTGTGGGTAATGTTGCATTGTAGGCAATCTGTTCCGCACTCCAGGTGGTTGGAGGAGTTCCAACATATTTGAAACTCTTTGTATTATATGTTTGCATTGAAGGATTCGTAATGGGGTCATAAATATTAAGGTAACCATCATAATTGTTTGTTGTAAGACCCCACCATAAATTCGTTGAAGCATCTCCGTTCCTGTTCAAAATATCGACTCCACCAATGTTCAGTTTGGAAGCCAATGTGTTAAGCAAAGTCTTAATTTCAGCCCGAGGGTTAACCCAATAATTTGTGTTGGTTTTTGTGATTTCACTTGTATGGCAACCGGTTGCGTTACATGTTTTTAGATTCCAATTAGTGTTGGTAGTTAAGCCTGCTCCATCTAAAGCATCCCTTACCTTAAATGTATGGCCTCCTGCCCTTCCATTCATAGCTCCCATATGGCAATCAGAGCAAGAAGCTACAGTAGTATGGGTTGATTTGGTATAAGGCAATGTTCCTGGAAATTCGACTCCTCCCATACCAGCATAGATTGCACCAACAGTTCCATAGTGGGTGTGAGTTCTATAGCCTGGTCTTATCTTGTCAGTTGTGTTTACTGCTTCAGGTGTACCATCATACATCATAGCAGATGGATTATTAGCAATATAAACATAGTCCTGAACAGCACCATCCAATGCACTTGTGAAAGGACGAGGTTGGTGGCATTTTACGCACAAGTTACTTTTACCACCATCAGCAGGCAGGTCAATTGTCTTCAGACCACCCCACATTGTCATCGGAACCGGTTTTACAGTTGTAAATGCAAGGTCGGCAGTGCTATAGCTTGTATGTAGGGCACTGTGGCAGGTTGAACAACCCAATTCGCCATAAGCATCAGTAGAAGCTGTATTGTAATTATTTACCCATTTACCAGTTGAAGCATTCAATGTAAAAGTCGATGATACATTGTTGGCACAAACATATTTAAATGCTTCTTGTGCATGGCATGGAGTACATCCAACATTACCTGCTTCTTCAAAAGCAGCTTCCCCATACTCATGTTTTGAGAATTGGAATTGTACAGAGATTTGATCAACTTTGGTTGAGGTGTGGCACATTTTACAGGTTTCGTTGGCATCTTTTCCATTGGTGCCGTTAGTACCTGCTGTACCTGCTGGTCCTGCCGGACCCATTGGGCCTTCTTTAATGCATGAAGGGGCAATAAACATCAGGGCAATTGCAAAGAACGAAAGTCGGATCACATTCTTTAGTTTCATAAAATTGGTGTGTTAATGTTACTATTAATTAATAAAAGTTAAAATCAATTTTTGGAATATCTGAATCAGATATTTCATTGCGCTAAAATAGGAACCTTCACCGACTTATTTTAAAACTCAGAATTGATGTTTTAATGTTTAATGGTTGATTATATATAGATAAAACATTGATAAATGTCAATTTTATAAGGCAAAAAAAATCAACCTTTTTTGCCAAGTATGATAAGTGCATCTTCGTCAAGAATATGTATGTTGCTACCTTCGACGGCAATGATTGCTGATGATTTGAATTCTTTCAATATCCTGATGAAACTTTCCATGGTCATGCCCGTCATATCTGCCAGTTCCTGCCGCGAAAGACGGGTATCGTATGGATTGCTCTGGAAGATTTCATTCTTTAGGTAAAGCAATAAATCGGCAACCCTCCCTGGCATATATTTCTGGGTAATGCCAACAAGGTTGTTCAACATCCGTATATTTTGCCTGTTGTTCAACTTCAATAACTGAAATGCGAAAGTGCTGTTTTTGGATACCAATTCAAAAATTTTATCCGAGTAAATAAAACAGCAATCCACCTCGGTAACTGCCTGAACCGTGAATTGTCGAATTTCGTCCATAAAGATCCCACCACCTGTTAAAATTGAATGGGTTGCAACAAGGTTAAGGATCAATTTTTTATCCCCTTCGCCCTCAGCAAAAATCTTTGCCAGACCACTCCTGATGCAAACGATATGACTGGCAGATGTGTTCTGTTTTAAAATGGTTTCACCAGCTTTGAAATGCACATGGCGTTTTTCTTTCACAAGGAGTTCCAATTCTTCCTTTGTAAGGCAGTTGAAAATATTCAGCTCTCCATCATTCAAACATCGGGTGCAACAGTGATCTTTGCACCTGGCACAGGCTTCTTCAATGATTCGTGGCTCCATATATACAGGCATTTAGCTATGTAAATTTGTGAGTAAATCCGTAAATGTAATAATCAACAATTGACAAAAAAGAATGTTTTCATTATCATATGTTGACTTTTTAATTAATAAAAGGCAAATGTAACATTTCAATCAGATTTAATGGTATAATTGGAGTTGAAATAATGGAAGTTTAAGTTTTCTACTGTCAGGTTTCCGAATAATTAATTTTTATAAATATTAACTTTTATAACTAATTGTGAATGAGAACTAAATTTTATTTTTTGATTGTATTTGCACTTTTGCTTACGGTCAATATTAAATTATTGGCTGGATTTTCAGCTGGAAATTTAAAGTGTGAGTATTTGATCAATCCTTTGGGAATTGATAATCCTCATCCCCGGCTTTTTTGGTCAGTTGTTGATGATCGAAGTGGTGCGGTACAGAGTGCCTATCAGATATTTGTTGGTACCGACTCTTTGGAGGTTGGCTCTGGAATTGGTCATGAATGGGACAGTGGAAAAATTAATTCCGGGAAGATTAATGTTGAATACTCTGGTTCCACCCTTGAGCCGTTTAAGCGTTACTTTTGGAGCGTTAAAGTTTGGGATGCCCAGGGAAACCCTTCCTCAAATCAAGCAGTTGCAAGTTTTGAGACCGGAATGGTGAAAATGGAGAACTGGAAAGGAACCTGGATTACCGATTCACGGGATATTCAACTTAAAGCTGCACCCATTTTCAGAAAAGAGTTTAATCCGGTAAAAATAATTAAATCGGCCAGGGCCTATATAGCCGCCGGCGGGCTATATGAAATCTACCTTAACGGAACAAAAGTTGGTGATCACAGGCTTGATCCGATGTACACCCGCTTTGACCGCCGAACTCTTTATGTCACTTATGATATTACAAAATATCTCGTTGAGGGAAAAAATGCTGTTGGTGTATTATTGGGCAACGGGTGGTACAATCACCAATCTACAGCCGTCTGGTATTTCGATCAGGCACCATGGCGGGCAAGACCTGGTTTTTGCCTTGATATCCGGTTGACCTACACAGACGGAACGCATGAAGTCATTTGTACAGAACCGGACTGGAAAACATCATTAAGTGCCATAGTATTTAATAGTATTTATACCGGTGAACATTTTGATGCGCGTCAGGTTCAATCAGGATGGAATACTTCTGGTTTCAATGACTCAAAATGGAAAAACGCGATTCCGATCGGTTCACCATCCAATAACATTGTTTCACAGGCACTTCAACCGATCAGGGATGTGGAAGTGATACCGGCTAAAAACATGACAAAATTTGATCAGGGCCACTATGTTTTTGATTTGGGACGAAATATCTCAGGTGTGAGTCAACTAAAAGTAAAAGGCCAGGCGGGAACGGTTATCCGTTTAAAACATGGGGAACGGCTTTACAAAAGTGGGTTGGTCGATATGTCAAATATTGATGTCCATTATCGTCCTACAGATCAGCTTGATCCATTTCAGACTGATATTTTTACCCTTAAAGGGGAAGGGGAGGAGACCTTCAAACCTAAATTTAACTACAAGGGTTTTCAATATGTTGAAGTGACAAGTGATCAACCAGTCGAACTGAAGAAAGAGGATTTGACCGGATTTTTTATGCACAGCGATGTCCCACCCGTTGGAACAATCAATTCATCCGATTCAATCATTAACAAGATATGGTGGGCTACCAATAATTCGTATCTGTCGAACCTGTTCGGATATCCGACCGATTGTCCGCAACGTGAAAAAAATGGTTGGACTGGTGATGCCCATACCGCCATTGAAACAGCGCTCTACAATTTTGATGGTGTGACAGTTTATGAAAAATGGCTCGCCGACCATCGCGATGAGCAACAGCCAAATGGAGTCCTACCTGCGATCATTCCAACCAGTGGTTGGGGATATACATGGGCAAATGGCCCAGACTGGACCAGTACCATTGCGGTAATCCCCTGGAATATCTATTTGTTTTATGGTGACACAAAATTGCTTTCAGACTGTTATGAAAATATATGCAGGTATGTTGATCATATTACAGAAATCAGTCCTTCCGGATTAACCAATTGGGGCTTAGGTGATTGGGTTCCGGTTAAATCTGTCGCAGCAAAAGAGCTGATGTCATCATTATATTATTATACCGATGCTTCAATTTTGATGAAAACAGCCCAGATTTTGGGGAAGAAATCCGATTTTGAGAAATACAAAGTTTTATCCCTAAAAATCAAAGATGCCATCAATGCCAAATACCTTAACAGGGAAACAGGGATTTATGCAAGTGGTTTTCAAACAGAATTGAGTGCCCCGTTGCATTGGGGAATTGTCCCCGAGGAGTTAAAGGCAAAGGTGGCAATGAATCTGGTAAACCGCGTAATTGCCGATAACAAACACCTTGATGTTGGCTTGCTTGGGACAAAAACGATTCTAAATGCTCTAAGCGCCAATGGTTATGCCGACCTTGCATTTGAAGTGGCCTCACAAAGGACTTTCCCTTCATGGGGCTGGTGGATGGTCAACGGTGCAACCACCCTATATGAAAACTGGCCCATCGATTCCAAATCGGATATCTCATTGAACCACATCATGTTTGGTGAAATTGGTGCCTGGCTTTACAAAAGTCCGGGTGGCATTTACCCTGATGAACAGCAACCTGGTTTTAAGAATGTAATCCTAAAACCCGACTTTGTGAAGGGGCTGAATAGTTTTGAAGCCACCCATACAGGACCATATGGTAAGATAATTTCTTCATGGAAAAGACTGGGTTCTAAAATAGCTTATATGGTTACGATCCCTGCAAACAGTACTGCCAGTTTAAGCCTTCAAGCCAGCCAACTACTTGAGAATGGAAATCCGGTGGCTCAGAACAAAGGACTCGATTTGGTGAAAAACGAAAACAAAGTAATGACAGTTAATTTAAAATCAGGTAGTTACTCCTTTCTGATCAAACCATAGCAAAAAAAGAGCCTCCGAAACAATCATCGGAGGCTCTTTTGTAATAATTTGTAAGCTAATAACTTACTGAATTTCCAATATTTCTAATATTTCCAATATTTCAGCAACACAATATTTCCAAATATTTCCATTTATTTCTTATTTCAAAAAAAACAATTTTCTGAAATATCTTCTAAATAACTGGCAATTTCCAAGGTTCCCGATACGAAAGCTTCGTGAATTTATTGGCATCCTCTTCAACAAATTTCATATTCTGTGCATCCCAATGCAACAGGTTGCCTGCCCGGTAGGCGATATTGCCCATTTCAGAAATAATGGCGGTTTGGGCGCCTACTTCAACGGAGGCATTTTGTTTTTCCCCTTTACGGATACCGTTCAGGAAATTCTTAACATGATCCTTTAAACCGCCAATAGCAGGTTGGTTCGGGACATCCTCGATGTATTTTTTTGAATCTTTGTTGCTGACCTCTGAAGTAACCATCCAGCCATTCCTCGAAACGATCAGCGTTCCTTTTGTACCAGTAAATGAGACACCATGGTGCATTCCGTAAGGCCCCAATCTGGGGATAAGCCCACATTCCCATATCATCGTGTGTTTGGGATAGTTATATAGAGCTTGTTGAATATCAGGGGTTTCTATAACACCTTTGTTCAGGAAACAGCCTCCTCCGGGTGATACCGAATCAGGATAGGCCACATTC
>JBAXWR010000072.1:0-29873 GCA_037128295.1 Mariniphaga sp.
TTTAGTAAAACTTGTAATCCATTATAAATTAGGTTATTGCCCCGAAATCCCCCCTACCCCCCTTTTTAGAAAGCGGGAGTCCTCCAAACATGATTCGTTTCATTTATAATGTTTTTAATACCAAGAATATTACATCAAATCCCCCAAAATTCGACCGCCAGAGGCGGTTCCGTTTTTCGTTCGTTGCTGCAAAAAATTGCTTGGGGGGCTACGTCCCTCGCCCCCCAAGCAATTTTTTTTGCAACTCTCTCCTGCTCAAAAGTAAAGCCGAACCCTCTACCAATTTACCCTGTGAAATAACCTACATCCAATCAACCTATTTCACAGGGTGAACTACGGGACGAACACAAGGCGGAAGCCCAGGCCGTCGCTGCGGCCGCCAGGGCTTCCGCAGTAGCGATCCGCTACCCGGCAGCTCTGCGCATCATTGCCCCAGCTACCGCCGCGAACAACGCGAAACGAACCGTTTTGGGGGCCTTCGGGATTTTCAACTGTCCCTAGTGCCTTACATCCGTCGTAGTATTTCTCACCGTACCAGTCACTGCACCATTCAAATACATTGCCGTGCATATTGTAAAGTTCAAAACTGTTGGGCATAAAATGGTTTACCGGAACAGTATTTTCACGGAAGGCACCTTTCTTATTGTTGTTATAGGGGTAATTGCCATTGTAATTGGACTGTTCTGTGGTAAGGTTATCGCCCGTATTGAATGGCTTTTCGGTACCGGCACGGCAGGCAAATTCCCATTCTGCCTCGGTGGGCAACCTGAAAGTTTTGCCTGTTTTCGAGGATAACCACTTACAAAACGCAATGGAATCATTCCAGCTTACATGTAAAACCGGATGATCGTATTCAGCTATTTCCCGCAATAGACCTGAAACACCAAAACGCCAGTTGATCCCTTTCTCTTGTTTCCACTCCTTGCCATTCCATATATAGCTGCCATCCCCTTTTTCGGCATCGGTCAGGTAGTTTTTTTCCTCTACAAATTTTTTAAAATCGGAAACCGTAACCGCATATTTGCAAATATAAAAGTCAGAAAGTTTTACATTGTGTTGTGTTTCGTCATTTCGTCTATTAACTTCACCTTCAGGACTTCCCATGGTAAAAATGCCACCTTTAACATAAACCATATGTAACTGTTCTGTTAACCTATCAGTTTTATTTTGCTTTAAACCCTGCTGATTTACCTTTTCGTCACTTATTTTTATTAAATCTCCGTTTTCAGCTTTACTGTAAACACTATTCTTAATGTCATTGATTACTATTTCAATTCCTGAATCAAAATTTGCATCACATAAGTTCATGCAAAAAGTATTTTTTAGCCTTCCAACAATAGATGTCAATTCCGATTTTAACCGGTTTAATCGGGTACGGCCTTCCTGAATATCTTCTATCCCAATTCCATTGCGTAACCTATAACGTATTTCCTTGTCAATCAATTTAATATCCTCTTTCACGACAAGATGTGCTTTGGAAACAAAAGAAATATTTAAAAATGCATCATCTATATAGCAAGGTATAAAAAACCTGTCACGTAAAGTTTCATCATAATTGCTCCAGATGGTTTCCATCGAGACCCAGGCACTCATTAGGCTGTTCGATGAAACCACTGAAAGCGTGATGCCTGTCTGTTTGATACATTTTTGAATAAACTCGGTAATATTCTCGCCAGTGCTCATAGCTTTATAATCAATAAAGACCTCAATACCAGCATCTTTTAATTTTTTTTCTATTTTGCGGGCAACCTCCTGATCTTTATGGTTATATGAAATAAAGACTTTCGGAACAGTCTTTTCCTTCTCAATTATCTGTATGTTTCGGTCGTCAGAAGCCATATCCTACAATTATTTGATCCACTGATTTATTAAAGCGATAAAAGTAATTGGTAATGATCAACATTCCAAAGAATTGGGATTTATTTTCCAAATGGTTGATATAAATCTACTTCTAAAACACCGCCGGGAATAAGACACCGCCAGGTTTTTTAAGGATTCAAACCTGTCAGCGTACACAGTTCTTGAAAGTGCTTTATAAAAACAATTAATACATTATATATTAATATGTTGCATCATATTCCCTCTGCCCCAGTTTACGAAGGTGAGTGTCGTTTGAACGCAATTTATTCCTTTAAGAAGCTATTCAAAATCCTTCCACAGTTCAGACCCTGGAAGGGTCAAACTTGAATAACCCTGGGTAAGCGGTCTCGAACAAAAGCCTGGTCGATGCTCAAAAGACGTTAGGACCGCGCAACCCAGGGAAAAGGGGCAACACCAAAACCGTCCGCGATCTGAACCCCGGAAAAGAGCGAACCACCTTTCGGACGGGGAGCAGGAGCCTTTGAGGGAGAGTGAGTGAGTAAAAAAGAGGTTTTGCGGTCTCAAACCTGTCAGCGTACGATGTTCCTGACAGCGTTTAGTAAAACTTGTAATCCATTATAAATTAGGTTATTGCCCCGAAATCCCCCCTGCCCCCCTTTTTAGAAAGCGGGAGTCCTACAAACATGATTTGTTTCATTTTTAATATTTTTAATACAATTTATATTCCGTAAACAAAAAAAAATCGACCGCCACAGGCGGTTCCGTTTTTCGTTCGTTGCAGCAAAAAATTGCATGGTGGACGTCGTCCCTAGCCCCCCTCGCAATTTTTTTTGCAACTCTCTCTTGCTCAAAAGTAAAGCCGGATGGGCCGCCAATTTACCCTGTGAAATAACCTACATTCCATCAACCAATTTCACAGGGTGAACTACGGGACGAACACAAGGCGGAAGCCTATGCTGCCGTAGCCGAAGCCGGGGCTGCGGTTGCTGCGATAGGCCGCCCGGCAGTTCTGCGCATTATAGCGCCAGCATCCGCCGCGAACAACGCGGTTCGAACCGTTTTTGGGACCTTCGGGATTTTCAACTGTCCCTAGTGCCATACATTCATCGTAGTATTTCTCACCGTACCAGTCGCTGCACCATTCCCATACATTGCCGTGCATATTGTAAAGCTCCAAACTATTGGGCTTAAAATGGTTTACCGGAACTGTATTTTCACGAAAAGTCCCTTTCTTATTGTTGTTATACGGGTAATGACCATGGTAATTGGCCTGTTCGGTTGTCAGGTTTTCACCTGTATTGAAAGGCGTTGTGGTTCCCGCCCTGCAGGCAAATTCCCACTCGGCTTCGGTGGGCAACCTAAATGTTTTGAAAGTTTTCGCAGACAACCACTCACAATACGCAACTGCATCATTCCAACTTACATGCAAAACCGGATGATCATATTCAGCTATTTCCCGCAATATACCCGAAACACCAAAACGCCAATTTATCCCTTTCGCTCGTTTCCACTCCTTGCCATTCCATATATAGCTGCCATCCCCTTTTTCGGCATCAGTAAGGTAGTTTTTTTCATCTACAAACTTTTTAAAATCGGAAACTGTTACAACGTATTTGCATAACCAAAAATCAGAAAGTTCTACTTTATGTTGTGTCTCATTAGATCCTCGGTCAACCTCGTTTTCAGGACTTCCCATTAAGAAATCTCCTCCATTTACCTGAACATAATTCAAAGAGCGAATTGTTGTAGTACCAATTATTTTGGAGATGAAAGATCTTGCCATGTCCATTCCCGAAAAATCAAATTGTATTGCAAAATCGATATTTTCGAAGATCTCTTGGGCAAGGAAGAATTCAAGGATCGACTTATGGGCAAATTTCCAGTTTAGATTGGCATCGCAGGTCAACAAAGATTTTCCACTTACCTCATCGGCAGACAATTCTATCTGAAATTGATCGGCAATTTGTTTGGCCCTCTCTTTGGCAATCAACAATTTACCATCATTGATCCAGTTATTATAGACCTCGATGGCAACCCTGTGTGACAAATGACGTAAATTCTCAATAAAGATATCTTGCTGGTCTTCCTTTTTCCACTTTTGGCTTTCTCGTATCAGCCATTTTTCGATAAGTACTTCATAAACTTGCAAACTGCTTGTATATATTATGTCATCCTCTACCAAATAATCAATATAGCTCATCAGCATTGGCCGGGCCAATAGGTTACTGTTGTCTTTTACTATTTGCTGTGCAATTTTTTTCTTTGACCTATTCCAGAATTTGAAGATACCGTATTTTTTATCCAGAAATTTGTCAATGTCAGCATTCGAAAATGGGAAAATATAGTATTTCTGCAATTTATAAAATCCCTTGTCATTTGGTTTTTTAATTGTCAACTCGTAATTGTCCGCCTCCTGTTGTGGAAAATACTGAGTACGGCAAGTAATCACAATATTTTTATATTCCCATGTGGCACTTACAATTTGATGGATCCTGTTATTAAAGGCAGTTTCATCCGATACAGATTTATCTTTCGAAAAAATAAAGGGGTCTTCATCCAATCCATCGAGCAAAAGGATTGTATTCCTAACATCTTTTGGCTCAACTTTTTTTAACCTTTCCAAAACATCAACCGGATGATCCCGGTCAGGACTTTGAAACCTAAGCAACTTAATCGTGTACTTTTCGTTAAAATTGAAAAATGAATAGTTTCTCAAATACAGGTTGACCATAAAAGCCGTTTTGCCCATGCCCGAATCGGCAAGTACGAGATAAAACTTTTCATTCTCTACCTTTTCGTTAAACGAGGTTTTCAGCATGAATTTGATCAGCGGAAAAGGGTTCCAGCCATGTTTATAGGCTTCATCAGGATTGCTGCACCTGTTTGGCGAAATCCTTGTTGCCTTTGTCTGGATAAAAATATCGCTAAGTTCCTTTATGTAAAGGTAATCAAACTCAGGTTTTAAGTCTTCGGCAGCTTTCTTGTCCTGCCGCCTCTTGACCAAAGCACGGAACAGATATCCACCAAAAGTAGCTATTATACCTGATATGCTTACTGTTGCGCCCCAGTTTTCGGCCAATGCCTTTACCACGCTTTCGATTACTTTATCCATCTGGCTTTTGTTTATTAGTGACTGGTAACTTCATCCTAACAAAGGAAATAAAAACAATCCATTTTATTTGAGAATTCGCCATTTTTGATACGATACTTTTAGTTTAGGCTTCTGGCAACTGGCAAATTGGCTACTGGCTTTTAGGGGATTATCTTTTGTTGCAAAGTAAGATATTTGACTTTACTAAAATACAATTTTACCTTTCAATTAAAAAAGGCTATACTCCTTCATAAAACACCGGCGGGATGAAAAGACACCGCCGGGTTTGATCGACTCCCTAAAACCCATCGGTGTGCGAAGTACCCGATAAGGTTTCAAAACAATAAAACCTCTGTTGTTTCTGTAAACAGAAATATATTAGATCGTTTTGTTTCTGTCAACAGAAATATCGGTATCTCAAATTTTCGTACGACCTTGCCGATAAATACTTTGAATACCATAAAGATACTTTTCTGTTGTTCGAAGTAGCACAATACTGTGGTTGAAGAATTGAACTTAAAGTTGAGGGTCGCAGGATTATTGTCCAGCCGGTTTGGAAATGGTTGTTGTAATTAAAATAATATCAAGTAATTAGATCTGATTAATGCATTTTTATTATCTATAGGTTATAATTTATAAGATATTTCATTATCTTTGCATTATAATATCAGTAAATCATGCTAAATCAGTTATTTACAAAGCATCAAAAGGCATTGAACGGTTTGAAAATTCGGTTCAGGAGCCACCTGCACGACAGTATTCAATGGAATGAACGGTTGATTGGCATCAAGGGCGCAAGAGGTGTGGGCAAAACTACGGTGGTCCTTCAGCACATCAAAGAGGTTTACGGCTTTGATAGGTGTTGCCTGTATGTTAATCTGGATGATATTGCTTTTCAGTATCCAAACCTGGTTGAACTGGCCGAAGATTTTGAGAAGTCTGGCGGTAAGTACCTGTTCTTAGATGAAATCCATAAATATGCCAACTGGTCGCAGGAGCTAAAAAATATCTATGACAGTTTTCCTGATCTGCACGTAGTTTTCACCGGTTCCTCGATACTCGATATTCTGAAAGGCAAAGCTGACCTAAGCCGCAGGGCAGTTGTTTACAGGATGCAGGGAATATCGTTCAGGGAGTTTTTGCAGATTGAAACAGGTAAACAATTTGATAGTTATGCGCTCATACCGCTTCTCGAAAACCACGAACAATTCTGTCAGATAATCAATGCAGAGGTAAAACCATTTCAGTATTTTGAGCAATACCTTCGGTATGGTTACTACCCATATTACCTCGAAAGCATTGAAAACTACACGTATAAGTTGTCGAATACGCTAAGTTTAATGATCGAAACCGAGCTACCACTTTTGCTGAATGTTGATATCCAATATATTGGGAAGTTGAAAAAATTCCTTAACTTGTTGAGCAATAACATCCCTTTTAAACCAAACGTGACGAATCTGGCTGCCGCGATTGGTATTTCGTGGCAATCGGTGATCAATTACCTCCGGTATCTAGATGAAGCTGAGATTATCAAGACGGTCTATTTTGAAGGACGGGACATCAAAAGCTTGTCGAAACCGGATATGGTTTACCTTCATCATCCTAACCATTTCTATGTTTTTAATGCCGAAATGACCAACAGAGGAAACCTTCGGGAATCGTTCTTTATTAACCAATTGTTATATAAGAACATAGTAGAGTCTGCCCAAAAAGGCGATTTTGTTGTAAACAACAAGTACCATTTTGAAATTGGCGGAAAAAACAAGACCTATCATCAAATAGCAAACCTTAAAGATTCGTATATTGCTGCCGATGAAATAGAATTCGGTTATAAAAATAAAATTCCGCTCTGGTTATTTGGGTTTTTGTATTAGGACAAATTCAAAACCCTGAATGGGTTTAAAATGAATAGCCCTGGGTAAGCGGTCTCGAACAAAAGCCTGGTCGATGCTCAAAAGACGCTAGGACCGCGCAACCCAGGGTAAAGATGAAGCAGCAAAACCGTCCGCGAACGAGTGTTCGAAAAAGCATTAATCACCCTTCGGACGGAACAGGCATCCCATTAAAAGGCGGTTAGGCAATTCTATACATTGTTTTTGGGATAGTGTTTCTTAGTTTGGGATTGCTTTGGAGTGCAGATATTTACCATTCATATTTAGTTCAGTTCAGCACTCCGCGCAATGACATGTCATGAGTGGGAAAGTGCTGTTATGATGTTTGGTATCTTCATCCAACTTTTTATATTTTGTGGCGCAATCCAATTTTTTTATTTGTTCTCCCTAAGCGTTGCCATTGGGTTAGGGTATACCAGGTCTTAAGACTGTTAATCGTGCCTATGTTTTTTGTCTACTTACCTTCCACAATCTCTTTTATTATTCCATTCAACCCCCCATTGCCAGCATCTCCCCGATGGATAACCACCGAATAATTGAGGATCAATGGTTTATTTTGAGGAATTTCTACTGTTTTGTTTCCGGGCCAGGCACAATTCTGCATGCTCTTTTCCTTGCGGATGATCCATTTCTGAGGAAAATCGGGGTTCGATGGGTGGTCAACCATCATGATCCCGGACAGCTTCCCATCTTTTCCAACGGCACCCGAAATGTCCATTTCAGCACCACCAATAATTGCAAGGTTTTGTGGGACAACATCTTTGCCGTCACTTGTAAATTTCATACCCGGAACCAGGGGCATCCTGACCGAAAAACCGCTATATCCTTTTTCATCCTGTGAACCGCCAATCCTGATCCCGTTTTCGAGGGCTGTCAGTTCGATGCAAAAATCAATCCTGCGGCAATCATTAACGACTGGAAATATCACAATCTTTGTATTTTCCTCTATTATAGGACTTTGCATGTTATTCTTAATCCAAAGTGGACTTTTCCACAACACCCTGACTTCCATGATGCCTGTTGAATTCTTCCCCTTGCTGAACTTTACGTCGGCTACCTCCTGTGAGAAATTTTCGCACATCCACGCATCACCGAGGCGTAAACTGTCTTTCCACAATTGGTGCCATGTCCAGAAAATTCCACGATGGTGAAAGTGGTCTGTTGGAAAATCCTCGCTTAGAATTTCGCCATCCAAACCATAAACAGGGTGGAGGTAGTTCGACCGTGTATATTTACCATCCAACGATTTAGTAAGTTTCTGGTAAAAGAAAACCTTTTGGTCGCCATCTTTGATCCACGCACCCTGGGTTGTGGGTTCCATGGAAATCTGGGAAAAAACAAAAGTAGAGGTTGCAAAAAAAAGGAAAATAGTAAGAAAAATTTTCATGATCTGGTATGTTGTATTAACTGCTTATCCCCTTCATTCAAGTTCACTAATAATTGTAATTCATTCATATTTGTAATGTATTATAAATTAGGTGATTGCACCAAATCCCCCCTGCCCCCCTTTTGGGAAAGGGGGAGTAGTTCAAACGAAATTAGTTTCCGTTATATTGCTTTCAAGAATCATCTTTAGGAATGGATCCCTTATTTAAAACATAGAGACGTACGATCGTACGTCTCTACATAATTATTTGATATTAAATGAATTAATATTTAAAAACCTTACCACCAGCCATAACCTGCTGTGTTTTTTCGTCGAACGTTGCTTTTTGACCGGTGCGAAGGGCGGCGGTTGTCATGATATTGGCAATCGAATGGGCATAACCGGCTTCAACAGGAGCATTGGTCTTGATGTTGTTATCGCGGACACATTGCATCCAGTTTTTCACGTGCGCATTGGTCAACGGATCGGCACCAGTATTTGAATCGGTTTCCACTTTCATCTGCGGAAGCTCAAAATCGGCCAATAAATTGGCTTTCATTCCCATTTCCTTAGCATAGCGCTCTTTCAAGCCACCTTCGGAAGTGATCTTGTTGGTGTCGAGATCCAATTTTCCACCATTCGAGAAATACCATTCCTTGGTACCACCCGACTCGTTGGTCTGACGTGAAGAATAGATAACCTGAAAACCGTCTTCCATGTTGTCGAGTGGGCCGTAATCGAACACAGCCGTCATCGTATCAAAATTCCTGCGGCCATCTTTCCAAACATAGATACCACCATTGGCAGCAACTGAACGTGGATGAGGCAAGTGTGTAAACCAATGTACTGTATCGATCTGGTGAGCCATCCATTGTCCGGGAATACCAGAGGAATAAGGCCAGAAAAGCCTGAATTCCAGATATTTGCGTGGATCCCATTTTTCAACGGGGCGGTTCATTAAAAATCGTTTCCAGTCGGTATCCGATTCCTTGATATCGGCTACCTCTTTTGGACGGCGCCAGCGACCTGGCTGATTAACGTTCCATGTCATTTCGACGGCACAAATCTTCCCAAATTTCCCTTCCTGGATAAAATTATGGGCTGCCTGGTAATTCGGACCCGAACGGCGCTGCGAACCAATCTGGACAACTTTTCCTGTTTCATTCACTGCTTTTTTGGCGAAAATGGCATCGTCCATGGTTTCGGCAAATGGCTTTTCGCAATAAACATTCAATCCAGCCTTAACTGACTGACCACAAAGCAACGCATGTTGAAAGTCTGCTGTTGAGATCATGACTGCATCCATTTTCTGATCGAACAGTTCATCGGTATTACGGGCTTCAAGTGGTGTAGTTCCGTTGTTTTTCTTGATCCAGTTGGCCCCATCTGTGCGGCGTTTGCTCCAAAGGTCGCATACGGAGGCAAATTCAAAATTCAACTCTTTTGCCGATTTCTGAAATGCAGGTCCCAACGCACTCTCGAAACGTCCTGAAAATCCAAGGATTGCAACTTTCACACGGTCGTTGGCACCGATGATGCGGCCATAGCTTTTGGCACTCATGGCCATGCTGCCTACTGTCAAACCGGCAACACCAATCGCCGATTTCTGAATAAATTCCCTTCTGTCTGACATGTTCTTTTCTATTTTAATTGTACTTCATTTATTTATTGAACTTTCCATCTTAATTATTAGCGGCTGGCGGCTGGCAACTGGCGGTTGGCAGACTGCATTTCAAATGAAAATCAGTTTTCAAAACCTGGACTTCAAATCAAAATGCGGCTGGCAATTAGCTACTGGCGGCTGGCAATCCAAAAAAAAGCGGCTGGCAATTTGCGGCTTGAGACTGGCAGATCGTCATTCGAAGGAATATATCTTTCATAATCTGCACCTTCAACCCAATCAAAATTTTGAATCCCGATTATCTTTGTTTTACGAATTGCCAGTCGCCAGTTGCAAGTAGCCAATAGCCAGATCAAATCTTCGGTTCCCAACCAGGTTCATAATCACGCCCCCACAACTTCATGGCCTCCTTGTTCAGGATATGGCCATCTTTTGTGTTGACATCAAACGACTTGCCGATCCTGTAAGATATATTTGCATAGTGGCACATCATCTGACTGATCGCACCTTGCTCGATGGGCGAATTGAGTTGTGACTCTTTTCCTCTGATCACAGCAAAAAAGTTCTTGATGTGGGAGTCGGTCATGTCACCTCCACCGCCAAGTGCGGTCCCTGCTTCGCTCCCCGAAGAAGTTCTGGTTTTGATCACTTTCCCTTTCAGGTCGAACAGTTTATAGCCACCACGGTCAACAAAAACAGAACCTTCCGATCCATAGATCCAGGTGCCGCGATCGGCACCATAGGTCAAAACGCCTGTCCTACTTTTGCCATCCCATTTGATAATTTTGTTTCCTGGGAACTTGAATGTAGCATCCATGGTATCATACATCACCCAGCCATCATCGGCGTAATGACGTTTGGCTGCCTCACAATCAACATGTTCAGGATATTCGACCTGCAATGCCCAACGGGCCACGTCAAGCTCATGGGTCGCATTGTTTCCTGTTTCGGCAGTGCCCCATATCCAACCGTACCAATGCCAGTTGTAATCCCAAATATCGTGCATGTATTCTGTACGGGGTGCGGGTCCCTGGAAAAGGTTCCAGTCCAATCCTTCTGGAACCGGTGCTTTCTTCGGAACAGGTGATGCACCTCTTGAATTTGAATAAAAAGCCACCGCTTTATAAGCCTTTCCAATTACCCCCTTGTGGATTTGTGAAATAATGTCCTGAGATTCAGGAGCCGAGCGTTGCTGGTTTCCCATCTGGACCACTTTCCCATATTTCTTCTGAAAAGCCACCAGCAACTCACCTTCCCTCGGATTGTGGCTGCAAGGTTTTTCAATATAAACATTCTTTCCAGCTTCCATAGCCATCCATGTGGCGGGGGCGTGCCAATGTTCGGGAGTTGCGTTAAATACTGCATCAACCTGCTTATCTGCAAACACTTCTCTGATATCGTTGACCAAAGTAGCCTTACCATTTACTTTTCCGGCCAGGTCTTTTCCAACTTTTTCACGCTGGCGTTTCATCACATCACAGATATACACCAGCTCAATGTTGTTGCTCTGGTCCTTCAATGTATTGTAATAACTGCTTACGCGACGTCCACAACCCATGAGGGCAAGGTTGATCCGGTCGTTTGCACCAATGATCTTTCCGTAACTTTTGGCACTGAACGACATTCCCCCTATCGTCAATCCCGCAGCCCCAATCGCAGATTTCTGAATAAATTCCCTTCTGTCAGACATTTTCGTATTATTTTAATTGTACTTCGTTAGTTTATTGAGCGTTAACATTTGAATTATTCTTCTTAAAGAAATCGCGGCTGGCAATTTGCGGCTGGCAGCTTGCAGTTCGTACAGCGAAACAAATATGGATTTCACAACCTGCACCGACTATTCTATCAATATTTTGAAAACCTTTTCATCATCGAATTGCAATCTGCCTGTTGCTAGTTGCTAGCCGCCAGTTGCCAGTCGAGATTAGCCAGTCGCTAGTTGCCAACAGCCAGCAGCAAGTTTCCCCTAATTTTTCCGTGTGCGATAACGCTACGAAGATAAATAAAAAGGTAATCCGATAGAATATGTTCTACAACATATTGCATTGATACGGAACAACGATCATTCCACCTATTTTTGCAGAGAGCATGGTGCAAGCGGTGGAGAGACGCATTTCAATGCATCTTACCCGAGCATAGAGATTGTAAACAGTAATTGTAAAATTGAAAAATTATACAATGAAATTAATTCCATAATGGAAAAGCAGAATGAATAAATGAATGGGGTATTTTTTTTGAATATCAAACATTTGGAATCCCATTTTCCTCATCAGCACGTGCAGTTAGCCAGTCGCAAGATGCAAGCCGCCAGTTACTTAATGTCAGAAAATGATGGTCACATTCAAAACTATAAAATGAAAAAACTAATTCTTCTTATCGCCTATTTACTGATTTTCAATGGAATAGTTGCCAAAGGGACCAACCATCGGATTGAAATGGCCTGGGAACTTGGCTATGCTGCCCTGTCCGATGCAAAACCTGAAAAATGGATTCCGGCAAAAGTTCCAGGGGCTGTCCAGCTCGATATCGCCAAAGCGGAGAATTACGCCCCATTCTACTATGCCGAACATTGGAAGGATTATCTCTGGATGGAAGACAACTATTATACCTACAGGTCAAATTTTAAAAAGCCAGAAATCCCTACAGGCGAAAAGTTGTACTTTATTTCAAAAGGGATTGATTATCAGTTTGAAATCTATTTGAATGATGAAAAACTCTTTGAACAGGAAGGGATGTTCACAACAGTCAATCTTGACCTGACGGATAAACTAAAAGATAACAACACCTTAACTGTCAAAGTGTTTCCTGCCCCAAAATTGCACCCAAAACCAGTTGACCGGACACAGGCATCACATAGTGTCAAACCGGCAGTGAGTTATGGCTGGGACTGGCATCCACGTTTGGTTCCACTTGGAATTTGGGACGAGACTTATCTTGAAGTACAACCTGCATCCAACGTCAATGATATTCACGTTAATTATCAATTAGACAATGAATTAGCTAAAGCCGATATTTCTCTTGAAATTAAGGGTCGTAACCTGAAAGGATGCCGTTATCAGTGGAGCTTAAAAGATAAAACCGGGAAAACCGTTTCAAAAGCAAAAGGGGCCATCGAAGAAAATGGTTTTGAAACTTCTGCCACCCTTGATCATCCAAACCTTTGGTGGCCACATGATCAGGGAGATTCCTATTTATACAATTCAGAATTTCAATTAATTGACAATTCAGGCAAAACTATCCAAACACAAACTTCCAAAATTGGTTTCCGCCGGATTCAATTGGTGATGAATACAGAGGCGTGGAACGAACCATCGGGTTTCCCAAAAACCCGTAGCGTACCGCCCATGCAACTGGAGATCAATGGACGGAAAATCTTCTGCAAAGGAACCAATTGGGTAAACCCTGAGATATTTCCAGGAATCATCACCCGCGAACGTTACAAGCAATTGTTGGATTTGGCCAAAGAGGCAAATTTCAATATCTTAAGAATCTGGGGTGGCGGTATTGTGAACAAAGAATCGTTTTTCGAATTGTGCGACGAAATGGGGATTCTGGTCTGGCAGGAATTCCCGCTAGCCTGTAACAACTATCCCAATGAACCACATTATTTAAAAATACTGAAACAGGAATCGACTTCCATCATCAACCGGGTTAAAAAGCACCCGTCTCTGGCTTTCTGGTGCGGGGGAAATGAGTTGTTCAACAACTGGAGCGGCATGACCGACCAGTCGTTGGCTTTACGTTTGCTGAACAGCCAATGTCTTGAATTAGACCCAACAAGTCCATTTATTCCAACTTCACCATTGATGGGGATGGGACATGGCAACTATGTTTTCAGGGAATGGTCAACCAAAGAGGAGGTCTATCAGGAGATGGCAAGGGCAAAATTTACGGCTTATACCGAGTTTGGGATGCCTGCCCCATCTTCGATAGAAATCCTGAAAACCATCATTCCCAAGGAAGAGTTGTGGCCACCTAAACCGGGTGGTTCGTGGGAAAGTCATCATGCCTTCAATGCCTGGGTGGGCAATACATGGCTTTGTCAGGATATTATCGAGGATTATTTTGGCAAATCGGATTCGCTTGAACAATTGGTAGCAAATGGCCAGTTGATCCAGGGAGAGGGTTATAAATGTATTTATGAGGAGGCAAGGAGACAAAAACCGTATTGCGCCATGGCTGCCAACTGGTGTTACAGTGAACCCTGGCCAACTGCGGCAAACAACAGTATCGTCAGTTATCCCAATATTCCTAAACCAGGATTTTTTGCTGTTAAAAATGCCTGCCGTCCGGTGCTGGCAAGTGCGAGGTTTTCTAAATATCAATGGATGGAAGGAGAAACATTCTTTACTGATATCTGGATGCTCAATGACTTTTATAAAGAATTACCCTCAGGAAGGGTTACCATTAAAATTTTAGGTGACGGAGTTCCTGTAACATTGTTAAGTTGGGAATATAATAATCTGAAAGCCAATATCAATCAGGCAGGACCGACAGTAAGGTTCAACCTTCCGGCATGGAAAACCGACCGGTTCAAGATATTGCTCGAAGTGGAAGGGCATCCGGAGTACAACTCGGATTATACCCTGGCTTACAAATCCCGTTCTTTTGGTGGAAGAAAGGGTACACCGACAATGAACCAATAAGAATCTAATATTCTATTGATGAGCTGCTTATAATAAATGATCCAAATGCGCCAAACGGGCTTATTTCTTTTGGGGAATTGATGTAATCCTGATAATTATTTTTGATTCCGATGCTGCTGCAATCGTAAAGATCGATAAAACCTTGATTGTTCATTCTGGCCTTTTTTACCATCCCAGTATATGCCCGATTGATAATTGGTGAATATTCTTCAGCTGACAGGAATCCTTTGTCAATTGACTTTTTAAGCAAATAGATGTACATGCCAGTGCCCGAAGTTTCGTTCCAATTACCGGGTCCGTTGGGTTGATCAACTACCTGGCACCACATTCCGGTTTTCTGATCCTGTGCATTTTTAATCCCTTCGCAAAGTTTCCGGCGAATATCCAATATTTTCTGATAACCAGGGTGATCCTTTGGCAAATAATCAAAAACATCGGCCAGAAGCACAGCATACCAGCCTAAACCTTCACTCCAGACCTCAGGGGCAAGTCCAGTCGTTTTGTTGGCCCAACTTGCCTTTTTACTCTCGTCCCAACCATGCAACAACAATCCATTTTCCTTCTGGCAAACCCCTGCCACAGTGGTTATTTGCTTCACGACTTCATTAAAAGCATATTCGCTTTCACCGATCGTTTTGCCATATCTCGCAAGGAAAATCTGTCCCATAAACAATCCATCGACCCAAACCTGATTGGTTGCCCAGGTACCATGCCAGAACAAACCATTTTTATTCCTTGGATAATTGTCGAAGCCTGCGCGGATTTTCATGGCAGCTATCTTGTATTTCTCAAGGTGGGTCTGCTCATACATAAACAGAATGGCATATCCCGGTAGGAAATTGTCAAGCGCATTGCTTTTAAAATCGGGAATATTCCCTTTTTCGTCAACCTGCTGATCAACATAACGTTTGATGTAATTGTAATACAATGGGTCCCCTGTGGCTTTCCAAATTTTTTCCATGGCAAACATCACATAACCAGCCTGCCAACTGAAATGGTTCGTATTTCCGCAGCAATACATCGTGTCGGGGTCAGGAAATCGTTTGATGAAACTTTGAGCTACCTCAACCGAATGTTTAAGTGTTTTGTTTTGAGATAATCCACTGTATTTCAATGCAATTCCATTTGTTTCCAATATCTGGATACTAGACATGGTTTTCAGAATCGATTGATCGTCATAAATCCAGACGAGCTTCTTATCTCGGGTGATTTCAAAAGCATGGGTTACTTTTCCTTGCGGATTGTGGCCGATCCAATTGGTAAAAACAAGATTTCCATTGGGAAGAATTTCCATTCCGGTCATAAATTTGAGTTCTATTCCCGGCAATTCGCTTTTTGTGATTTGCCAAACCACAGAGTCGGAAAGATCAACCTCGACAATTCGTGGCTCCCCATTGTGGTCTGAACAGGCGATCAGCGTATTTCCGTTTGGCAACCTGATAACTGAATGAGGTCCACCCTTAATCGGGATTTCGTGAACAATTTTCCCAGAGGAATCGTACTCCGAAACTTTATCCAAACCATAGTGCGCCACCAGATAATTGCCGTTTTCAAGTTTCCGGGCGTTGCGCATAAAACCATGACCCCCATCAACACCATCAGGTAGCAGCTTTAACTTTTTGATGATTTGTCCGTTTGAGGAAACCTCAAGCAGGAAGCCTGAGTTACATTCGCCAATAAAAGTATTTCCATTGGTCAATCGCTGACAAGCATATATTTCGCTTTTCGACTGGTAATTAAAAACGACCTTTTTATCGCGGGTAACCTCCTTTACGCCATGCCCGGTATTGAACAACAAATTTCCATTGGGCAAAACCCATAAATCGTTGCAATTCTCAGCCTCATATTGCCAGATCAATTTACCTTCATCAGAAATAACAAAGACTTTACCCTGAGAATAGTCAGTACAGACAAAAGAATGTCTTACAAGTGTTTGTGCAGTCAGGCCATCTTCAAAGGCAAGGTCGTCTATGAAAAAACTGCCGTCACCGTTTCCTGTGTTAAAAAACTGCATTTCTGCAACGTGTTTGGGATCGAACCCTGCCGGTTGTACAAGATCTTTCAATGGAACAATAACCTTATTCCATTGACCATTTTTCCATTTTGGACAATATTTGGAAACCAGTACCTTTTCGGTATGATGTTCCGGCATATCAAGTGCCGGAGCGCCATTGCACAAAAGGTTGAACCTCATTTCGGCAGCAGCACCTTCGACTTTTAGCCAAAAGGTGAAGTTTTTCATGGCTGTAATGTCAGTGCCGAAAGGTCCTACCTGCCAATTGACCCAGTTCCAACCGGCACCAATCCAGTCGGCTTCTGATAACACATTCAGGCTTTTGAAAGTGAATTGCACTGCCGAAGTTCCATTGTGAGCTGTGGCGGTTTGAGACTTAACCGTGCAAACGCCATTTTTTGTCACCCAGCCTACACCTTTTGTTGGGGATTCTCCGGCCCAAACTACTACCTGATTTTGCTGAGCCGTGATCTTACCAACAGATATTAAACAAATTGCAATAAATAGAATTGACAGGTTTCTCATGTATTTTCCATGTTGTGGCGAAGACTATTTCTTAACAAGGGAATAGACCAATTCGATACCATTCCCAGTTTTTAAGTTACGGCTATATTTTTTGTCGATTGGGTTGTTCCAATGTTCAGTAGCACCTAAACTAGCCAGGCGGGTACCATCACGTTCCGGATCATAAACAGTTCCCGAAGGCGGGTTATTGGCCAAAGCCATCTCTTCCATGGCATGGTCGCTGTACATCATATCTGGTGCATCGGGCCATGCGGCAAGCGCAAAGTCGAGTACAACAGATTCAACTGCTACGCCATCCTGGGAGGCAAATAAACTGCCCATCCACTCGTTGTTGAAAGGGGCCAAGGTCCATTTGGAGTTGGGAATTCCGTTCAATGCTTTGTTGCTGTAGATACCGTCAATCAGAAAAAGAACTGTTTTAGCACCCAAATCTTTATGTCCCATAAAATCTGGATAAACTGAATATTGCCTCTTGCCTTCCCTGCTTTGGCTAAAACCGCTACCATGCGAATTTTTGCGCCAGTCAGTTTCAATGTTGGTACATCCAAAGAAGTTTTTGGCACAAAGTGTAACCCCCTGACTGACATGACCTTTCATAATTGCAAGATTGATCACATAATTGGCTTCTGCAAAGCAGGTCGCCAATCCTGATGTCATTCCTTTGAAATCAGTCGAATACACAAAACCATTTTCCTTAAATGTGGCCTTTTCGCGTCCGTCCCCACCATTGTGGTCGATGTAATGAACGTTCGGATAAACAGCATGGCATTTGTCGTATATATTGTTGGTTATAAACCTGCTGGGGTCTGCAAGGGTAATATTCTCCTGGGCACTTCCCGCCTCATTTACAAGACTTTTTAACAACGAAAGGATCAAAGTTGGATTGGCATTGATTTCCGCGCTGCTCTGGTGGGAATCGGTATTGTTTTGGTTAATTTTTATGGCCACCTTTTCACCCGATTTGTATCCGGCATCAACTTTCTTTTGTGATTTATTGAAGAATCGAAACAAGGCGTCCCATGATTTTTTTTCATTTTTGATGTTCGTTAAACTGACCAAGGTCTGAAAAAGCAATTGATCAGTTTCTTCCTGATTGTTGAAACGGTCTTCCCACCAGAATCCTGTTGTCCCGTCCCATGTAGCAATTTTTGGATTGAAACCCCAGGCGACCCTGCCAGGATTCATTCCTTTAGCGATACCAAGAGGAATGTTTGGTTTGTACCAGATTTTCAGGTTTTCAGCCTGCGACTCCTTTGCCGAATTTACAATAAAGACAGTGGTAGAAGCAATTCCAAGGATTAAAAATAAACCGGCAGCTATATATTTGGCCTCAAACAATTTGTGTTTTGCTTTTTTAAATGCGATGGCAGCACCCGATATTGTTAGAAGCCAGATCACAAAACCAGACATCATTGGGGCGACCACCTGCATACAGGGATACGTTGCCCTGGAAGGTTTCGGTATAACCCTGATCAGAAACCAAATAGTTGCCAATACCGATACAACGATATAAACGACCCTTGCCGGAACACTTATCCCCTTTAAGAAAATGACAATTCTCTTGATCCATCCGGGGAGCTTTTGAAATCTTTCTTCTGGTATCATTTTTTAGTAATTTAGTGATTATATTATTTTATCAATTTGAAATTCAGATAGTCATAGTTCATGTCGCCAAGATCAACTGTATGAATGGTAAGTATTTGTATTCCCTTTTTTAACTCAATTTGAGCTACAGAAGCTAGGTAATTCCAGTGGTGCCATTGTCTCCAGGGCACAGTTTCAGCAGCCACGGCAGTCGATGGGATCAATATCGGACCAGTGGCATCTTTGTCGTTGACCGAAATGGAAATCTTCCCATTTTTATTGGAAGTGAACATGATACCGATCTGGTATCTTCCTGTTTTAGTTACATTTACTGTGTATTTGATCCATTCGCCTGGCTTGGTCCATCCAACATAAAGCTGGTCTTTTTCGGGTTCAACAACATTATATGGATTATTATCTATTGCCGGCTCCTGAAATTTTGTAAAAGAAATATCAACGGCTTCATTCATTCGAAATTCGTGCAAATAAGAGCCATCAGCGACATTCAATTGGCCACTTCCAGAGTTGATAGAATCAGTATCATGAAAGGCCACACCTTCACCGCCGAAATCATAATATTCGCATTGAAGTTTTCCAGGAATGATTTGGGCACCGCCCTTATACTGCGAATCGTAATATGGTTTTCCTTTATAATCATTAACATTTTGGGTGGATTGGCAATATCCATATATTCCGAATCCTAAAAGTATAATCCCAAGGGAAATTGAAAACACGCAACGCTTTGCATTCATAAATTTAATATTAAAGCTACACTTTATTTCATGGCTTTACAAAAGTAATGAAAATATAATCTGTGCAACATTCACTACTAATTATATTTCACTTTTTCATTTGATGGTGTGACTACTTATCAGTAATTTAGCAACCTGATTTGCAATAGACGAAAGGTTTTAAGCATATCATATCGAAAGATACATATTTGAATTTTACCAGATTATGGTTTTACAAAGTCAAGAAACAAAGAATTCAAAAGATGGTTTTCTATCAGGAAAGACCGATTTTCAGGGAAACCAGAATAAAATAAAAGTACTTCAGATCATTCGGAACGAAAAAGAGATTACCCGTTCCGAAATTATACGAATGTCAGGGCTCAGTGCGCCTACTGTCACCCGCATAGTGGAAAGCCTTGTCAATCTCAATCTGATTCAAACCGAGGGATTGGGTTCTTCTATAGGTGGCAGGCCACCCCAATTGATCAGGTTCCGTTCCAAAGAGAATTATGTGATTGGTATTGACCTGGGAGCCACATTTATACGATCTGCCCTTTCAAACCTGGATGGGGAATTTATTTTCGAGGTTCATGTGCCAACCAATCTGAAGAAAGGGTTCGATGGGGTGATGGAGCAGGTTGGAGAACTTATCGGAAAGTTGAGTGAACGCGCCCGTCAGAATTCTTTGCCACTTTGGGGAATTGGAATCGCCGTTTGTGGAATGGTCAATAAAAATACAGGGATTGTTGAATACTCCCCCATTTTTGGATGGGAAAATGTGACCGTTCAGGAAGCGCTTTTAAAATATACCAATTTAAATATTGCCATAGGAAACGTAACCCATCTGATTGCATTGGGCGAGTTGTTGTATGGCGTGGGTAAGCAATTCAAAAATTTCATTTGTCTTAACCTGGGATATGGCATTGGCTCAGGCATCATCATCGATAGCAAGCTCTTTAGCGGAACCGATGGGATTGCCGGCGAAGTTGGGCACATCGTTTTGGATAAAAACTGCAATCGTAAAGGGCTTGAAGGTCTGTGCGGAACGCTTGAGGCCCTAGCTTCCGGCTATGGTTTGGCTGATATCGCCAGAGAGAACGCTAAACTGGATTCTGACAGTGTTTTGCATGTTTTTGACCCGGAGGAAATTGATGCAAAAATCGTTTTTGAAGCTGCAAGTAATGGTGACCGGCTTGCAAACGAAATTATTGATGGCGCTGCCGGTTACCTTAGCATTGGGATCGATACATTGATCAAACTGTTCAATACCGAATGTGTTGTTTTAGCTGGTGGCCTGGTTCAGAATGGGGACTCTATTATCGAAAAGATCCGCCTTCAAGTTGCAGAGTATTCCCTTAGCGGTGTATCCCGTTCGGTACCGATCGTAAAAGCAGGATTCGGCGTTAATGCGGCTTTGATGGGGTCGTTTTCCTTGATTTTAGAAAGAATCCTATTATTAGAAAGCATTGATTAACAATGCATTAATTATTACTCTTTTGAAATGGCAATGTAAATAGTCCAAATCAAAGTTCCTGGATTCAAAATTTCAATTTAATCTATATACAAACAATCATGAAAAGCTATTGTTCTATTTTATTGTTGTTCTGCACATTGCAGTTATTTGCTCAGACCAATGTGGGAACGAAGATTCCTTATTATTATGATGAAATCACATCACCCGACTTCGTAAAAGCCGTGGCGCAATCCTCCGGGGTGTGTTTGCTACCGATGGGAATATTAGAAAAGCACGGGCCTCACCTTCCATTGGGGACAGATATTTTTGAGAGCAGAAAAGTGGCCACTACCGCTGCGGCCCTTGAATACAGTATCGTATTTCCAACCTATTATGTAGGGCAGATCAACGAGGCCAGGCACCAGCCAGGAACCATCTCCTACAGTCCTGACTTGCTATGGAAAATGTTGCAGGAAACCTGTGACGAACTATCCCGTAATGGATTAAAGAAAATCATCATCGTAAATGGCCATGGTGGTAACAACGACTTTTTGAGGTATTTCTGTATGTCACAGTTACATAGCCGTAAAGACTATGTGCTTGTGTTTTTTCAGCCTAATGACACTGAAGAAACTTCCAAAAAGATAGAATCATTAAGGCAGACTAAAACCGGTGGCCATGCCGACGAAATGGAAACTTCCATGATGCGTTACATCCGTCCAGACCTTGTGAAAGCTGAAATGGCTGGAACTCAATCGGGCGTAAATCAGGAAAGGTTGGCCGAAATCCCTTTTCAATATACAGGTATTTGGTGGTATGCTCAATATCCCAACCATTACGCCGGAGATGCAACAAAGAGCAACATTGAATTGGGAAAATTATTGATAGATTCGGATGCCGGTCAATTGGCTCAGTTGATTAAAAAACTGAAGCAATCCAATAAAATTGAAGAGCTTCAAAACAGGTTCTATAAGGATTCGGCTAATCCGTTGAATACAAAACAATAAAAAAATAGGGGCTGTTGTGAGCCCCTATTTAATACTTCGCCAAACTAAACAGCCTTTTTAGGGGCAACAGGATAATCCTTGTAAAAGACTGGCCAAACATTTGGTTTTGGAACACTCACACCTTTGTTATAACCCCTGAATTTACCGTTGGTATCGACATCTGGGCCATAATAGTAGATTGGCCAACCTTTATAAGTCAACTGTTTTTTGCCAAAAACTGTAATACTTGAAAATACTGTCTTATCAAGAATTGAAGGAACAACAATCTTGTCAGTTTCATAGAGAGGCCAAACTCCGTTATTTGAAAAATCTGCTTTGGTGTATTTATTGATATTGGAACTGTCCTTCGCAAAAGCATAAAGCGTACGACCCAGGGCATCAGTAAAATAACTTGTTGTTCCTACTCCTTCCGAATAAACGTTTGTTGCTGAAACAACATAACTTTTCGTATCCAAACCTACGAGTTGCAAATTGGCCATCATGATCGTATAGTCCGGTTTTGCGACAAACCAAACACTGCCAACACCTTCGCCAGAAGTTTTTCCGGCTTGTTCGCGTACTCCACCCGGTGCGTAATAATACAAAGGCCACCCTTTATAAGTGGTTTGACTTCCAGTAGGAGTTGTAATTGTATTAAAATCTGCCAGATCCAATCCGGCAGTTAATTGCGATGCCACCAAGCCAGTCGCGTTGAAATTTGGCCATGCAGTGGTACAACCACCTGTACAATTATTGGCTCCATTGGCATCATTGGCAAAGAAGTACAAGGTATTTCCATTCTTATCAGTAAGATAACTACCTAATGTTGGAGATGTTGCAAGTTTGATTACATACGGGTCAGGGATTACGACCTCTTCAGATTTCTTGCATTGAAAAAGAAGGATCCCGGATGCGACCAGGCAAATCAGCAGAATTGAATTTTTTATTTTTTTCATGACGATAATTTTGATTGTAAATATTTTTTAACTACATCTATTTAGAACGGATCTAATTAAAATAGGTTTCAAAAAAGAATGAAAATTTTTAATCTTTTTTAACCATATAAAACAAACTGAAAATACAGTCTATGAAAAGCCTTATCCGATCAGGGATATTGACTCAATTTTATCAAATAACGATAAGATGAAAAAATGCTTAATTCTATGTTTTCTTGCGAGGGTGATTATTTTCAATTGTGTATATCATAAACCATCAATGCATTATTGTGCCTGATATACAATTTCTTACTTTCGATCACTGGATGTGCCCAATGCTGGTCGGCTCCAAGAGGAACTTTAAATTTGCTGATGATGCGGAATTGTTCAGTAGTCCCTTCGACCAAAGCAAACTCACCATCCTTTTCGGAATAGCAATAAAACAGACCGTCGGCATAGATTACTGGACCGCCACCCAACTCTTTGGCGATGTATTTGGTTAAACCAGTTTTCACATCGATGCAAAACCATTTGGGCTGAAGGTAAGCTCCACCATAGACAAAACCATCCTTGAGGATAATTCCACCCATAAGGTTTATAAATTCTTTATTGCGCCATACAATATCAGCTTTTTTACCGTCCGCGGAAAGCTGCAACATCACCAAACCGGAACTATCCTTGCGGGATGCGCTCGATATCAATAGTTTCCCATCAAAATAGACAGGGGTATTGGCATGAATCTTATTGTCCTGAAACTGATGGACCCGCCAGTACATTTCACCGGTTTCAGCGTTCAACCCTATAATGGAAGTCGCAGTAAGGTTCACCAGCATTCGGTTTCCATTGTGGTTGATCAAAATCGGGGAACTATAGGTCGCGGCTTCGCCAAAACCTGCCGAAGACCAGATCTTCTTTCCTGTAAACCGGTTCAAAGCGACCATGTTGTTTGTCTTTCCGCCAGGGGTACAATAAAGCTTATCACCATCAATTAAAAGGGACTCCGAATAACCAAACTGTACAGAATCTGCTTGCAACTCTTTGAAAAAATCGATACTCCAAACAGTTTCGCCATTTTGGGTTTTCATACAATATACCTTTCCGTTCCCGCTCTCCACATAGAGTAGATCATCCACAACAGTAGGTGTGGAACGCGCCCCAGGAAATATGGTGATCCAGTCTTTACCATAATTTTTCTTCCAAAGGAACTTCCCTTTGACATCAAAAGCAAATAAATAACCCTCAGAATTTAAGGTATCGGGAATACCGGTAACGAACACTCTATCTTTGGAAATTGCAACACTACTCTGACCAATTCCAAGCCCTTCATACGACCAAATCATTTTGGGGCCTTCGGCTGGCCATGTTTTCAATAATTTGGTTTCTTGATAAATACCATCCCGGTTGGGTCCGCGCCACTGCGATTGGGCCGAAACAAGATTGAAACTTCCGATCATGATCATCAGGACGATAAAACTGACTGCTTTTTTCAGGTTCATTACTTTTGAAATAAAAAAATTGTTGATAAACTTACAAACTGCGATATTACATAAATCAAAGCAAAATTTCAAAAGCAAAAAACCGTATTTTTAGCCGATACAAAAATCTCAAACAATCAATTCGTATGTATAAAACATTCACACTCATTTTGCTGTCAACAATCCTTACTTTGGGTTTTGCCCAGAAGCCAAATCCTGAAATGAAGAAAAAAGGGATGTCAGGAAACCCGATCTTTGAAGGGTGGTATGCCGATCCTGAGGGGACAATTTACGGAAAAGAATATTGGGTATTCCCAACATTATCTGACGTTTATGGTGATTATAAACCGATTGAAGAAAAGGATCTCACTCCACGGCAGAAACTCACCATCAACAAGGATTACCTTAAGCAAACCTACCTCGATGCCTTTTCTTCGAAAGATCTGGTTTCCTGGACGAAACATTCGCATGTACTTGATATTAAGGATATTTCATGGGCTGCTTTTGCCATATGGGCACCTGCCACAATGTATGCCAATGAAAAATATTACCTGTTCTTCGGGGCAAACGATATCCAGAGCGATAAGGAATATGGCGGTATTGGTGTCGCAATTGCCGACAAACCGGAAGGACCATATAAAGATGCTTTGGGAAAACCGTTGATCGATAAGTTCCACAATGGCGCTCAGCCCATCGACCAGTTTGTTTTCCGTGATGACGACGGACAATTTTATATTTATTATGGTGGGTGGAGGCATTGCAACATGGCGAAGCTGAGCAATGACTTGTTAAGCATTGTCCCATTTGACGATGGGACAAACTTTAAGGAGATCACACCGGAGCAATATGTGGAAGGGCCGTTTATGGTGAAGCGAAATGGGAAGTACTACCTGATGTGGTCGGAAGGTGGATGGACCGGCCCGAACTACAGTGTCGCTTATGCGATGGCTAACTCTCCCTACGGTCCGTTTAAAAGGATTGGTAAAATTCTCCAGCAGGATCCCAAAGTTGCAACCGGTGCCGGCCACCATTCGGTCATTCATATCCCGGGAACAGATGATTGGATCATTGTGTATCACCGCCGTCCGTTAGGGGATAAAAACGGCAACCACCGCGAAACCTGTATGGACAAATTGGTTTTCAATCCCGATGGAACCATCCAACCGGTGAAAGTGACATTTGAAGGAGTTGGTAAAAGTAAAATTAAAGGTCATTGAAAGATTGTGACGAGATAATCAACTAAAATTTTGCCCAAAATTTTAGTGATAAATAAATGGTTTATATCTTTGCGCTAAATATGGATTTTTCATCCAACGTTGGAGGATTATCCACTTAGTAATCATAAAATTTTAAATCAAATGGCAATCAGCTACAAGAATTTGGGATTGGTAAACTCGAAAGAGATGTTTGCAAAAGCGGTAAAGGGTGGTTATGCGATCCCCGCTTTCAACTTCAACAACATGGAACAATTGCAGGCAATTATCAAAGCCTGTGTTGAAACTAATTCACCTGTGATCTTGCAGGTTTCAAAAGGTGCACGTGATTATGCAAACCAGACTTTGCTTCGTTACATGGCAGAAGGCGCCGTCCAATATGCCAAAGAGATCAGCAATGGCGTTGGTATCCCCATCGTTTTACACCTTGATCATGGCGACAGCTTCGAAACTTGCAAAAATTGCATCGACATGGGTTTCTCTTCTGTAATGATCGATGGATCACACCATTCTTATGAAAAAAACGTAGAACTCACACGTCAGGTTGTGGAGTATGCCCACCAGTTTGATGTAACTGTTGAGGGTGAGTTGGGTATCCTTTCAGGTATCGAAGACGATGTGGTGGCTGCTAAATCCATTTATACCAACCCTGAAGATGTGATCGATTTCACAAACAAAACAGGTGTTGATTCACTTGCTATCTCTATCGGGACTTCCCACGGTGCGAACAAATTCACTCCTGCCCAATGTACAAGGGACGAAAATGGCGTATTGATACCTCCGCCTCTCCGTTTCGACATCCTTGAAGAAATTGAAAAACGGATGCCTGGCTTCCCGATCGTGTTGCACGGTGCTTCTTCTGTTCCTGCCGACCTGATCAAGGTGATCAACGACAATGGTGGCGCAATGAAAGATGCAGTCGGTATTCCTGAAGCCCAATTGAGAAGGGCAGCCGCTTCATCAGTTTGCAAGATCAACATCGACTCTGATGGCCGTATTGCCATGACAGCCGCTATCCGTCAGGTATTTGCGACCAAGCCAGCGGAGTTTGATCCACGTAAATATTTGGGACCAGCCCGCGAAGCGTTGAAAGAGCTTTACAAACACAAAATCAACAATGTATTGGGGTCTGCCGGAGCAGGCAACTAATTCATTGATAATTTATAAATTTAAAGCCGGTACACCTGAAAAGGTGCCGGCTTTTTTGTACTATTCTGGCAAATTATAAAAATATATTCAATTATTATACAACACTTTAACTACGGAATAGTAATTTGTACTAAGATTATATTCGTATTATAGAAACTTGATCCTCTTTGGAATTCATTCACTTTCCTTCTTCTGTTAATTCCCTGAAGGGGAAAAACTTGAATAACCCTGGGTAAGCGGTCCTGCACAAAGTTTATAAAAAGCTCAAAAGCCATCTGGACCGCGCAACCCAGGGAAAAATGGCGACAAGAAAACCGTACGCGATCGAAGTTTCAGAAATGGGCAGACCTCCCTTCGGACGGGGATGGTAACTCTCTTAAAACTTTGTGGCGCATCCAAATAATGGAATGATCACCCCTAATATGATGGCCTTTGTCTATTGCTATTCTTTCATAATAAACTCATATTTTAGAACAATCTATTGTTTAGTTCTAAAACATTCCGTATATTTGCTAAACCAAAAGCAAAATATAAATTGAAATGAGCACAGAACTAACACAAAAGCAAATTGGTGAACGGATTACCATTCTTCGCAAAGCAAAAGGATTATCGCAGGAAAATCTTGCAAAAAGCATCAACCTATCGAGGCCATCGCTGGCACAGATTGAACTGGGAAACAGGTGTTTGGATGTACTAGAATTACAAAGGTTGTCGATGGTTCTGGGATTCTCGTTGGATGATTTTATGTCTGAGAATTTTGCTGTGAAGCAAGAAAAGGATAGCCAGATCGAACCAAAGTCAACAACAGAACGAATTTCTGCGCCAACTTTAAACCCAAACAAACTAAAAAACGTATTGCTCTATTTGATAGGACGTTGCGCAGGTAAGCCCAACGTTGGGGAAACGGTCCTTTACAAACTGCTCTATTTCTGCGATTTCAACTACTATGAATTGTATGAAGAACATCTTACCGGTGCCACCTATCGCAAGTTGCCTTTTGGCCCGGTTCCCAATAAAATCGACAGCCTTCTCGGTCAGATGATGGAAAATGGACAGATCCAAAGAGTTAAAACAGAATACTATGGAAAAACCCAATCCCGCTATATCCCACTTGTAAAAGCCGATCTGACCCAACTGAAAGCCAGTGAAAAAGAGGTGATCGACAGAGTATTCGAGCAAATGTCCGATTGGACTGCCACGACGATCAGTGATTATTCACATAAAGATTTGCCTTGGGAAGTTGCTGACGACGGAAAAGCCATTAGTTATGAATTGGTATTTTACAGGGAAAATCCCTACTCTGTAAGGGTTTATGACGAAAACGAGAATTAAACCATGGAATTTAGTACCTTACAAGAGTTTGACAAAGACCTGAAATACTTGCTTAAAAAATACCGTACGCTCAACGAAGATTTGGAGGAGGTAAAAACCATCTTAAGGAAGAAACCGGATGAAAGGCCACCCTTTAGTTTTCGTATCGACAATCTGGGAATAGAAACCTGTATTATCAAGGTGAAGAAAATTGCCTGCAAAGCCCTAAAAGGGAGGGGTGTCAATTCAGGATTAAGGTTGATATATGCCTATTTCGAAACTGAAGCCAAAATAATCTTTATAGAGTTGTACCACAAAAACGACAAGGAGAACGCGGACAGGCAAAGGATATTGGAGAACTTCAAATAATTCTTTTGATAAAAGAAATGCAACTAAATAATATTCATAAATTTGCTCTATTCAAAAACACAATTCACCAACACAAATAACATCAAGTATATATTATGAAGGGAATTTTGTGTGGTAAAGAAATGGTGGTGGTAAGATAGATTTCGAGATAACACAAGAATATGAAAATAACCGATGATTTTATTAATCAATCTATTGCGATTGAAACCTACTACGAATATGGATTTGAAATGGGGATATTTGATGATGCCCGAAACATTAGTGAAGGCTGGAAAGAAATTTTCATGGAAAGTTGTGAACTAGCTAAAAAAAGGATTGCTACATTAAACGATCTGATTAAAAGTCTTAAAGAACAAAATTACCCAGAATCTCATAAATATCTGGGAATTAGTGATGATTACTGTTTTTTCGCTACTGAAATTGCTATCCTGCGAGTCACGATAAAAAGTCTGCTATAAGGATTGATCGAAACATCGGCCATCACGAAAGTCAAGGTGATTGAGAGGTGGAAAGATTATTGGAAGAAATATGAAAATGATTCTAAAAACATTCATCACCAGTATGTTTACAACCAGTTTAAAATGGTAAATACGATGGAACATTTAGCTGGTTTTAATACCCTTTTTCGGGATTACCTAATCCAATTGGTTTTAACCCTGTGCGAAAACCTCAAGCGTAGAATTGGTTTTACACTTCATTATTTTCAGGAAGAAAAGGTATTTGAAAATGACAATAATGAAGCCTTGAAAAAACTGAGGTAGTTTGAAATTGTATAAACAATCGATCACATAAAAATCGGGCAATCATGAACAAGTTGTCGTTCAGAAAAATAGCATTCAAACCGAAACCCCTCAAACACTTCACGTAATTACAGGCCATATTTTTTTAGCCAATAGTTAACACTAACGTCAGAGTGAAAGTTTCACCTGAAAAAAAAACCAATTAAATAGTTTCCATTTGTAATGGATAATAGTTTCCATTGTAAATGAAAACTATTATATTTGCATTTGTAATCAATGCACTACAACATGATCCAATTAGAATTTCTCCGTGAGATTTTGGAACAACAGAAAGCTGTCATCAAGGCCAAGGATGCAGGCATGAAAAGGGATCAGTTAAATACATTGCCTGATATCAGGTCGCACGCTCTGATCGTCTCCGGAATTCGTCGGTGTGGAAAAAGCACCTTGCTTTATCAGTTGCTTAGGGAACCCTACCCCCAATCTGTATATGTGAATTTTGATGATCCCCGGCTTTATGATTTCGAGATCAACGACTTTGTGAAATTGGACGTATTGATTAAAGATAGTGGGAGTAACATATTGATGTTTGACGAAATTCAGTTGATCAAAGGTTGGGAACGGTATGTCAGACAAAAGCTGGACGAAAACTTTCAAGTGTTTGTGACCGGATCAAATGCTTCCCTGCTCAGTCGCGAGTTGGGGTCCAGCCTTACCGGTAGGCACATCACAAAGGAACTCTTCCCATTCTCTTACAACGAATATTGCAGGTTCCACAATCTCGTGGCCGGTACAGAAACCACGGTTTCGTATTTAAAAGATGGTGGCTTCCCCGAATATCAAAAACAAAAAATCCAGAGATCCTCACTTCGTTACTAGATGACATCCTCGTTCGTGATATAGCTGTCCGTTACAATATCCGAGATATCAAAACATTGCAACGGCTTACC
>JBAXWR010000073.1:0-29538 GCA_037128295.1 Mariniphaga sp.
GATTATTCCAACTGCAGGATCCCAAACCCGTCCATTGGCTTTTTCGGCTTTTGTTACAATCGACAATACCGAATTTTTGATCTCGATGTTTTTTATTCCATTATAGGCATGGATCTCATCGACTTGAGAAAAGCTGCCCCCTGCCAGGCTGGCATGCCAGTAATTCTCCGGCTGCCAAAGCGTATCTGAAAGCTGGTTTTTATGGAAGTTTTCATCGAGAACAACTTCCCATTTTTCAAAAAACGAAAGTTCGGGTCTTTTTTTGAGTTTTCGGTAATTTGCAAGCAACTTGCTATTATTCAAATCATTGTATTCGGTCTCCAATATATGGTCATTGGTTGTTTCGTATCTTTTCTTGTTTTGGAGGAAAGCGACCTGTTGTTTGAATGTTGGATCATCGACTTTAATCCTTAAATCGTAAAGTCTGGCGAGTTCTTTTGACCCTTCAACCGCTTTAAAGTTTTGATTGAGTGATGATTTTTGAGTTTTCAGATAAAACAAAATATCAGGGTTTTTGACCAATTTTTCGAATTCTTTCAACGTCGAAAAGTCGGGGGTTGTTTCAAAACGGTTTTTGTTTTTCAGATAAGCAACCTTTTTGATAAATAGTTCTGCTTCAACCTGTTGCTTGAATTGCTCCAATTGAGCAACAAGACCCAAACTTTCGACCGACTTGACATTTATATAACTTTTCGAATTCAGGAATTTGTGGTATGCTTTTGCTTTGTGATCCTTTTTAGATTCATTATCTATCGGCTTTCCCTTATAAATCGGTTCCGATTCAAGGAACAACCTATATTCATTGGAACCAATTGTGGCAAAATACCTTTTGAGTTGCCGGTTGTTGTTTAATGAGTTGTATTCCTCAATTTTTTTATATTCCTCCGAACCTTTGTAACGCAGTGATTCAATATCCTTTTTTCGTTGAATAAATACCATCGATTCAACATTTTTCTTCAATTCAAAATACCTGGCCAGATTGGTGCTTTTTCCGATCATGTTAAACCTGCCGAAATCGCCGGATTGTATAAAACGGAAATAATCTTTAATGGATTTTAAGTTTTCAAGTTTCCCTAATTCAGTGATCAGGTTATGTTCTGCACTTCCTTTATAGGAAAGGTTAATAACATCCCGTTTTTTATTCTGAAATTCAGTTGATTGCACAATAGAGTTCAATTCATTGAAGCGTGCCAGCTCTTTTGATGTTTCAATCTGAAACAAATCTTCACGCAATTTTTGAAGTTCAGCCCAAACAGAATCAATCTTTTGTGCGCTGGGAATCAATCCTAAAAAATACTTTAACCGAAATGTTGATGACATATTGTTCGTTTTAAATCAGATAAGCACAAAGTTAATGATTGTACTCTGAATTTATGGTAAAACTAAAGAATTCTTGAAATATCCAATGTCAATTTTTATAAAACTTTCTAATTTTTCTTTTCAGGAACATAAAACCAATCAAAATAGGTATTTTTGGTTTTTATTGCCTTAGATTTTCAATGAATGTGAATGTTTTTTTTATTAATCCGAACTCCAAAATCCCGTAATTCAAAATGATTTTACCCCGCCTGTTTATCGAACGAATGCATAAAATGCTTGGTAATGAATACGATGAGTTTCAATTATCATATAAAAAAGACACCTCAACTACGATCAGGGTTAACCGGAAAAAGTTTATTGATAAAACTGATTTGAATCCGGTAGATTATTGTGGATCAGGATATTTTATTCCCGAACGCCCCATGTTTACGATAGATCCGTTTATTCATTCAGGGGTTTACTATGTTCAGGAATCAAGTTCGATGTTTTTGGAACAAGCTATCAGACAGATAGATGTAAAATCATGGGCAAAAATTCTTGATTTGTGTGCTGCTCCTGGTGGTAAATCGACGCATTTGGCTTCCTTGATTTCTGAGGATAGTTTGCTCGTGAGCAACGAAGTGATCAGGGCGCGTGGACAAATATTGTCGGAAAATTTAAAGAAATGGGGCAACGCCAATGTGGTTGTAACCAACAATGATCCACGAGATTTCCAACGGTTGCCTCAGTTTTTTGATGTGATTGTTGTGGATGCACCCTGTTCAGGCGAAGGTTTGTTCCGCCGCGATGAAAGCGCAGTGCAGGAGTGGTCACCCGACAATGCCCAGCTTTGTGCCCAACGCCAGCAGAGGATATTGGCAGATATCTGGCCAACTCTAAAGGATGGTGGATATTTGATTTATAGCACATGCACTTTTAATCCTGCCGAGAACGAGGAGAATATCCAATGGTTAAATCAATTTGCAGATATTGAACCTATTACATTGGCTATATCTGATTCCTGGGGAATAACAACAACTCATGCAGGTGGGTTTCCATGTTACCGGTTTTATCCCCACAAAGTTTCGGGCGAAGGTTTTTTTCTGGTTGTCGTGAGGAAGTCAGGGGATAGTGGCACATCCCAACTTCGGAAATTGAAAGAAAATCCTTTACAGGCCACCAAGGCAGATAAGGTGCGTGCCAGAACATTGTTAAGCGATGCCCGACTCGATATATTGAGGTTTGAAGATTCGTTGCTTGCATTTCCGATCGAGCTTGTACCCGATTTATTGCAGATAAAAAATAATCTTAGGATAATCCATACAGGGGTTAAAATTGGAGAAACCAAGCAATTGGACTTATTACCGGCACATGAACTGGCATTGTCCAACATCCTGGACAGATCCTTTTTTCCTGAAATCGAGCTTACCCTGGAGGATGCGATTACCTATTTAAAGCGTGATGAACTATCGCCGCAATCAACTGAAAAAGGTTGGAATTTAGTGACTTATCGGAATATCCCATTGGGATGGGTCAAAAACCTGGGCAACCGTTTCAACAGTGCTTTCCCAAAAGAGTGGCGAATCAGGATGCCGGTCACCGAATTTCAGGGTGAAAGGTTGCTGGCTGAAAAGAAGAAGTTTCCGCTTTGAGTGGAGGCAGGCGACTGGCTGCTGGCGACTGGCTGCTGGCTGCTGGATTTCTGGCTATTGGCTGCTGGCTTCTGCTGGCATTTGGCGAACTGCAAAGAGTTGTCAATGATAAACGTATTTCAAAATATTTCTATTTATTTCTTTTTTCTAATTGCTTCTGGATTTAGCTGCACGTGCAACTTATGGAAATCGCACTTTTATTTCATGCTCTCGGACTAGTTTCCGATTCCTCCTACGATCAATTCCATGAAGGGTATGTCGGTAAATAACTGAATACATTCAATCCAATTGCCAGCCAAATCTATTTATTGGAATGGAAATCAACTCTGAAGCAGTATCAATGCCAGTGGCCAGTTGCCAGTTGCCAGCCACACCTATTTAATGGAATGTAAGTTACCTCAGACGCAGGATCAAAGCCAGTCGCCAGTTGCCAGCCGCCAGACACTTTCAGGCAACCTCCGTCCTCGACTTATCAAGGACATGCTGCCCAACACCAATCACAATCACTCCGATCATCGCAATCACACCACCGATGATCTGATGCGTCAGTGGAAAAGTTCCAAAGTAAAAATAGGCAACCGGAATAATGATCAACCCTTTCAACGACTGGATGATTGTACCACGTGAAGCCTCGATATATTGATAAGCCTTGTAAACCAATAGGATAGCCAATACAGGGTCAAGAATTGCAGCAATGCCAATATTGGTGAGTGCCTTGGCTGAGACATTCAATGGCGTCGCGGCAATGATAACCCAACCTGTGAAAAAGATCAGTAACCATAAGGTACGGTTAAAACTGAGGATTTCAGGCGACAGGTTGTTCACTTTTGAACGCACGATCACAGTAGCAGAAGCAGCACCCAAACAATTCACGATCACCAGGCCAACACCAGGAATAAAGAAATCTTTCAGTGCCAGATTTCCCGAATAGGAGGTGAGCAATGCTCCTGCAAAGACAATGAAGATACCCAAGGTTTCGATTTTCGAAAACCGTTCGTTTAAAAATGCGATGCCAAGGATTGTCGTAAAAAGGGGAAAGAGGTTGCCCAAAAAACCTGTAACTGCGGGTTCTGCTATAGCATTGATCGAGGCATAAAAAGTTATCCCCGTAAAGATCTCGAGTACGCCCAGTGTCGGGAAAATCCACCATAAGTTTTTGGGAACGGTGGCCAGTTTTGTAAATCCACCCTTTTTCCAAAGGATGGCCAGGTTGATCACAAAACCGATCAAAAATACAAGAAATAAAAATTGGGGGAGGGTGACTTCGTTTAAAGCAGCCTTGCTAAAAACATAAACATTGCTATAAACAACGGTTGCCAGTATGGTATAAGAGTAACCTTTCAGAATTTTTTTCTCCACGTACAAAGTATTAATTGACTGTTATTGATAATATTGTGTAGTTTAGGTGTTCATTGTTCTGGTTGATTGCGCAACTTATTAATTTCTTCATCAGTCAGTTTGGTTATGGCAGATATCACCTCGTTTGAAAAACCTGCCTTGATGCCGTTCATTGTATCTTCCAACTTTGCTGCCAACCTTCCTTCCTGCATTCCTTCCTGTTGTATCGAAAATGCCATCTCTTTCCGCATCTCGTTTTCCTTCATTTTTTGCAGGACAAAAGGGTCCAACTGATCGTAATCGATTAATCCAATGGCCTTTGCAATCCCCTTGTTGTTCAGGTTGAGCCTGTAATTGACAGGTTCCTTTATAGAGGCATAAAACAGGTCCAGCCAATCCTGGTAATTCTTTGGGGTATCGGAGTTTTGATATTTTTTCGATGGGTTCAGAAAAACCATACTGTGTTCGTATAATTTCACCAGCTCCCCTTTTAAATTTCGTGGGTTGAAGTCGATCACCATCACATTGTCCCTGACAGGTTGGTTGTCTTTTTGGCTGAAGCGGAACGGACGGGCAAAAACGACCACACCCAGAACTGTCTGCTTGAATTTGTAGTCTGCTGAACTTTTTTGCTGGTTGACGATGAGTGTGAGGAAATAATGCAAAAACCGGTCGAAATTTTTATCGTAATCTATTTTCTGGATTTCGATCACAAAGCTGTGGTCGGTACTTTCGGCATAGATATCTAACTCAAAGTTGATGGGCGAAAGGGGCGGTTCGAACCGTTTTTCCGTCTCAATTTTATCGACAACAATATCAACATCAAACAGGTCTTTCACAAACTGTTGGAACACAACCTTGTCTGTGAATGCCTTTTTAAAAATCGTCTCATTGTCGAGTGGTGCAAGCATAAACCCAAATTTGAATGATGCGAATTTAAGGTTTTTTAAATTGCTTTCCAAATTCTCAGATTTGGAAAGCACACTGCTTGTTAACAACATAAGCAGCTTTGTCAAAGTCGATTCCCATTATAATTTCTTTAATAGAACCTTCGGCCAACATAAATGTTCAAAATTTACACTACAAAAACATTTATAATCAGACTGCAAACGCAATTAATTGTTATTTTTGAAAAGTCAACAGCAAGAACAACGGTTTACTATGGATCGGCAAATATTCGAAAAAACAATCAAGATAGAATTAAAAAATCTTACCAAAGAGCAGACTATTCACTTTGCATGGCTTTGTGGGGTGCGTGCATTACCTTTTTTGGGCTGTAATAGGAATTTTGACTATTTGACAGGAACTGTAAGGCAAAGACATTTATATTCAATTTTTTACGCTTTAGATTTTAATAAAGCCAACACCGCCAGTGCTATCTTTCCCGCCTTTTCTACCAGCACCATCGCCAAAACCAATGCCATACAAGCCGCCTTCGCCGCCAGCACTGCAGCCTTCGCCTACACCGATGCTTCCTCTGCCGAGGACTGCGCTTTAGCAGCCGCATTTGCTGTGGACTCCGTTACTGATGCCGCATTCGCTGCAGACTCCTTTACTGCCGCAGCCAAAGCCGCCACTGCCGCTGCAAAAAACAATATAGATTTAGAAATCATATTGTTATCAGATTTAGAAAAAATAAAACAAGATGGTGGGAATTATAATGTTAGGACCACCGATTTGTATGGCGTAATATGGGATAATTTTCAAAATGCCCTAGAAGCCGAAGGTTGTGGTTATTGGGGCAAATTGTATCAAACAATTTTTGACAATGGTTTTGCATTAGATCAGGAGGCACTTCAAAGACGAATGACTGTTCCCAAAGAAATTCAGGATCAAGGGGCAGCTGCGGTCGCCAATTATTTAGAGGAATTGGAAAAAGGGGCTGAACGGCTAAATGAAGCTCGGATTATTATCCTTGGGGATAAGGGGGTAGGAAAAACTAGCCTCGCGAGAAGATTGGTTGATCCCAATGCACCAATGACTTCAGCTCACCAAAGTACAGCAGGTGTTGACACGACTCTTTGGAAATTAAGGGAAGAAAATATCAATGTCCATATCTGGGATTTTGCCGGACATGTGGTGACCCATGCGGTACACCAGTTTTTCTTGTCCGAGAGATGCCTCTATGTGATTGTTTATGATGGCCGTACCGAAGAACGCAACAGGCTCGATTATTGGCTGGATCATATGAAAAACTTTGGGAGCGATTCCAAGGCGATCATTCTTGTCAACAAACGCGACCAGCACAATGTCGATATCCCCATCAATTCCTTAAAAGAGCAATACCCAATCGAAGGATTTTATACCTTTTCCATCCAGGATGATAAGGAAGATTTAGAGGTATTTCGGAATAATGTTGCAGGATTCATTAAAAATAACCCATCCTGGAACAAACTCGAAATACCGGCCAATTACTTTCAGGTAAAAGAGGAATTGGAGAACATTTTTGTAAAGGGAGAAAAGAACAAATGTAAAGAACATATCTCAAAAAAAGAGTTCGACAAGATTGCCAAGAACAAAGGAATAGGCAATATAGATGAATTGTTGTCCGGTCTTCATGCACTTGGTGTAAGCTTATGGTACAAGGATATGGAGGAGTTCAATACCTTGATCCTGAACCCCGAATGGATCAGTTTTGGGGTCTATAAAATCATCAATTGGGTCAACCAAGAAAAAAAGTATTCCCTGACGTTATCCGATTTTGTACAAGTATTTATTGAGGATGTGAATCGTTATCCTTTAGAAAACCATCAGTTTTTCTTTAACCTGATGATCAAGTATGAGTTAGCCTATCAAACCGACAAAGGGAATTGCCTGATCATTCCCCATTTGTTAAAGGAAGACCGTCCGTCATCATTGCCGGAATTTCCGATTAGGGACAGTTTAATGTTGCGCTACAAAGTAGAGCAACCATTGCCACCAAATACGATTTCGCGCTTTATCGTTAGGCATAATCAGGAGATTAAAAAATCAGGAAATGCCTATTTGGTTTGGCGTTATGGCGTTGTTTTGGACGATGGAAAAGGGACAGTTTCATTGGTCAGGGAAGAGAACCGGACCATCAGTGTTTCTGTAAAAGGGGAGAACAAAACGGAATACATTAGTACTTTAAGGGAAACCCTGAACGATATTTTTAATTCCTATAAAAGCAAAAAACCTGAATTGCAGTACCTGATAGAGCGTTTCGGCCAAATACCCGATGAGGTGGAAACCAGAAACCCATTGTGGTTGTCTGACAAAAAGGTTTTAACTCATGCTTTGGAAAATGTACCTTATTATGATGATTCAATCAGGCAACCAATTGATTTACATTATACTGTAAATAATTACAACATCACAGCCCAAACTTTAATAAGTGGTCAGGGGAATCATTATTCAGATCTTTCTATTCATAACACCTTTAATTTTCAGAAATGCAATATTGGGTTACAAGGAAGTTTGAAAGATCTTGCTTTATCACTAACAGAGGCAGGTAATCCAAAAGATGCCAAAGAATTGGAAATTGCAGTAAAAGCATTGAATGATGCCAAACAATGTAAGAATCAGGAAGAAGTTAGCGAAAATGGTGTATCGAGAAGGTTAAAACGGATCACTGATGAATTTAACGATGAAAATTCAACCCTCCACAAAACTGTCAAAGGGATCAAATATGGGGTTGGCATAGCACAGGATATTGCCAAAGGTTATAACGACATCGCACAATGGCTTGGTTTGCCACCAGTTCCGAAACCGTTTTTGAAAAAGGAGTAAAATAAATTGATTATTTGTATTTATATTGTATTGTAAATCAGAGATTTATCATTTTGGCAATCCTGAAAGGATTGAACGTAAATAGCCATAGGTGCAACCCATGGAAAGATGAACGACAAACAATCTGGAACCCTGAATTGGGTTCAACCTGTCATTCAATATGTTGGGTTTGTAGATAATACGTTGAACCCTTATCAGGGTTCCGGGGCTTCTTCCGTCATTGCTACCCCACATTTCATATGGGGCTATGCTTCGGCTTCGCTCAGCAACCTTTCACGTTAAACCACTCCGTGGTTTAAATGATAAAAAATTATTGACAATCCTGAAAGGATTGAACGTCAATAGCCATAGGTGCAACCCATGGAAGAATGAACAACTAACAATCAGGAACCCTGAATTGGGTTCAACCTGTCAAATAATATTTTGGGTTTGTAGATAATACGTTGAACCCTTATCAGGGTTCTGATGCTTCTTCCGTCATTGCTACCCCACATTTCATATGGGGCTATTCACGTTAAACCACTCCGTGGTTTTGAAGTGTCGACTCACAAACTTATATGGAAACTCTCATAGAAGTTATAGCACAGTCCAGAACATGTTTTTGGTAATGTGCTTCTTAGTTTTGGATTGCTTTGTCGTGCAATTGATTGTCTTTTGAATATTGTCAGTGCCGCACTCCGCGCAATGACAGATCCTGAATTAGAAAGTGCTTTTATGTTGTTTGTGTTCATCCTTCAACTTTTAATACTTTGTGGCGCAATCCGAGATTGTAATTTTTCCATTCTCCGGTCTCCCTTTTTCGGTCTCCATTCTCCGCAATCCATTCTCCGGTCTCCCTTTTTCGGTCTCCATTCTCCGCTTTCCCTTCTCCGGCCTCCCTTTTTCGATCTTTTTAAAATCTTCAATTTATTTTGATTATTCAATCTTGTTTTCTACTTTTAGAAAAAAATTAACCAATGAGCACAGCGATACACCGTAAATCAGTCCGCTTTTACAGCGACCCTAAAAGGGTAATTGTCCGTTTCTTTTTTCCTGGCCCGGAATCACGGGTGCAATCGATTATCCAAAAGGTGATTGACATGCCCGAAGAGGCTGCACTTTTGAGTCTGAACCGCACGTTGCGTGATTTTTCGGCCCGCCACCGCAACATTTCAAAGATCTTCCACAAACATTTCGACCGCACCCGCGACATCATGAATGGAAGGATAGGGGATCTTAGTGACCTGTCAATCAATAAAAAGCTGTTGATCGGTGCTTTTTTTTCATCCGAATATTCGATTGAGTCTGCTGCCTTTTTCAATCCATCGATGGTGGAGGATCCCGATCAAACAGGCCTTCAGGAAGGGCAGAAGCGTGTGATCATCAGTTTCCGGGCCACAGGTGAAGGGCATATCTCTTCGATTGCATTTCGTGGCGGGATCCTTGATGCCAACAATAACCTTCAATTGATGCCCACCGGACGCCTGATCGACGAGGCAGAAAATGTTTACAATTATAGTTACCACAAAGAAACTTTCTTCCAAAAACTTGTTGAAGTCTATGGCAACTGCGATCAGCCTGGTGAAAAAGAGGTAGTTGACCATGTTGTCGCAAAACTAAGAACAGAATTTGATTACAATGAGCTTTACAGGGCAATCGACGAGACAAAAAGGGAATTGCAACCCGATGAAATTCAGCGCAAGATGCTTCAATTGATCAGTTGGTTGGGCGATTCCCACTACCGAATCAAATTTTCACTCGATACAGGGATTTCCGACCGTGTGATATTCCCCATTTCTGCTGCCGAAAGCAACGGGATCGAAGATGCCCGTTTTGTGAAATTCACCAACGAGGATGGCCTTGAGCGTTATTATGCGACCTATACGGCTTACAATGGTGTGAGCATTATGCCAATGATGATCGAAACAAAGGATTTTTACCATTTCAAGGTTAAACCGATCCATGGCGAAAATGCACAAAACAAGGGAATGGCCCTGTTTCCCAGAAAGATAAAGGGTAAATATGCCATGTTGTCGCGCATTGATGGCATCAACAATTATATCATGTTTTCTGATAAGATCAACCTGTGGCATGAAGCGATTCCCCTTCATCAACCCAAATTCCCATGGGAGTTTATCCAGGTTGGGAATTGCGGATCCCCAATCGAGACAGAATTTGGCTGGATTGTGATTACCCATGGAGTTGGGCCAATGCGCAAATACGTCATCAGTGCTATTTTGCTAGATCTTGACGATCCTACAAAAGTGATTGGTCAGTTGAATGAACCACTTTTGATGCCCAATGAGGAAGAACGTGAAGGTTACGTTCCAAATGTGGTCTATTCGTGCGGCTCAATCATCAATAACGATGAGCTCGTGATCCCTTATGCCATGTCGGATACAGCTTCTACTTATGCAACCTTGTCGTTAAAGGAATTGCTGACCAACCTGCTTCCTACCGACATCAAGAGGGGTCGTACAAGCCCGGACAAGAGCAAGGCCAGGATTCTTCTTGTGGAAGATGAAGTCATTAACCAAAAATTGATCGGGAGCATTCTGAAATCAGATGGGTACGATGTTGACATTGCACCTGATGGAATCATCGCATTAATGAAGATATCCAAAGAAAAGTACGACCTGATCCTTTCGGATATTGCTATGCCACATCTTGATGGTTATCAAATGCTTGAATACATGAAGAATAACAAAATAGAAATCCCTGTTGTTTTCCTTTCGGGACATACTGGTATCGAATACGAGGAAAAAGGTTTAAAAATGGGGGCAGCAGAATATATCAGAAAACCTGTTGATCCTAAACTACTACTTCTCAGGATTGATAATATCTTAAAAATGAACACTAAAAAATAAATTGTTTGGCTACAAGCCACGAAATCAAATAGGCAACGTTGCTTTCTGCCCCCTGGTTCCGGTTGATGTTGAACTCTTCGATACCATCGTTGCATCCTTTCGATTCGTGATCGAACAGACTGATGTCAAGATCGTTCTTTCCGAAGAACCAGTCAAATGACAATAGTAATTTCTTGATATATTGCTCGTTACCTGTGGCTTCCCATGCACTTTTGTAAAGTACTACCATCGCCATGGCATCAATGGGTTGTTGGGCAAAAAGTTCATAATCATAAACATGGTCCAGATGCAACCATTTCCGGTTGCCGATCAATGAGAGCCAATCTTCCTTGAAGCATTTTGACTCAAGGAAAATTCGGCTTTCATCGGCAATTTGCAAATAGGTATCGTTACCCGATATTTCATAGGCTTTGTACAATGCGGCAGGCAATAGGCCATTGTCATAAGTCAGGGAACTTTCAAACCAGTTCCAATTTTCACGCTTTTGTTCAATGAATTTTTCGCACAATTGATCGGATAAAACCTGCAACAATTTCAGGTATTTTTCCTGATCGGGAAACCGCTTGATGTAATGGTACAAGCCGAGGATACAATTGGCGTATCCCCTGGCATAGGTCAGATTGTTCAACTGGGGAAGGGCATGTTCAAATAATTCAAGCCCTAAATGGAATGTCGCGTTGATCGGGGCAAAGCGGATCAGGTATCCCAAAGCCCAGATCGTGCGTCCATAAGCATCATCGGAAGTATCGTCCAGCAAGGTACGCTCATAAGTCATATAATTTTTAAAACTCCCGTCAAACTGTTGCATATAGGCAATATAGGCCAGGTATTTATCGAGAAGGTCAAGGTAAACCGGATCTTCATATGACTTATAAGCCAACAGACAAACAAGAATGGCCCGTGAATTATCGTCAAGACTATATCCGGCTTTGTAGTTGGGCACGCACATCCTTGCATGTTGTAACAAACCGGTGTCATCAGTCAGCCTTTTCAGATGTAATATGTCAAATGCTGGATATCTGATGGTTAGCTCTTTACTCCGTAAAAGTTCAGACTGATCTTTGAAGGAAAGTGTAAGGTTGAATAGATCAAGATATGCTTTGCCAATTTTAGGCCAGGTAATTGTTTTGCCATAGTCGTAAGCTTTTTGTTGCAATTGAACCATCAAATCCTTCTTGTCAAGCAATTGGTTCACAACTTCGGCAAGCTGTTTAAAATTACCAAAATCGAACAAACATCCTCGTCCATCGGCAAGCAACTCCTCGGCATGCCAGTATGGGGTGGATATTACGGCACTACCACTGCTGACTGCATAACTCAAAGTTCCACTCGTAATCTGGGCTTTATTAAGATAAGGTGTAACGTATATGTCAGCGGCCTTAAGGTATGACATCAATTCCAATTCGCTGACATACTCGTTGATAAAGAGTACATTGTCCTCAATGTTAAGGCTATTTACAAGTTCTTTTAAATATTCACGATACTCTTCGCCTACATTTTTTATAATACTTGGATGTGTTTTTCCAAGTATGACATACAAAACATCAGGATGCCTGGAAACAATAAACGGTAATGCCTTAAGGGCTGTCTCTATGCCTTTGCTTCGTCCGATCAATCCAAAAGTAAGCATTACAGTCCTGTTTGACCAGTTCGTTGGTTTTGGCAGCAGTTGACCTTTACAAATTTCAAAATCCGGCACTCCATGTTCGATCCGGACAATTTTCTCACGGGAAACATGATAGATATCAGTTAGAAAACCGATGGCCAGATTATTCATCACCACGATCCGGGAAGAATAGGCGGCAATTTTCTTCATCACTTCAAACTGATGGAATGTAGGTTTATCCAAAACTGTGTGAAAAGTCGAGACCAACGGAATTTTTAATCTCCGTAAGAGAGCAAGAAGCAAAACACCACTTTCGCCCCCATAAATTCCAAATTCATGTTGCAACAGGCATACCTCAGCACCAGAATTGTTGATGGTTTCTGCCATCCTGATGTATTCATCCATCACCCTTTCGTTGATAACATGATGAACAATTGAAGGGTAATCGTAGGAATTGCCATTGTCGTTCATGGCAATCACCTCAAGTTCAATTTGTACGGCATGGATATTGGCTGCACTCAAAATTGCATTTACCAAATTCTCTGTAAATGTGGCGATTCCGCATTGGCGCGGAGGGAAATTACCTAGACAGATAATTTTCATTTGATAATGAGTTTGAAGGTTGTTAATTACGGGAACCGGACTCCCAAATAGTTTTATTGATTGTAAAGTTAGAGAAATATTTGAGTTCTCAAACATAAATGATTAGTTTTTTTACACGAAAGAAATAGGATTCAAAGCAAGCAAACGTTATCTGCAAAAAATCTTGCGCCATTTTTTCCTTATCTTTGCCAACATTGAAAACTTTGACGCTGTCAATTAATACACACTGCAATGATCCTCTTTTTTAAAGGCAAAACCAACCTGATTGCTGTTGATTCTCAAAAGGATTTATCTGGTTCAGATTTCGAAAAGCTGGTCTGGTTGTTCGATCAGGCATCTCCAATTTCAGGTGATACGGTTACAGGAACTTTCATAGGCCCTAGAAAAGAGATGATTACGCCATGGAGTACCAACGCAGTAGAGATTACCCAAAACATGGGGATTGCAGGAATTGTCAGGATCGAGGAGTTTTTTGAGTCACCTTCTGAATTGCCAAAGCACGACCCAATGTTGCAGGTTGTTTACAAGAAGCTCGACCAGGCAATATTTACGATCATACACCAGCCGGAACCGATTCTTTTCATTGACGACATTGCGGCCTACAGCTTGCGCGAAGGATTGGCTTTAAGCGAAGATGAGATCAATTACCTGAACGATGTTTCTATAAAAATGGAACGTAAATTAACTGATAGTGAGGTATTTGGATTTTCTCAAGTCAATTCGGAACATTGCCGCCATAAAATATTTAACGGAAATTTCATAATTGATGGGGTCGAAAAACCTTCCACATTGTTCCAATTGATCAAGGAAACCACAAAAACCAATCCCAATACGATTTTATCTGCTTATAAAGACAATTGCTCATTTAGTCAGGGTACTGATTCAGAGCAGTTTGCACCAAAAACGCAAGATAAACCCGATTTTTTTGAAGTTACTGATATACAGACAGTTCTATCTTTAAAGGCCGAGACCCATAATTTTCCCACAACTGTTGAACCGTTCAACGGCGCAGCAACCGGAACCGGTGGTGAAATCCGCGACCGGATGGCTGGAGGCAAAGGTAGCTTCCCAATAGCCGGGACAGCCGTTTACATGACAGCCTATTCGCGCAATGATGAGGAAGGTCGTGCCTGGGAAAAGGAAACAGAACCTCGTCCATGGTTGTACCAAACCCCGGAAGAAATATTGATCAAAGCTTCCAATGGCGCGTCCGATTTTGGGAATAAATTCGGGCAACCGCTGATCAATGGCTCAGTTCTGACTTTTGAACATTTTGAAAACAATAAGAAATTCGGGTACGACAAGGTGATCATGCAGGCAGGTGGTATCGGTTATGCCCGTCAGGAAGATTGCCTGAAGAGCGTCCCCGGAGTTGGCGACAAAGTGGTTTTGTTGGGTGGCGACAATTACCGGATCGGCATGGGTGGCGGTGCTGTCTCATCAGTTGATACTGGAGAATTTGAGAGCCATATCGAATTGAATGCCGTTCAGCGGGCCAATCCCGAAATGCAGAAAAGGGCGTACAATACGATCAGGGCATTGGCAGAATCTGGCAACAATCCCATCATTTCAATCCATGACCATGGCGCAGGCGGACATTTGAACTGCCTTTCGGAATTGGTTGAAGAGACAGGTGGCGAAATTTTCATCGATCAATTGCCTGTTGGAGATCCGACCCTATCTGCCAAAGAGATTGTAGGCAACGAATCGCAGGAACGGATGGGATTTGTAACAAGTAGCGAAAATATCGAAATGATTACCAGAATTGCCGAAAGGGAACGCTCCCCAATATATATAATTGGAGAAACAACTGGAAACCATAAGTTTACTTTCACCAACCGCAAAACCGGCGAAAAACCGATCAACTGGGAAATGGCCTATATGTTTGGCAAACCCCCAAAAACCGTTTTGGAGGATCAATCAAAAGTAGCGACTTACTCCGGAATAAAATATGATAATGCATTAATTAACAAATACATAGCTCAAGTCCTTCAATTGGAGTCTGTTGGTTGCAAGGATTGGCTCACGAACAAAGTTGACAGGTCGGTAACAGGTAAGATTGCCAAACAGCAATGTGCCGGTCCGTTGCAACTTCCTTTGAATAATCTTGGTGTGGTTGCAATTGATTATCAGGGCGTAAAAGGGATTGCTACCTCTTTGGGACATGCTCCGGTTGCGGGGTTAATCGATGCTGCGAATGGCTCCATTCTTTCGATTGCCGAGTCGTTGACCAATATCATCTGGGCGCCGATGACCCACGGTATCAAAGGAATTTCACTTTCTGCAAATTGGATGTGGCCGGCTAAAAATCAGGGAGAAAACTTCAGGTTGTACAGTGGGGTAGAGGCTGCCTCAAAATTCGCCTGTGCATTGGGGGTCAACATTCCTACCGGGAAAGATTCGCTCTCGATGACCCAGAAATACAAAAACGATGTGGTCTATGCCCCTGGAACCGTGATCATCTCGGCTTCTGGCGAAGTCTCGAATATTCGTAAAGTGGTTGAACCGGTATTGGTTGTCGATCCATCCAAACCAATTTATTACATTGATTTCTCAAAATCACCTAAAACATTGGGTGGCAGTTCACTTGCCCAGGTTTTAAGCCAATTGGGTGAAAACACACCTACGGTTTCAGATGCGGCCTACTTTGTATCAATATTTGAAGTGATTCAGCAATTAATTGACAATCAAATAATTATATCTGGTCATGATATTTCATCTGGTGGTATCCTCACAACCTTGCTCGAAATGTGTTTTGCCCAGAATATTGGTGGTATAGATATTGACCTGACCGGATTAAACGAAACCGACAGTGTAAAAGCATTATTCAGTGAAAATCCTGGAATTGTTGTTCAACCATCCATAGCTTCAGAATTTGAACAGGAACTTCAAGATAAGGGTGTTGCGTTTCATAAAATTGGAACTCCTACCTTAAATCGGACGATCAGTGTCGTTAATGGTGACGATCAATTCCAATTTGATGTTGACGGATTGCGCGACCTTTGGTTCAGGCCATCATATCTTTTGGACCGTCGCCAAAGCGGGGAGAAGCTTGCACTGGAACGTTCGATCAATTATAAGAAAAACGAACTTAATTTTAATCTTGGGTCGTTTACAGGAAAATTTGAAAATTTGGGAATTGATCCTAAACGTCGCCAGCCATCTGGAATAAAGGCTGCCATTATCCGCGAAAAAGGGAGCAATGGCGACCGCGAGATGGCATGGAGCATGTACCTTGCCGGTTTCGATGTGAAAGATGTCCATACTACCGACCTCATCAATGGCCGCGAGACCCTGGAAGATGTGAATTTTATTGTTTTCGTTGGAGGGTTTTCAAATTCCGATGTACTTGGTTCCGCAAAGGGTTGGGCAGGGGCTTTGAAATACAACGAAAAAGCCAAAACTGCCCTGGACAATTTCTACAAAAGAATGGATACCTTAAGTTTGGGAATCTGCAATGGTTGTCAGTTAATGGTCGAACTTGACCTTGTAAACCCTGGTCATGGAAAAAGTGTGAAAATGGCCCATAACGATTCGCACAAGTTCGAGTCGTGCTTTGTAAGCGTCGATGTGCTTGAAAACGAATCGGTGATGTTCAAAACCCTTTCGGGAAAAAGCCTGGGGGTTTGGGTAGCACACGGTGAAGGTAAATTTGTAATGCCTTATGCAGAAGATCAATACAATATCCCAGCTAAATTTTCTTACAGCAACTATCCCGGAAATCCCAATGGTTCGGATTATGATACTGCCGCCATTTGTTCTGAAGATGGCCGCCACCTTGCGATGATGCCCCATATCGAAAGAGCGATTTATCCATGGCAATGGGCAAATTATCCATCCGAAAGGAAAGATGACCAGGTAACACCATGGATCGAAGCCTTTGTGAATGCGTTTGATTGGGTAAAAAACAAACTTTAGGGCAGTGTCTCAGTGACTTTATACTGCATCAACAGACACCCGGACATTATGAGAAAATTTGAAGCTTAGTAGATAGTAACATTGGCAAAGCATTTTATATTTTTATAGACTTTGGATTTTTTCGATTGTCAAACAGTGTCAGTATTACAATATGACTATCTTTAACTTCGAAATAAATTGATGTTTGCTTTGAAAGGACACACCTTTTTACGTTTGGTTTCAATTCGCTATTTGAAAATAGGTCAGGATTTTTTGATAATAACTCAAGTTTTTTATCAAGTAATTTGTAAAAATTCTTAATCTCCCTAATCGTCCATTTATTTGTTAAATAGTCAATTATCGAATCTAAATTATTAATGGCTTCCACTGCCCAGTCAATTCTATAACCATTTTTCATATTTTTTTCTTACCTCTGAATGTGGTATGGTCCTTCCATTTTTTGAATCTTCTAACCCTCTTTCAATTGACTGACGTTCTTCAATTGAAAGAGTATCCCACCAATCTGTTTTTTCTATGGATAGCTCCTTTATTTTTTTTAATTCCAATAAGATAGATTGATCATCCAATCCTGTAATCCACTGGATTATATCCGCTTTCACTGCTTGTGCATTCATAATGAAATAATTTCAAACAAATTTAGAAAAATAATAAACCATCTCTTTAACGCCATTCCTAGATTTCGGTAATTAAATAACTGTTTTCCATTAATTTACCATAATGTAAATCATTCAAAGATTCATCAATGTAAAAATACAAATATTTTATGAATTGTGATTCCTGAAAAAACATACTTTAAGAAGCTGTGTAATGGTAACTCTTCACAGAATCAACAATCACCAGAAAACTAAGACAAAGTTCGAACGTTTTAATTACAATAATATTAAAGAACTGAAAATAAGATAAATAAGGATAGAGGTGCAAGTTGACCAATGGCTATGAAGGTTGGGAAAAACAAAAATAGGGTTTCTTGAAACGGATTCAATAAAAACCGTTCCTAAAAAAGTATTGAATATTAGGTCGTTAGGTCGTTCAACCATATTTTTCCTTTGTTTGGACCTTAGTAGTTTGTAGTCATCCTTCGAATTCAACCTTATTTACCTTATTCATATCAAATTGGACTCAAGAACCAAAGCTTTTGGGACACGCCACGTGTGGAGAAGGAACCACACCAACCCAAGGAAAAATGTAACTCGAAAACCTTCTGTGATCGAAGGTTCAAAAAAACTAAACCACCTTCATAAGCAGATGAAAAGCCTCTTAAACGATGTTGCGAACTCCACAGCATCAACTGTTTTATTTTGAATGTTTCTATATTGTAAAACATGACAAATGTCAATTTGTTTTTTAAATATGGATATATATACAAATATATCTTTATCGAATATTAATAAATCGTTAAATATGCCTCCACAATTAAAAAGACTTATTCCATTATTTGCAATTTTCATTTGTCTCTTTTTGGTTGCCAGAAGTATTCTTGTTCCCAAGTCGTTTGGTGAACAAGGCCATTACCGGTTCAACTCAATTGCTGAGAACAAAGAGAAAGCAATGAATTATGCAGGAAAGGAAGCCTGTGATGAATGTCACTCCGACAGGATTCAGGAGATGGCCACCGACCTTCACAAAGGAATTTCCTGTGAAACTTGCCATGGTCCAGGACTGGCACACATTGCCAATCCCGATTCGATCAAACCTATGGTTCCGAAAGGAAGGGATTTTTGCGGAATGTGCCATTCCATCAATCCATCCCGAAGCAAGCTCATCCATCAGATTGATTTGAAAGAACACAAAGTATCCGAAAATTGTATCCAATGTCATAATCCACACTTACCATGGCAAATGAAGAAATAGGGAAATCGAGAAGGAAATTTATCAAAAAGGCAGCAACTGTAAGCGGTTTATTGGCTGCCTCAAGTGTGTTCGCGCCATTTAATGCAGTGGTTTTTGCCATTGAAAGGCCCAAAGATCCTTCAAAAACCTGGTGGGGCTATGGCATCGACATTGAAAAATGCATCGGTTGCGGCAGATGTGCAAATGCATGTAAAACAGAGAATAATGTGCCAAAACAACCTTTCTATTTCAGGACTTGGGTTGAACAATATACGATTAAAAACGATGGTACCGTAAAGGTGGATTCGCCCAACGGTGGAATCGACGGGTTTGTTCAGAGTGTGCCAACAGAGGATATTTTCAAGGCGTTCTTTGTTCCCAAGATGTGCAACCATTGTTATAAATCGCCGTGTGTGCAGGCTTGTCCGGTAGGAGCGACCTACGAGACTCCCGATGGGGTCGTTATGGTTGACGAAACCTATTGCATTGGTTGTCGGTATTGTGTTCAGGCTTGCCCTTATGGATGCAGGTATATCAATCCTGAGAAAAACGTGGCCGATAAATGCACGCTTTGTTTTCACAGAATTTCAAAAGGAAAAACCACCGCTTGTGTAGAAGTTTGCCCAACGCACGCAAGGATACTTGGAAACCTGAACGATCCCAAAAGTCCATTGGTCACATTTATAAAGGAGCATACCTGTCTGGTTTTAAAACCACATCTCAACACAGGAAGCAAATGTTTTTATAATGCATTAAGCGGGGAGGTAAGATAATATGGAACAGAATTTTCAGCATCTTTATGATATGTTATCACAGGTTCAGGGATTTATCTATCCCAATGAACTTGATTTGCAATGGGGACTTCTCATTGTTTTGTATCCTTACATCACAGGTTTGGTTGCAGGCGCATTTATCCTGGCTTCACTCGAAAGGGTTTTCAATGTTAAGGTATTGGGGCCAACCTACCAATTGGCATTGCTCACGGCCCTCGCTTTTCTATTGGTAGCTACAATGCCATTGGTCAGCCATTTAGGGCATCCTGAAAGGTTTTATGAAATCCTGATGACGCCACATTCCAGTTCGGCAATGGCCATATTCGGGTTTGTCTATTTATGGTATTTGATGGTCGTTTTGCTTTTGGAAATCTGGTTTGATTACCGGCAGGATCTGGTGATCTGGTCGCGCGAAACGAAAGGGTTTAAAGGCAGGCTTTACAAAATACTTACACTTGGTGTGACCGACCTGAGCCCCAAAACAATTCAATGGGATGATAAAATTGGTTATTTCATTACTGTTGTAGGTATCCCTTCGGCATTTATGCTTCATGGTTATGTTGGTTTTATTTTTGGGTCGATTAAAGCAAATCCCTGGTGGTCAACGGTTTTGATGCCGGTTATCTTCCTGTTTTCAGCCATGGTTTCTGGTATTGCACTTGTACTGTTCATTTATATGGCGGTTTGCTTTTTCAGGAAAGTAAAAATTGATATGCCTGCACTCGATTCGATTGCCAAATTCCTGTTTTATATTCTGGTCATCGATTTTACAATGGAAGGATTGGATCAGATTCACCGGATTTATGAAGCTGAAGAATCGTTCGAAATATTGTTCCTGCTAGTCCATGGGCCATTGTTCCTTACTCTTTTTATTTTCCAGATATTTTTGGGTACTGTGGTGCCATTGATCTCCTTGGGCACATTACAACTTTATAAGCCCAGTGAGAAAATAAGGAAAGTTATCTACCTGACATGTAGCTTATTAGTTCTTTTTGGAATATTTTTCATGAGATGGAACGTTGTAATTGGTGGACAGTTGTTTTCTAAAAGCTTTTATGGCTTTACAGGATACAAACTGCACCTTCTGGGATCCGAAGGGTTTTTATTCTCGGTAATTTGGGTGATTATCCCATTTTTTATCCTCGCTTTTCTTTTGTGGCTTTTGCCACCATGGAAAAAAGTGGGGCAGCATGAGAGTTAAAGGAACTTTTGATTTTGGTTGACAGAAAAGTTATTGTTTTTAGGATGCTGGTTTTAATCTTAATAAGGAAAAGTTATTATGAGTCCAAATTCAGATCACACAAATATTTCAGTTATTCAGGAACTTATTGCAAAAGTTGAAGCATTGGAACTTAGGGTAGCACAATTGGAATCGAACAGAAAACCAGTAAATGCGCCACAAGTATCCAAAATTGTAACTGAAAAACAGAGTGCAATTACAGAAGAGGTAAGCGACGAGCAAATCGAATCAAATATTGGCCAGTACGGCCTTGCATGGTTAGGGAATATTGTCCTGTTCTTTGGGATTATCTTTCTCGTCGAGTATTTACGGGTCTCGGGGTTTACGGTGATTTCACCTGCCTTTGGTTTTGCAGCCATTGCAGCCATATTTTTTCTTGCCAAATACATTCGGGATTCAAATGCTTATATGGCAAAAATCTTCGACTTGAATGGTTATTTGCTGACTTTCTATGTCGTGCTAAAATTGCATTTTTTTGCAGCTAACCCAATAGTTACCAGTAAGATAATTGTTTTGTTGTTTCTACTGGTAATTGTAGCTTATCTGATGTATTTATCTGTCCGTCAAAAGTATGCTGTTTACACTGGGATATCCTTCGTCTTTTTGGCAATCACTTCCATGCTCAGCGATTCGACCCATGCAATGCTCTTGATGACCTGCCTGCTTTCATTGGCAAGTATTGTGTTGTTGTACAGGTTTGGTTGGATACGGTTGGTCTTTTTGTCGATTGTACTTGCTTATATGGTCAACTTGTTGTGGATGCTTGGCAACCCCTTGATGGGTCATCCTGTACAGGTTATTGATAATCATCAGTTTGGGTTTATTTATCTTTTTGTGATTGCAGCGGTTTTTTCGGTAATTGCCCTGATGCCAAAAAAGGAGGAGTCCTATACTTCTACGGGAATCATAGGAGCCATCGTATTTAATGGGTTGGGCTTTATTGTTATGATGGGTCTGTTTATCCTGTCGTTCTTCAAAGATACTTATGTCCTTCCTACCGGGATAATCGCAATCTATTGCATCTCTTATTCTATTCTTTTAAAGGTAAGGTCAAATTGGAAAATCACCGCAGCCTTGTATGCAATATTTGGCTATTTGGCCTTGACTGCCACAATTTATGGGATATATCATTTCCCCCAAGCTTATTTCTTCCTGGCAATGCAGAGCCTGCTTGTCGTATCAATGGCGGTTTGGTTCAGGAGCAAGTTCATCGTGATTATGAACATCCTGATGTACAGTTCATTGCTAATCATTTACTTAACAACTGCCGAGCATGGCGATGCAATGAACATTTCCTTTTCCTTCGTTGCACTGGCGACAGCCAGAATTTTGAACTGGCAAAAAGAGCGGTTGACGATCCGTACCGAGTTTATCAGGAATTTCTATCTTATAACTGCTTTTCCAATGGTCTTATATACCCTTTACCATATGGTGCCAGGTCAGTTTATCACGCTTTCGTGGGTATTGGCTGCAGTTGCTTATTTCTTATTGAGCTTATTGCTTAAGATTGTGAAATACAGATATATGGCATTGGGAACGATGGTTGCTGCTGCACTGTTTTTATTCATGGTCGATCTGGCTCGTATTGAATTGGCCTATCGGGTGATTGCATTGCTTTCGCTTGCCGTCATATCACTGGCATTGTCATTTTATTACACGAAGAAGATGAAGAAGCGCACAACTGATTAGTCTTTAGGAAGTTTATTCCAATGGTTTAAATGTTCATTGTCGGCAGGTAGCAAATTTCCCTGATGTGCTTTCTGCCGACAGTTTTTATTTTATTTCCTGCAAAGGGCTACTTCAATTTATTTTATAGGAATATTACTTTTGAGGATCGATTCACTAAAAATGGAAATATTATGAAAATGCCATTTGCATCCCTCTTTTTTGTATTGCTGACACTTTGGAGTTTTGGCCAAATGTCGCAACCTGTTTACTTATGGCCTGATAAAGTACCGGGTGAGACTGAATCAAAACATGACCCTGTGCAAACACCCAACAAAGATGGCGATGTGGTAAGGCTGACCGATGTGACCAATCCCGCATTCTTTGTTTTTAAACCTTCTGCCGAAAAGAGCATTGGTGCTGGTGTAATTGTTTGTCCGGGTGGAGGTTATAACATATTGGCCATCAATAAGGAAGGGTATGAAGTTGCCGAATGGTTGAATAGGCAAGGAATTACCGCTTTCGTTTTGGAATACAGGGTTCCGAAAAAGCAGGAAGGGGCATTAATGGACGTTCAAAAAGCAATACGTTTAATACGAAGTAATACAGATAGTTATGGGATTAAATACAACAAGTTGGGTGTTATGGGATTTTCTGCGGGTGGAAGCTTGTCGGCCAGGGCAGCAACCTTGGCATCGAATAAAACCTATTTGCCAATTGATAAAACAGACTCGTTGTCGTGCCGCCCCGATTTTGCGCTACTGATTTATCCGGCATACCTCGACCTTGGAAATAATAGGTCGTTGACACCCGAGTTAATTGTCAATCAACAGACTACACCACCAATGTTTATTTTTGCCACCGCCGATGATACTTACGGAAACAGTGCCCTGGTGATGACCACTGCGCTTCGGGATGCCAAAGTGCCTGTTGAATTGCATTTTATGCCCAAGGGTGGACATGGTTATGGATTGCGCCCCGGAAATATTGCCGCCGAAACCTGGCCGGGACTTGCTGAGAAATGGTTAAAGAAAATTATAGAATGATTTAAATTTGAAATATTATAATTAATTAAATATCAAATAGTTAAATCGATTTTATCTTTAATTCTGCCTTTCCTTCAATTGTGGATTTTGCAGATTTTACAGCATTAACCAAATCAATCTTTCTTGTTTTTGAAATTTTCAATTGATTGGTTTGATGGTGTTGTAAAATATCCAATTCTTCTTCATCCACTTTTATTTTCATATGATTGTCTATTTATATTTTCTTGTGGCTTTTCTACTTGGAATGATTGTCTTTAAAAATATTTCGATTTTCTTTCAACCAACTGTTTTTTTCAATATTCCAATTTAAAGGTTTCATTCTAATATTATTATATTCACCTTAATTAGAGATAGTTGCATTAAATTGTTAAAATTATGCTGCAATCGTTACAATATTTCCTGACATTAATAGTTTTGCATAATCTAAACAAGCCACAATATCTTCCTTCTCCAATTCTTGGTGATCATCAAGAATCTCAGGAATTGTCATTCCGGAAGAAAGCATATCAAGTTTATCAAATTTAATAAAAATTCAATCCGACTAAACTAATTTCCCCATTTCCTCTGCCAGAATCTTATATGTCTGATTACCAACAGGTACAAGCGGTAACCGAAGGATATTTTCAATTTCTCCTACAGAGTGTAAAGCTGCTTTTGCCCCGGCAGGATTCCCTTCCACGAAAAGTGCGTCACATATACGCTGCAAACGCAGGTGAAGTTGGGAAGCGGTCTTAAAATCGTCGTCCAAAGCAGAATGGGTCAAATCGGCAATCGCCTTAGGAACAACATTTGCTGCCACGGAGATCACACCTTTGCCCCCAAGCGAAATAAGCGGAACGATCATACTGTCGTCGCCAGATATGACAAGAAAACCTTCAGGCTTATCGCGAAGGATTTTGGTGATTTCGTTTAAATTTCCCGATGCTTCCTTGGTAGCTATGAATTTTTCGGAGGCATGGGCCAGGCGCAAAGTTGTATCAGCAGACATGCTGATACCTGTTCTTCCGGGTACATTGTAAAGGACCAATGGAAGGGGACTTATTGCAGCGATGGCCATATAGTGCTGATATATACCTTCCTGAGATGGTTTATTGTAATAAGGCACAACTGATAGTATTGCATCGGCCTTTGACAAGTCCATATTTTGAATATTTTCGATCACCGAAGCAGTATTGTTCCCTCCGATACCCACAACCATAGGAACCTTTCCATTGATACGATGGCTCACAAAGTCAACAATTTGCTGTTTTTCAGATTTTGTGAGGGTTGCAGTTTCGGCAGTTGTGCCCAGAACTACCAAATAATCAATTTTATTGTCGAGTTGATGGTCAACGACTTTTCCCAATCCTTCAAAATCAACAGTTTGATCGGCCCTGAATGGGGTAATCAACGCCACCCCTGCACCTACTAATTCTTTTCTCATAAAAAACACTGCACTAATTAGTTAATTCTTTCAAGATAATAAACCATCTGTTCCATCAGGTACTTGCATTGAGGCTTTTCCGCAATATCTATGGTCAAATCGTAATAATTGGGATCTTCACCTTTCCATCCAACCTTAAATATGGCTTGTGAATGTACCAGCATATACTGTAAAGCAATTGTTTTATTGACAGAAAGGTCGATCAGTATATCAAATGGTTCTTCCATAAAATGAATCCCCGCATTCGATTTTGGACGGCCTAACCAGGTTACATTGCGTTTGTCCAGAAAGCCTGATTTGGTATTCGTTGTCAGAATTTCCATTTCCCTGATCGAATCAATTTGGGCTATACCGGTTGTTTTGATCTTTTTGCCGTGTACAATTTTCCTTAGCGACTCATAGGCATCCTGACTTCCTTCATCCTCCGGGTTCCAAAGAATCCCAATATATTTTGAATCATTAAAGGTTTTGATCTTCTTCTCCCGCTTCCGGGTCTGATCAAACTTCAACAAATATTTATCCGCGAAATATTTTATAATTTTCTTAAACATAGAGACACAAAATTACAAAATGGTTTTATTAACTTATTTTTTTGCAAAAATAGTTACAATTTGACAACTTTCAATTTGTCAACCTTAAAAGATCATCTTCCGAAATAATTGGAATCTTAAGCTTTTGCGCCTTTTCAAGCTTAGATGGGCCAATATTCTCGCCAGCAACCAGATAACTGGTCTTTGTCGAAATTGATGTAACATTTTTCCCACCATGTAACTCAATAAAAGCTTTTATTTCATCGCGTGAAAATTTCGCGAAAGTACCTGAAATCAGAATGGATAATCCGCTTAATTTGTCTGTTTGTCCCTCTTTTTGCTCCAATTTTGATTCAAAACAGAGTTGATGCCCCTTTAACCTTTCTACCAATTTCCTGTTTTTGTCATTGTTAAACCATGAAATGATGCTTTCGGCAATTTTGCTGCCAATTTCATCAACATAGGTCAACTCTTCAAGTGATGCTTTCCCGATTTCGTCAATTGATTTCAACCCCTGGACAAGTTTTTTTGCGACAGTTTCACCTACATACCTGATCCCCAAAGCAAACAGAACCCGTTCAAAGGGAACTTCCTTTGATTGTCGGAGACTTTCTAGTATCCGGTTGGCTGATTTTTCACCAAGCCTCTCAAGGTTTACCAGGTCAGTGAACTTTAATTCATAAAGATCTGCAATATTGTAAATTAGCTTTTGCTGAAACAATAGTTCGATTGTTTCCGGGCCCATACCATCAATGTTCATGGCTTTCCTGCTGATAAAATGTTCCAGCTTCCCCTTAAGTTGGGTTGGGCAACCGGTATCATTTGGACAATACCAGGCTGATTCACCTTCATTCCTGATCAACAATGTATTACATTCAGGGCATCTGTCAATAAACTCAACTGGTAAACTCATGGGATGTCGCGATACCGGATCGACACTAATTATTTTGGGGATGATCTCACCCCCCTTTTCAACAAATACTGTGTCACCTACATGTAGTCCCAGACTTTTGATAACATCGGCATTGTGAAGTGTTGCCCTCTTTACCACAGTACCAGCCAATAAAACTGGTTCAAGATTGGCAACCGGAGTAACCGCACCAGTTCTCCCGACCTGGTAACTTACAGAATTCAAGGTGGTGCTTACCCTTTCGGCCTTGAATTTATAGGCGATAGCCCATCGCGGAGATTTAGCGGTATAACCGAGCTCCTGCTGCAAATTGATCGAATTGATTTTAATGACCACTCCATCTGTGGCCACAGGTAAATCTTTTCTTTTGATATTCCACTCCCTCAGGAAATCATAGATATCTTGTAGTGTACGACATTTTCGTGTATGTTCCGATATTTTAAATCCCCAGGTCGAAGCATGTTTCAACAGTTCATAATGTCCATCTTCAGGCAGTTTGTCACCTAAAACACTGTATAGATAGGCGTCCAATTGTCGGGATGCGACTACCGATGAGTTTTGAGACTTCAAGGTCCCAGATGCTGCATTCCTTGGATTTGCAAATGGTTGTTCCCCAATATCTTCGCGCTCTTTGTTCAATGCATCGAAAACTGCAAAAGGAAGCAAAATTTCGCCACGGATCTCAAATTCAGGCGGATAGTCTCCTTTGAGCCGGAGCGGAATACTCTTAATTGTTTTTACATTGGCTGTTACATCATCCCCTTTTTCTCCGTCACCCCTTGTTACAGCCTTGACCAACAATCCATTTTCGTAGGTCAGGCTGATCGATGTACCGTCAAATTTCAATTCGCACACATATTCATAACTTTCACCAGTAAGTTTGTGAACACGCTGATCAAACTCATGTACCTCCTCTTCAGAGTATGTATTTGATAATGAAAGCATTTGATATTTATGGGGAACTTGTTTAAATTCGATGTTGAGATCACTGCCGACACGCTGGGTTGGCGATCCGGCATCAAAAAACTCCGGGAAATCCTTTTCAAGTTGGATTAATTCAGCCATCTTCTGATCAAAAACAGAATCTTCGATTGTGGGATTGTTTAGAACGTAGTAGTTATAATTGTGCATATCAAGTTCTTCACGAAGATGTGAAATCCGATTGGCTGCTTCTTGTTTATTCATTTGTAACAATTTTGTTTTGGAATAAAAATAGTAAAAATATCAGATGTTGGTTTTTCATTTTAAATGGGGAAAAACAAAGTAGATTCCCTATATTTGCCACGTTTTTCGGTTTTGTCCATTCCACATCAGGGTTGGGCAATGAAAAGGGAATCCGGTGCAATACCGGAGCTGTACCCGCAGCTGTAAGTCCATTAAAGGTTTCTGACTCAAATACCACTGTTCCGGTAAACGGAATGGGAAGGTTCAGAAAACCGGACAAGCCAGAAGACCTGCCGAAAATACACTACAATTTTTTTGCTTTCGGGAACAATAGCAAAAGTGAACTGCAATTCATTGTTATTCATTTTTTACCTATTTTACAGGAAGCCGGCAAATTAACATGAAATATTTTTCTGAATGGAAAAAGTTTGTCCGTGCTGTCAAAAGTCGTTTCTATGCCGAAACGACAATATTTTAGAGTGCTGGTGTCTGAATGAACAGCTTACCTCTGATTTTAGGAAATTCCTTTCGGATAATTTCTCGGGATGTTTATGTGCCAAATGTATCACTGACTTTCAAATGACTTTCAAAAATTATCCACAAAAAAACTCTGATTAAAATGAAAAGTGTTAAAAATCAATTTATTGTTCTTTTATTGCTGATTTCCATTGTTTCGTGCAGAAAAGAAAATGGTGACCTGATCGAAATCAAGAAGGTCGATTTTGAAGACCTCACAGTGGGTGGCTCATTATATTGGAATGGATCGGACAAGTCCGGCAAATTTAGTTCAGGAGGAATAACCTTTGAAAACAATTACAATACTTCCTATGGTTCATGGGATGGTTTTGCCCGGTCACAAAAAGCGGATGCTACAACTGCCGGGTTTGGAAACCAATACAGCGTGTACGATGCTACAAATATGGCCAATAAGTTTTTGATTTATTATCCGCCATTTGGCACTGATGCCTTTGCATCGTTTCCGTTAGGGGAGGAGCATATTGTTAGTAGTATAGAAATATGCAATTCAACATATACAGCTCTAACCATGAAAATTGGGGATCCCAATTTTGCAAAGAAATTCGGTGGAGTTTCAGGAAACGATCCCGATTGGTTTAAAATTACAGCAATTGGTTACAATTCCGCAGGGGATTCGGTCAAATCGGCTGATTTTTATCTGGCCGATTATCGGGCAGCAGACAATTCAAAGGACTACATTGTCAACAAATGGACCACTTTTAATTTGTCTTCGCTTGGGAAAATCAATAAATTAACATTTCGTTTTTCGTCAACCGATACCGGCGCATGGGGGATGAACACACCGTCATATGTATGTTTGGATAACCTTAAATATGAACAAGTTATGAAATAGCTTTAATATTTCCATTTTTCAGAAGGTGGTTATTGTATGATATGCGGTTTGTGGCGGTTTATTATTTTCAATTAATCGGAACATTTTTAACCCTTTTCCGTTAACAATGATTGTATAATTCAGAATAACATGTTTTCTTTGTGGCCTTAAAATTTAGATGAATAATATTATGACAATTGCAAAAGATAAAATGGTATCCGTCACCTATGAATTAAAGTTGGACGGTAAAGATGGCGATGTTTTTGAAACCGCAGGTAAAGAAAATCCATTGACCTTCCTTTTTGGTTCGGGCATGATGTTGCCGGCATTCGAAAATGGTCTTGCCGACAAAAATGGCGGGGATACTTTTGAGATTTCAATTGCTGCCGCTGATGCTTATGGTGAGGTAAACGAAGAAGCCATTGTTGATCTCCCAAAAAATATTTTCATGGTTGACGGTAAGGTGGATGAAGAGTTGATTGCTCCGGGAAATAGTGTCCCTATGATGTCGACCAGTGGCCAAAGAATGGACGGTGTCGTTATTTCAGTGACCGAAAACACTGTACAGATGGATTTTAACCATGCTTTGGCTGGTGA
>JBAXWR010000074.1:0-29407 GCA_037128295.1 Mariniphaga sp.
CCGTGCTCTTTTTCTATGAGTTCATCAAATGTTTTGATTCCTTTATAATCAGTCATTTATTTGTTTTTTTAATTCAAAACATTCAGTAGCTTTCATGGACAGTGAATTACGAGCCGTAAAGTTTTCTGGCTGTTCTTCTTCTCAAAGCATCACAATTTTTTGTCCATCAAAGAAGCTGATTCCGTTGTTCTGTGAAAGAAAAACAAATTTCGTTTTGTCAATAATGCAGAGTTTAAGAACATTCATCGGAGAACCAACCGCATCAGGTTGTCCATACTTCCAAGTGAGTTTAGGGCTTACAACTTTTTCCCAATTTTCAATTAAAGAGAGGTCTTTTGCTTTATCGCCACGAAAGATTCCGTTCTGTGAATAAAAGTAGAGGGAGTTGTTAAATGAATTGTATGTCGCAGGTCCAATATATTCTCCGTCAATCATTGTCTTAACACTATCTTTTCCTGTCGGAACACTCCAGTGAGAATTGCTATTCAGCAGAATGGATGTCTTTAGGTTGTCAACTTTCACGATGATTCCTTTTGTCATCATGTGTTGAAGTCCAGCAGAAATGTAAAGGCAAGTGGAATCTTCAAAAAAAGATTTAATTGGATTTAGTGCGATTTCAAATCGACCAAGAGAAAGGTCTAAGAAAGTTTTATTTCCCGTTTGAAACGCAAATAAATTTCCTCCCCATTCTCCGTAACCGAAACCCAACCAGATAATGTCGTTTTTGTCAATGTAAAAGCAATATGGTTTTCCCCATTCGTCACGATAGGTGATTTGGTGGTTTAATGAATTCTTGTTGAAATAAAATTCCTTTGTCGCTAAATCTTGAATCCCGTTTGCTGTTATTGAAAAGTAAGAACCTTTGCTGTCAACCAGGATTCCAAATGGTTCGGCATCATATTGTCCGACAACTTCCCAACTATTGGTGCTTTGATTATACTTCTTTAACTGCTTTTTCTTGTTTGTAATAACTGGGTTTCCATTTTTATCTTTTGTGATTAGGATAATGTCGGTGTCAGCAGAAATATTCTTGTCAAGTTGTTTACCATTTGTCGAATCAAATATCTTGATTCTTCCGTCATCTGTCAAAGCCCAAATAATGTTATTTGAAACAAGAATGTCTTTGTATTTGGTTTCTGCTTGTCCGTAAAAAAAAGAAAAGAGAAGCGAAGTCAGTAAAATAAAATTAGTCAGCATTTTTTTCATTTCTGTACTTTTAATGATAGTCTGTACTTTTAATGATAGTTTACTCGATGGTTGCACTGTCTCCATAGAATTGCCGCTAACTCATATACCCCTGATAAAATCATCCTTAGCATCTTCCTATACAATCATATAGGGCTAAATTAAATCCACTATATCGTTGAATATCAATTATTAATCTCAAAGAAGTTTAATTTCAAATCACGTATAAATCACCATCTGTCTTTCAGCATCCCAGCCCATTCCTTTTACATACATATTGTAAAGGCCCGGTTGCGAGAAGCCGTCCCAGACTACCTCATGTTTGCCTGGTTCGAGATGGTTGGCTTCAAGGCGCCAGACTACATCACCTTCATTGTTCAAGATATCGACATAAACATCGCCCTTTTCGGGAACTGAAACCTCCATGACCACCTTGTCGTTTGAGTCTGTACCGATTGCACGGATAGAAGGAGTGGAACGTTGGAGTTGCTTACCTGTTTTCCAGGAGGAATAGTCAAATGGCTCATTGCAAAGATGGTACTTGTCCTCATCCTGTCCATCCGTGTTCCGACGAAGATAGGGGGTAAGAAGTGGTGTCCTTTTCAGGGAATCGAGTTTAATCAGCTTCGCCTTCCCATTTTCCCACAAATAAACAGGGATATCCAAGGGATTCAGAACAGTTGAAACGCCACGCTCAATGCCGATATGGAACAGCCCAAAATTCCCGGGTTCATGTCCGGCCAGCCAGTGTGTAATGATATCAACCCTAAAAGCATCCTTTCCAAAAATTACGTTATTGGCCGTAAAATCCATTGGTTTACCATCATGCGACCCACCCGAAAAACCATCGCCATCGTGACCATAAATACCTTCCACAATGTTGATCCCGGTAGGCGTAACACTAAAAGAGTCAATCATCCGTTGCACCCATTGTTCCATAAATAATCCACCGCCATATGGTGGTTTATCCATGTGCGAGTTCCAACGCGGGATGCCTTGGGCAAGATGCTTTTTATGCAGATCCTTGACCCTTTCCAGGTAATCAGGCTGAAAGAATTGGTGATAACGTTTATCGTAACTCTTGAAGATACTGTAATGTCCTCCACAGAACTGATGAAATTTACTTGCAGTGGTGCCCTGAAGGTTCTTTATAGATCCAGTGATTCCCATTAGATGGGATTTGAATTTGGCAATGTTGATCAGAAAGGTGTCGGATGCGGTCATTGGTGCCATAAAACCAACCTCCTTAAATACAACGCCATCCACTTTATGAAAAATGACATCCTCTTTTTCAAGATCCCAGAAATCTTTTGAACTCAGGTCCTGCAAATCAAAGTTGTTCCGCTCCGTCATTTGATAATAGCCATAATCTCTCCACAATTGGGGACAGGCACATTCCCTAAGGAAATATTCCTGAGGTCCCTTCGTCTTTACAGCTTTCAAAAATCCTTCAATGAAATTAAGATCGGTGGTGATTCCGGCATTTTCAAGTGAACCGGTGTTGTCAACTGGCCCGCTACAAGTCCAGTTCGGTTTACAGGTTATTTTGGTCGAATTGGAATAACCTTTCCCATTCGAGGTTTTGACGAACATTTCAGATGCAAGCTTAAAGGCAGCATCATGAATTCCTTTTGTATCGAATTTATCCTTTGCCGAAGTAAGATTGATAAAAACCGCCTCGGGATGCTCCTTTATAAATGGGTGAAGATCAAATCCTGAAGTACCAGAAGAAGATAGATCCGGCATTGCAGCATATCCGGAACCTACCAAAGAGACAAGGCCTGCTGCTGAGGAAACCTTAATAAAATCCCGTCGTTTCATATGTTTATAAAGTCCTTTTTTTATTTCAAATTAAACGTTTAATTTGGTGATTGGATACAAGATTTCTTAATTTTTTTTCATTTATTTTAGGAATCCGATTCTATGATCAAAGATTCATTAAAATAACATAGTTCGTTCCGGGCAAATCAATAAATACAAATATAAACAACTAATTATCATTTAGATATGAAAAGAAGGGATGTTATTAGGAATATGGCAATACTTCCGGTAGCAGGAAGCATTCTTCCTGTGGATTCATTTTTAACGGCTTCCGATGGCAAGGTAGCTTCGGGTACTAATATTTACGAGGCAATTGGCGTTAGTCCGGTGATCAATTGCAAAGGCACCTATACCATAATTGGAGGGTCTTTGGAACGGCCTGAGGTCACAGCTGCAATGCATGCTGCCTCCGGTTTCTTTGTTCAGTACGATGAATTGGCTTTTGGGGTTGGCCAACGGCTGGCTGACCTGACCAAAGCCGAATGGGGAATGGTTTCGTCAGGTTGTGCTGCCGGGATGAAGCATATAACTGCCGCATGTGTAACTGGCGGTAATCCCGAAAAATTGATCCGCATTCCCGACCTCACAGGATTTGACAAAACAGAGGTTGTAATTCCACGAAGCTCAAGAAACGTTTATGACCACGCGATCCGCATTATCGGAGTGACGATCATTACTGTAGATTCGATGGAAGAACTTGAGAAAGCGTTGAATTCACGAACGGCAATGATCTATCTGATGGCAGGTTCTGAAACATCACCCGGAGAAAAATTTGCGATCGAAACAATCGCTAAGTTGGCAAAACCAAAAGGAATCCCTATAATGGTGGATGCTGCGGCTGAAGACCTTACAATTCCAAATGTTCATTTGGAACAAGGTGCATCGGTAGTCGTTTACAGTGGAGGGAAGGCCTTGTGTGGACCACAATGCGCCGGGCTTGTGCTGGGAAGAAAAGATATCCTGATGTCGGCTTGGCAGGCCAGTGCACCACATCATGGTCCATGCCGCGACAACAAGGTCGGAAAAGAAGAAATGATGGGAATGGTTGCGGCAGTCGAATCGTGGGTAGCCAGGGACCATGTCGAAAAAGTGAAAACATGGCATACATGGCTGGATAATATTTCAAAACGGGTGCTTTCAATAAATGGGATTAAAACTTCTGTAAATGAGCCACAAGGTCTTTCGAATCGAAGCCCATCATTGACAATTTCATGGAATTTAGATCAGATCGCCATCAACGGAGCTGATTTAGGAGAATTAGTTGCGAACACCCAACCAAGGATTGCACTCCATGGCAATTCGACCGATAATTCTGGAAATACCTCAATTTCTGTCACTTCCGGTCAGATGCAACCTGGTAATGATAAGATTGTTGCTGACAGAATTGTTGAGATTCTGTCGAAGAAACACGAAAAACCAAAAGAGATTGGGTCTCCTTCAGTCAATGTTACAGGACGTTGGGATGTTGACATTGAATTTTACAGTAGCAAAAGCCATCACGCCTTTTTCCTTGAACAGGATGGCAACTGGGTCAAAGGGGCGCATCAGGGTGATTTTTCAGTCAGAGACATGGTTGGTACAGTTGAAGGTAAGGAGGTAAAATTAAGCAGTTCCGACAGGCATATTGCTGATAATATTCTCTTTATCTTTTCTGGAACCGTTTCGGGGGATACCCTTTCCGGCCAGATTTATATGGGTGAATACATCAGAGCAACTTTTAAGGCAATCCGGAACAATCAAAAAGTTGTGAAGAAAGCGATTAAATTCCCAAAGGGGCAACCGTTGGCAACTTAGCGGATGTAGGCTGGCTACTAGCTACTGGCGGCTGATGCTCAAAAGTTGAACCTGTTATCAGATTATATCGTCATTTTCAATTATGAATCCCCACTGAAAAGATAAAAATGAAAAATGCCACTAAGACTCTAAGGCACAAAGGCTTCACAAAGAGCATAATAACAGCACTATAGACTTAGTGTAACCTTGGTGTCTTTGTGTCTTGGTGGCAGAAAACAGCTTTCCAGAGTGGCCTAAATTTAAATATTTTTTTTCGAGCATTACTAGAATACTTTTAACCACTTTAAATAATATGAGTAATCATTTATACAGTCGGCGAACCCTCTTGGTGGGTTCACTTTTAATCGCTGCCATGGTCTTTCCTGGAGCTTTCACATCCTCAGAAAATGGAAAACCAAACAGTAATTCCATCCCATGTGAAAGAATTGTAAGCCTACCAGACCTTCCTGCGGATCCAATAAAGAATGCCATTTTCACCGACACTGGAATTTCAATCAAGACTTTTCGTTCGGTTGTCGTTGACAATGACAATATCAAATGGTTTGTTACTGAACAGGGAATTGTCAGTTTTGACGGTAAAAAATGGACTTTGCACAATTATAATAAAAAAATTGCGTCACAAGATCTGAAGGATGTTGCTTATGAATTCAACTCAAAGGGGCCTCAGTTGTGGTTAGCCTCAAACAAAGGAGCGACTGTCACAAACCTTCCATTCAATGCTGACACAGATGTAACAACTTATCTGATTGGAAATACCCCTATTCTTAGCGACAGTGTAAAACGGGTTGTAGTTGGAAAAAGTCCGATGCGATGGTTTGGAACAGCCAAAGGCGTTTCCGCCCAGAAAGACGACAAATGGTTAAAACCTGATTATGATGATTATTATCCTGTGGAATTATTTATGGATTATGCGATTACATCAATGGCTACGAATCCTGGCGGTGATTCCTTATATGTCGGAACCGAAGGTGCCGGAGTTGCAAGAATGATGAGAAACGATGTTGATGGGATCTCGGGGGCTTCCGTTTATGCACAATGGGGACCAATTCTTTTGCCATCCGATAAAATATACAGTGTTTTCATTGAAAACAATGGCACCAAATGGTTTGGTACCGATAAAGGAATTTCGCGTCACACCGGTAATAACACCCTAAAAAACTGGAAAACTTTCACGAAAAAGGATGGTCTGATTGATAATTTTGTTCAATCCATTGCAGCAGATGCAACAGGTAAAATCTGGATCGGTACAAAATCAGGGGTTTCCGTATATAACGGTACTGTGTGGACATCGTTTACAAAAGATAATGGATTGAATAGTAATAACATCCTCTGCATAACAATTGATAGAACGGGCGTAGTCTGGATAGGAACAGATGAAGGCGTAAACAGCTATGAAAAAGGGAATTTTATCAGTTACAAATAATCAGTTTTTATAATATTATTTTTAACCCTTTTAAACAATTAAACGGTTATTAAATTCAGGATTAAATTTCTATCTTCGCAGCTTTTAAAACAATATTGAAAATTTATAAGAAAACGGTTATGCAAATTAAATCATTGGCTATTACATTAGTTGCAGGTGCGCTTTTTATGGGATCTTGCAACACACCACAAAGTACGAAAGTTACGCTGAAAACACTTGCGGATTCAGCTGCCTATGCAATTGGTATTGATATTGGTAACAACATCAAGAAAAATCTTCCAACTGCACCGGGAGGCAAAGAGCTTGATCAGAAAATCATTTTAGCCGCTTTCACAAGTGCCTTAAATGGTGATTCATCAAAAATCCCAACTGCCAATATTCAGACTGTTACTCAGAGCTATTTTATGAAAGCTCAACAGGTTGAAGCTGGTAAAGCAGGTGAAGCAGGGAAAAAATTCCTTGAAGAAAATGGTAAAAAAGCAGGCGTTAAAACAACTGCAAGTGGGCTTCAGTATGAAATCATGAAAGAAGGTACAGGTCCAAAACCTTTGGCAACCGACACTGTCATTGTTCATTACCATGGAACAACCATCGAAGGTAAAGTATTCGACAGTTCAGTTGACCGCAAAGAACCAGCAAAATTCCCTGTAAACCAGGTTATTCCAGGATGGACTGAAGCGCTTCAGTTAATGCCTGTTGGTTCAAAATGGAAATTGGTTATCCCATCTGCATTGGCTTATGGTGAGCGTGGAGCAGGTGCCGATATCAAGCCTAATGCTGTTCTTGTTTTTGAAGTTGAATTACTCTCGATCAAAAAATAATTTGATTTTTTAAATTACTTTTGGGGAATTGTCCCCTGTTAAAAATCCGGGACTTTCTGTCCCGGATTTTTTTTATAAATAACTTAAAATGAACAGATATGAGCTTTAAAACAAAAGGAAAAGTATTACAGATTCTTCCCGAACAAAAAGGGACGAGCCCACGTGGTGATTGGAAAAAACAGGATTTTGTCATTGAAGCAGCCGATGATTCACAATATCCAAAGAAGATTTGCTTCACACTTTTTAATGACAAAAACGCAACTTTTGAAAAGGTAAAAACCAATATGGAAGTTGAGGTTTCATTCAGCATCGAATCTCGCGAATACCAGGGAAAGTGGTACAGCAATGTCAATGCATTCCGTGTTGATCTGGTTTCACCTGGAACTAGTGGAGGAAATACTCCCCCGCCTTATACGGCTGCTGATCTCCCACCCATGGGAGATTCGGATGATAAAGATGACCTTCCTTTCTAAAAAAGAAAAACGACAAAGCCCCCTTTATAGGAGGCTTTGTCGTTTTAGATGTATTGCATAATTCTGATTATTTAATTGGAATCTGCCGTTTAAAATCCTGTTCAAGGGAAATAAATGTTTCTGTCCTGGCAATACCGTCGATAGCCTGAAGGTCAGTATCAATAATTTTCATCAGGTGTTTGTTGGTTTTGGTCTGTATTTTGATGAAAATAGCCCACTGACCAGTCGTATGATGACACTCAACAACTTCCTGAATTTCACGTAATTGCTTCAATACTTTTTTGTCATAACTCACTTTCTCCAGGTAAATTCCCATGTAAGCGGTTGTGTTATACCCCAATTTTTGTGGGCTGACCAAAAACTCTGAACCTGTAATTACACCCATTGTCACCAACCGCTGAACCCTTTGATGGATGGCAGCACCTGAAACCCCACACTCCCTGGCAACTTCAAGGAAAGGAATTCTTGCATTTGCTGTAATCAGCTTAAGGATTTTACGGTCGAGATCATCAATCTGGACGCTTTCTTCTTTGAAATCTTCCTCTTTATTATTGTTCTTCTTCACGATACTTTCAATTTGTTACAAAAATGGCTAAAATTATTCATATTTAAAACAATTTGAATAAAATTTGATTTAAGAGTTATCCAATCGTAGGTTGGATACCAACAAAGCAATTAAATATCTTATTTACAATCGATTAAAAAACGATCTATTTGAAAATCAGACCAACAAGCCACCCTATCTAGTCAGTCGGAACCGGATAAACTGCTGAGGGGTTCTGGAAAACCCGCAAGCCAAATTGGGGCAATACTGCAAAAATGTGATCGAAAATCTCGGCTTGCAAGGCTTCGTAAAGATCGCCTTGCTGTGCCTTGCTAAAGACGATTACTTCAACAGGCAACCCTCTCTCGTTCGATTGCAGGAACCTGACCATCCTGGTCATACTTTCATGAATCCCCGGATGAGAACAGCAGTAACCCTCAAGGTATTTTTTAAACAACGAAAGATTGGTTGGGAAATCGAATAAATCCATTTTAAGCCCACCAACATTCTGATCATCCTGGTAATCATCGCCATTTGAGGATTCCTGAATAAGGAATTCATTAAAATGGGGCAATTTGCCTATCCTGTTCATTAACTCCTGATCACATATACGGATTGTGTTAATGTCAATATAAACTGAACGCTGTATCCTGCGTCCACCGGATTCCACCATTCCCACCCAGTTGGTGACAGGCTCGGAAACCAGCGAATAGGTCGGGATCATCGTAATTGTTTTATCCCAGTTCTGAACTTTTACTGTTGTCAATGAAATATCGTAAACCGTTCCATCAACATTGAACCGGGGAACAGTGATCCAATCTCCAGGTTTCACCATATTATTGGCAGCCAACTGGATACTGGCGACAAATCCAAGAATTGGGTCTTTAAATACCAACATCAAAACAGCAGCCAATGCACCCAGTCCGGCAAATAAACTGGCAGGGTTTTTATCCACCAATACAGAAATAATGAATATAGCCCCAAAGAAATAGACAAAAATCTTCATTAATTGGATGTACCCCTTTATTGGCCGATCTTTGGAATATGGATAGATGTTATAAATCTCCATCGCAGCATCCAGAAACCTCGTAAGGGCAGTCATGATGATGATCGCAAGATAGATTTGTGCAAAACCCTTGATAATAGGAGCGAGCTGGACGATATCGTCACCTGCGAAACCGGAGGAGACATAAATAATCAAGGCAGGAATAATATGTGTCAAAACGTGAAAGACCTTATGGTTGAATAACGTATCGTCCCATACGCCTGTAGTCTTTATAACGATCCGACCAACAATTTTTACAATTATCTTTCTAAATATCAAGAAGATAAGTAAAGAAAAAATAACCAGCAAAAAGAATGAAGTGATTGCTGCTCCATGTATAGCCAAACGGTTATTAATACCGTAGTTCAAAAAAAACTCTTTAATATATTCGTATAATACTGACATCGTAGAAATTGTTATTCATTCAAAAAAACTAATTTTGAATCTTCGTTGCAAAAATAACGAAAGATAACCATTATGAAGAAACTTTTATTTCGGATTCTACTGTTTTGTGTACCGGTTTCAGGTCTGGCCGCGCCACAATATGACAATTATTTCACGCAAGATGTATTGCGCTTCGACTACCTTTTATCAGGAAACAAATCCACCTCAAAGGTAATCCCTTGCGAGATCAAAAAAGAAAAGAGATGGAGTGGGTCACCCAACAACCTGATTGACAGACAAAACTTAGGGACTTATTGTTTTAAGGTTTTTGACAAAAAAAGTGGGGAAATGATTTTCTCAAAAGGTTTCTGTCCCTTGTTTCAGGAATGGCAGACAACAGCAGAGGCAAAGCAAATAGATAAAGCATTTTATCAGGTGATCAGGTTTCCATTTCCGAAAAAGAGTGTGCAGCTCAAAATTGAACAACGGGATTTTAAAGGGAGATTTATTGAGATCTATTCGACTGAAATCAAACCTGAAAATTATTTCATTATCGATGAATCGTCGATGAATGTTCCTGTTGAGAAAATCCTCTATTCAGGCGACATCACCCACAAGATTGATATTGCTATTCTGGCCGAAGGATACACTGAAAGTGAAATGGTCAAATTTGAAGGAGATGCCAAAAGATTGACGGATTCACTTTTTGCCGCTGCACCATTTTCAGAAATGAAGGATTATTTTAATGTATATGCTTTAAAAACACCTTCAGTTGAATCTGGTACTGATATTCCAGGAGAACACATCTATCGCAACACCTTGTATAACAGCACATTCTATACTTTTGACATATCCAGGTATCTGACGACTTCTGATATGAAAACGATTTGTGACAGGGGAGCTGCAGTACCTTATGATCAACTTTTTATTTTGGTCAACTCTACAAGGTACGGAGGTGGTGGATTTTACAATTTTGTGACCGTATGTACCAGCGACCACAAACTCTCCCCAAAAGTATTTGTACACGAATTTGGTCATGGTTTTGGAGGATTGGCTGACGAATATTACGCCTCACAAGTTGCCTATGACAATTATTACAATCTGAAGGCTGAACCGTGGGAGCAGAATATTACCACACTGGTAGATTTCCAATCCAAATGGAAAGCTATGGTTCCAAATGATATTCCTATTCCAACTCCACGTACAGAAAAATATGTCTCAAAAACCGGAGTCTTTGAAGGTGGCGGCTATATGGCCAAAGGGATTTTCAGTCCGATGCAGGATTGCCGGATGAAATCTAATGAAACTCGGGATTTCTGTCCGGTTTGCCAACAGGCTATAAGGACAGTGATCCTCGAAAATACCAAATAAAAAAAGCCCGTAGATCGGGCTTTTTTTGAACCAATTAAAATTCAACCTTTTAATTCTTTCTTCGATTCTTTTTCGTCCTCATTACGTTGCCATAAATAAGCCAGAATCAGAGAAACACCACCAAAAATAAAGATCATTGCGGGGTAGGCAGTGTCTTCATCCATTGCACCTCCATTTGAAAGAAAGTAAGCGGCCACAATTCCAAATCCGATACCCATCAGAAAAAGGCCCCATTTGAAGATCCTACCCTTGTTTGAGGTTTTTATTGACTCAAAAAGTGTAGGGTCAGCACCTCTTTCGATCAATGCCATCCGTTCGCGATTACGGGAAGTTATTCCAAGGTAAACGATACCAAAAACCATTGCAAAAGCTCCAAGGGGAACTAATATACCAACTAAAAAAGGTTCCATAATTTTTGTTTTTAAAAGTTAAACAATTGCCCATTTGACGCAGGTAGATTTCGGTCGGTTACAAAATATTTAAATAATATTTGGAGAATTGTTGAAATTGGATTTCCAGTGGAGTAATGGATGGAAATAAGGTGAAAATAAGGTGGATATAAGTTGGATATAAATAGAAATAAGGTGGAAATAAAATTGAAATATTTGATTTCAGAACGTATAAGATTTTCTCTATGTTAGAGAAGTAGGAAATACAAGGAGGTAATTCGACCCAATGAATCTTTCAATTGGAAAAAAAATCCATCGAATACGATGCAACATTATATTTTTTGTCCCATCTTTGTTGAAGAAAAACGAGTCGAGTATTGTAACCTCATTTCCTCTTTCATCGTCTAATCGGTAAATGGAGAAAAAAACAGATGAATATTATATTCGTGAGATCCTCAAAGGCGACACCGGATCTTTTTCACATTTGGTGGAAAAGTATAGTCGTCTTGCATTTTCTTTATCAATGAAACTTTTGAATCAAAGGGAGGATGCCGAGGAGGCAGCTCAGGATTCGTTTGTTAAAGCCTACAATTCGTTAAGTTCTTTTCAAAGTAGTTCAACGTTTAAAACATGGTTTTTCCGCATCGTATATAACACATCCATTTCAAAATTAAGGACTCGTAAAAACCTTGAGGTCAAGTTTGAGGATGTGAAAATCACGGATTCAGAAATCAATTACACTGAAAACGCAATTGGTAAACTGAACTCGGAAGACAGGCAAAAGTACCTTCAAATCGGGTTGGAAAAACTTGGACCAGATGAGAGGGCATTGCTAATCATGTATTACTATGAGGATTTTTCGATGGATGAAATCAGTGCCATAACTGGACTTACTGAGTCCAATGTAAAAGTTAAGATCCATAGGAGCAGGAAAAGGCTTCTTCAGGAATTAAAGGTTGTTTTAAAAGATGAAGTAATTTCAATATTATGAGTCAGAATGATTTAATGAAGGATTGGTTCAAGGAATTACCACGGGATCAACCATCACCTGAATTTCAGGTCAAGGTTATGCAACGGGTGATGTCGGAATGGCGGTTAAACCCAAATAAGTATCAGCCAATGATCACAAGCAAAGGATGGTGGACAATTGGATTATTTGCATTTGTATTGACAGGAATCCTGTTTATGCTCCAGCCATCATTACCAGGTGGACAACCTGTTACGCTTTATGGATTCGACTATGTCAAACTTTTTGAACCTGTTACCCGGTTATTGGATAAACTCAACAACATTTCCCCGGCTGTTGCAGTTGGGACATTTGCCATTATTGCCCTATGGTTTTTTGATCAGATTTTTGTAAGGACTGTTAAAAGGTAGTTTTGCCAATAAATTGTCTTATAGATATTTATAAAAAAGAATAGTCTTCAGTTATTCTTTTTTATAAATTTAAAATCAAATCAACAATGCTCAAAACCCTGTACAATCGTCATAGCACCAGAAAATTCCTAGACAGAAAGGTTGAGGAAGAAAAAATTAAAGCACTGCTGACTGCATCTTTGCTTGGACCTTCTTCTAAAGGAAACCGCCCATGGGAATTCATCGTAGTCGATGATCCACCATTATTTGAAATACTCTCAAAATCTAAAGTCGGTGCATCTTTCCTGAAAAATGCACCATTGGCAATTGTAATTGCAGGAGACCCTACGAAAAGTGATGTATGGGTTGAGGATTGCTCAATCGCTTCAATTCTTATTCAGCTTGAAGCTGAATCCCTTGGATTGGGATCCTGCTGGGTACAAATCCGCAACCGGAAATACGATGAACAAATCACTGCAAATGAATACTTGCATCACCATTTTAATATTCCTGAGAGATTGGAGGTTCTTTCAGTTGTAGGGATTGGTTATAAAGCAGTTGAGAAACCTCCCTATTCAGAAAAAGACCTGGGTTGGGAAAAGGTTTTCCGTAATGGATATCACGATTAGGTTATCGGTGTTGACTAGTTCTTGCTTTATTGAAAAATAAACAAAAATCAAAACAATGAAACATATTAAAAAAGCCTTGTTGGATACGCTTATTCTGGCTGGTCTATTTGTGATTTTCGCAATCTTTCAAAAAACACTGGCAACTTATAGAATTTTAATTCCAATAACAGGAGTTCTCTGTTACAATCTTATTAAAGCAGCCTATTTTATTTATAAAGATAAGAAAAACGGAAATTTGAACTAAATGCCCTACAACAGAGGCTGGAAATTGGAAAATCCATAACAAGTTGAATATCAATTATAAAAAAAATTATTCCGATTTGTATTCAAACGCATAAGATTCACCGTGTTGTGTAATATCCAGTCCCAGACGTTCTGATTTTGCAGCTACACGCATTGGAATAATCAGATCGGTCAATCGATAAAGCAGATAGGAACCTCCAAAAGCAAAAACGCCGACGATAATTAATGCAAGAAGGTGGACAAGGAAAGTATGAAACTCCCCATAAAAAAGTCCAATGCCTTGTGCGAATACCCCGGTTAAAACCATTCCTGTTATACCACCCATGCCGTGAGCAGGAAATACATCAAGTGTATCATCAAGATATGTCTTTGAGCGATATTGAATTGCAAAATTACAAATGATAGAAGCAGCCAGGCCGATAAAAATACTTGCACCCACGTTTACAAAGCCTGCAGCAGGTGTTATGGCAACCAATCCAACAACAAGTCCAATTGCAGCACCCATTGAAGAGGGTTTACGCCCCATTGCCGCATCGACCATCAGGTAGCCGATCATTGCCGCTGCCGAAGCTGTATTTGTATTGACCAAAGCGATTGTCGCGACAGAATTCGCTGCAAGTGCAGAACCGGCATTGAAACCAAACCAGCCAAACCATAACATTCCTGCTCCCAATAAAACGAATGGGATATTTGCCGGAAGAAAAGGTTGTGCATAATCACGTCGGCGGCCCAAAAACATGGCACCTGCTAAAGCTGCAAATCCCGCCGACATATGAACCACTGTACCTCCGGCGAAATCAAGCACTCCCCAATTTCGCAGGAAACCATTGGGATGCCAGGTCCAATGGGCTAATGGACAATAGACAAAAATCACAAATAGACTCATAAAAAGGATATAGGCATTGAAACGAACTCTTCCGGCAAAAGACCCTGTGATCAGTGCAGGGGTGATAATGGCAAATTTAAGTTGGAACATCGCAAACAAGGCCAACGGAATCGTAGGTGCCAATAATTTATCCGTATTGCCTCCCACACCCCTAAACATGAAAAAAGTAAACGGGTTACCGATCCACCCTAATTTATCGGGCCCGATGCTGTCACCGAACGCCAGGCTAAAACCTACAAGCATCCAAATAAGGCTAACAACTCCCATGGCAATAAAACTTTGGAGCATGGTTGAAAGTATATTCTTGGGCTGGATCATACCCCCATAGAAAAAAGCAAGTCCAGGGGTCATCAACAAAACAAGCGCAGTGGAAGTTAGCATCCAGGCGACATCACCAGGGACAATATTCGGATCAACCGCTGTTGAGCTGATCCCTGAATAATAAACGCCATATAACGTTACCAACAGCGTTAAAACAATGACGGTAATCCAAGTTTTTTTCATAGATATTCTGGTTTTTAATAATTCTCAATCAATCCTATTTTCTACAAATATAATTCAAAAGAGATTAAATCAAATTTATCGGATATGAATGAAAACTAGTATAAAAAATCTATTTTTGGAGAAAATGGAAAAACCAATAAAATGACATTACGAAATCAACTCGACGATACTGATCTGCACATATTGGATATTATCACAAAGAATGCGCGGATCCCATTTAAAGACGTGGCTACCGATTGTGGAATATCACGCGCGGCTGTCCATCAACGGGTTAACCGAATGATCGAAATGGGTGTAATTACCGGTTCGGGCTACTATATTGATCCTAAGAAAATCGATTACAGGACCTGCACCTACATAGGGATATTTCTGGAAAAGGGAGGTTTGTTCCATGAAGTAGCCAAACTATTGCACGAAATCAGCGAAATTGTTGAATGTCATTATACCACAGGTCAATACGCCATATTTATCAAGGTTTATGCCCGCGACAATGAACATCTTAAAGAAATCCTGAGCGAAAAAATCCAACGGATTCCAGGTGTTTCAAGTACCGAGACCTTTATATCGCTTGAGGAAACGTTTAATCGGGAAGTCCCGATTTTCTCATAAACTTTGGCTAGTGCGTTGCCGGATAGCCTCAAAAATCATAATCCCCGCAGCAACCGAAACATTCAATGATTTGATCTGTCCAAACTGGGGGATCTTCGCCCATTCATCGGCAACTTTTAGTAATCCGGCTTCAATACCCAAATCTTCTGAACCAAGGATAATTGCCAAGGGATCTTTCATTGCAACATCGAAAAGATATTTCTCACCTTTATCAGTAGCAGCAACTATTTTTAATCCACTATTTTTCAGATATTTAACCACCATAGATAAGCTTTTGGTCCGGCAAACCGGAATCAGGTGTAAAGCACCTGCAGAAGTCTTGATGGCATCGGCATTGATCTGGGCAGAACCTTTCTCTGGAATTACGATGGCGTCAACCCCGGCAACTTCGGCAGACCTAGCAATGGCCCCAAAATTGCGAACATCGGTGATTTCATCCAGAATCAGGATCAACGGATTCTTTCCCTCTTCGTATAACCTTGGGATGATCTCCTCGATATTCTGGTAAGCAATTGGTGAGATAAACGCCAAAACTCCCTGATGATTTTTTCGGGTCACCCTGTCGATTTTCTCGATTGGCACCAACTGGATCGGGATTTGCATCTGATGGACCAAATCCATCAACTCGCGGTAAAGCTCACCTTGCAAACCTTTCTTTATCAAGATTTTTTCGATCTCTTTTCCCGAAAGGATCGCCTCGATGATGGTGTGCATCCCAAAAATATAATCTGACTTTTCCATATATCAATTTTATTTACTATTCAAAATTTAAAGCAACTGGCGGCTAGCGACTGGCAACTGGTGGCTCCAAATAAGATTACCAGTTACGTTTTGCCATCCATTCATCAAGTTCTTCGTGGAGCAGTTCCCATTCATACATCACCTCTTCGACACGCTTTTTACTTTTACCATAACGATCGAAAAGTGAAGCATTGTCAATTGTAGATGGATCAGCAAGCATCTGATCCATCAATGCAATCTCCTTTTCAAGTTTTGAAATCTGACCCTCGGTTTCGCCGATTTGTCTTTCGATCCGGCTGATGACCTTATTGATCTCTTTCCGCTCTTCAAAACTGATGGCTGGAACGTCCTTGACAACAACCTCTTTTTTCTCCTTTTTCTCAGGAGCTGAAAGCTCAAGCTCGCGCAAAGATTCCAATTTGCGCCTTTGCAGGAATTCGTAAACCCCGCCGAGGTGCTGCCTGATCTTCTTATGCTTGAACTCATAAACTACATCAACCAATCCATCTAAAAACTCACGGTCGTGCGATACCACAAGCAAAGTGCCGTCAAACTTGAGCAAAGCTTTTTTTAACAAACCTTTTGAATGGATATCAAGGTGATTAGTAGGTTCATCAAGTACCAGAAAGTTCACCGGTTCAAGCAGCAATCGGATCATAGAGAGGCGTGAACGCTCCCCACCCGAAAGAACTTTTACCTTTTTGTCAGCATCTTCACCCGAAAACATAAAAGCACCCAAAATATCACGGATCTTTGTCCTTATGTCACCTACAGCAATTTTATCAATGGTTTCAAAGGCAGTTAATTCCTCATCCATAGCATCTGCCTGATTCTGGGCAAAATAACCAATTTTTACATTATGTCCCAACTTATGCTCACCAGTACATTCCAATTCCTGCATGATGATCCGGGCCATTGTACTTTTCCCTTCACCGTTCTTCCCAACAAAGGCGATACGGTTTCCCCGTTCAAGGGTCAGGTCAACTTTATCGAGAACAAGCAGATCGCCATAATTTTTGCTCACCTCCTTGGCCTCAAAAACCACTGTTCCAGAACGTGGCGAAGGAGGAAATTTTATATTCAAAGATCGGGTATCTTCTTCATCAATCTCGATCCGGTCAACCTTATCGAGCTGTTTGATACGGGATTGTACCTGAACCGATTTGGTTGCCTTGTACCTGAACCTGGCTATAAAATCTTCAGTGTCCTGGATCATCTTTTGCTGGTTGACGAATGCCGCCATCTGTTGTTCGCGCCGTTCTTTGCGCAGCTCAAGATATTTGGAATAGTTTACTTTATAATCGTAGATCTTGCCTAGACTAATCTCGACAGTCCGGTTAGTCACATTATCCAGAAATGCCCTGTCGTGTGATACCAGAACCACCGCCCCTGCATAATCTTTCAGGAAACTCTCAAGCCATTCTATCGATTCAATATCAAGGTGGTTAGTTGGCTCATCGAGCAAAAAGACATCAGGTTTCTTGAGCAGGATTTTTGCCAGCTCGATCCTCATGCGCCACCCACCCGAAAATTCGGCAGTTGCGCGGCTGAAATCGGTCCTTTCAAAACCAAGTCCCATCAATGTCTGCTCAATGTCAACATGAAAGTTATTGCCACCCATCAGGTGAAAACGTTCGTTTGCTTCATGCATCTCATCAATAATGCGGTGGTATTCAACCGATTCATAATCTTCACGTACAGCAAGTTCGTTGTTCAGGAATTCGATCCGTTTTTCCAGTGCCTGAATCTCAGAGAATGCCGTAATTGCTTCATCCATAAGGGAACGGGAATCCGACAATTCCATCTGTTGTGGAAGGTAACCTATGGTAATATCTTTTGGAATTACTACCCGACCTCCGGTTGGTACCTGTAATCCGGCAAATATTTTTAACAAGGTTGATTTGCCAGCTCCATTCCGACCAGCCAGGCCAATGCGGTCGCGTGGGTTGACAATAAAGTTAACCTGCTTAAAAAGCTCAAAACCACCAAACTCGACGTATAATTCTTCTACCGAAACACTCATAGCAATCAATCACATACTAAGATGATAACTTATTGGGAAGGGTGAATTGAAAAACCGCTCCAAAAAACCTGAACCCCAATAAAGCAGGCGCAAAGATACCAAAATTTGCAGGGTGACAGGAATTATTTTTCAAGACCATCCAATAATACAGCAAGATGCAAATTTATCATCCATGTGCAAAATCAATTTATATCTTTGCAAAAAATTCAAATTAAACGTTTTGGGAAGAAAAAATAAACCATTGCCAATCTACGAAAATGTAGAGATCATGGATGTTGGGGCTGAGGGAAAAGCAATAGCCAAAGTTGACGGTTTTGTAATCTTTACCACCCACGTTATACCTGGGGACATTGTTGATTTACAAGTAATTAAAAAGAAGGAAAAATACCAGGAAGCCAAAGTGATACGGATCAGGGAAAATTCACCCGACCGTATTATTGCCTTTTGTGAGCATTTTGAAGTTTGTGGCGGTTGCAAATGGCAATATCTTCCTTACGATAAACAATTGTATTACAAACAGAAACAGGTTTTCGACCAACTGAGGAGAATCGGGAAAGTAACATTTCCGCCAATCCTTCCAATCCAAGGTTCTGCAAATTCTACTTTTTACCGTAACAAACTCGAATTTACCTTTTCGAACCGCAGGTGGCTGACGATCGAAGAAGTCCGTTCGGGTGCATTGTTCGGGGATATGAACGTACTCGGGTTTCATGTGCAGGGGATGTTCGATAAAGTGTTAAATGTTAGGAAGTGCTGGCTTCAGCCTGATCCTTCAAATGCCATCCGTAATTCGGTGATGGAGTACGCCATAGACAATCACCTCGAATTCTATGATTTACGGAACAAGGAGGGCTTTCTGCGGAACTTGATCATACGGACAACCAGTACCGGCGAAGTGATGGTGATCGTTAATTTCTTCCGCGAAATTCCTGAAAAAAGGGAAGCTTTGCTTAATTTTATTGGTGACAAATTTCCTGAAATCACCTCCTTGCTATATGTGATCAATGAAAAAGGGAATGATACGATCACAGATCAGGAGATCCACCTTTTTAAAGGACGGGATTATATCATTGAAGAGATGGAGGGACTTAAATTCATCATCGGGCCAAAATCGTTTTACCAGACCAATTCAGACCAGGCTTATGAATTGTACAAGATAGCCCGCGATTTCGCCGCCCTTACGGGAAAAGAGGTGGTTTATGACCTTTATACCGGAACCGGAACGATTGCCTGCTTTGTTGCTTCTCAGGCAAGCAAAGTTATTGGTATTGAATATGTTCCAGAAGCGATAACAGATGCCAATATCAATGCAAAAAACAACAACATCGAGAATGCGGTGTTTTTTGCAGGTGACATGAAAGATATCCTTACCAAATCGCTGATTGCCGAAAATGGCCAACCCGACGTGATCATTACCGATCCGCCACGTGCAGGGATGCACGAAGATGTGATCAGTACCATCTTATTTGCTGCCCCTCAACGGATTGTATATGTTAGTTGTAATCCTGCAACCCAAGCTCGCGACATTTTATTGCTCAGTCTTCATTACCAAGTTACCAAAGTGCAACCTGTTGATATGTTCCCACACACGCATCATGTTGAAAATGTGGTGTTGCTGGAGAGGATTGGGAATCCGGTGGACGAAGATGATTTGTAGTTATTAACGGTTGATTATTTTTCAAATGCGGCTGGCGATTGGCAACTGGCGGCTGGCTGTTCGGAGTCCAGATTAGAAATGGGGTTCAAAAAAGGTCTGGTATCTTGAAATCATGCGGCTGGCGGCTGGCAACTGGCGACTGGCTGTTCGGAGTCAATATTAAGACTTTGCGTTCTTGGCGGGCTTTCGCGACATTTCGATTATTTATTATATTCGCACATTATTCAAGCTAACGAGTCCACTTCATATGCCCGAAATAAAAATACTTCAGAAAGACAAAATAGAATCCATCCTTGCAAAGGAAGGTGAAACACTTTTGGGAGCACTTCAAAAGAATGGTCATGATATCTATTCACCCTGTGGCGGAAACGGGACTTGCGGAAAATGTAAGGTTTTTGTAAAAGGTGAAGGTGTTGTAACTTCTTGTATTTATCAGGTTACCAATGATATAGAAATCACATTGCCCGAAAAAAGGGAAGCGAAAATCCTTGTTGAACAACACGAACATACGGCACAGGTCGCATTTGATCCGGGAGCATCGGCGAATTTATCTTATTACCCACATGGATTGGCAATTGATATCGGGACCACAACCCTCGTTTTTTATTTGGTCAACCTTGTAACAGGAGGGATCATCGAAACAAGGGCAGTTGTCAATCCCCAGACCAAATATGGGGCCGATGTGATTTCAAGGATCAATTATACGGCACAAGAACCCGATGGACTGGAAATTTTGCAGGCTGAGATAATTAAGGCTATCAATTCTCAGCTTGACCATTTTGTGGAGATGACAGGAATTACCAACAATGAAATCGTGAAGATCACAATTGCAGGGAATACCACGATGTTGCACCTATTGCTTGGAGTCGATCCACTTCCTATTGCATTGGCACCGTTTAAACCAGCATTTATTGCAGAACAGCTACTTCATGGAGCCGACCTGAAATTGAATTGCCATCCCGAGGCAGAAATAAAAGTGCTTCCCTCCATTGCAGCTTATGTTGGTGCTGATATTGTTGCAGGAATTGCATCCATTAAGCCGTCCCAAAGTTTTCAAAAATTTCTGTTTTTGGATATTGGGACAAATGGGGAACTGGCATTGGTCACACCTGAGAAAATCTGGTGTTGTGCGACTGCTGCAGGTCCGGCTTTTGAGGGTGCAAATATAAGTTGCGGAATGAGCGCGGTCGAAGGGGCTATAAATACCTATGATACAAATGGTTACAATACAATAGGAAACGGTTCTCCCGTAGGACTTTGTGGTTCAGGTCTGATTGATGTGGTAGCCTATCTAATTGAAAAAAAACTTGTTCAAGGTGATGGATTGTTGCTGGAAGATTTTGTAGTTGCAAGTGGAGATCCGTTAACCGGTGCAAATAGGATCATGCTGAACCAACAGGATATCCGCGAAGTCCAATTGGCCAAGTCGGCAATCATGGCAGGAATAAAAGTTTTACTGAAGAAAGCATCACTTGGATTTGAGGATCTGGATACCCTTGTCCTTGCCGGAGGGTTTGGAAGTTATATCGATGTGAAAAGTGCCATTACAATTGGGATGCTGCCCAAGGAGATGGAAAACAAAACCTTATCGCTGGGAAATACCTCTGGCACTGGTGCTTTGCTTGCCTTGAAATCGGTAAGGTTCGATCTGAACATCCAGGAAGTATTGCGAAAGTCGTGTTACATAGAACTATCTGACGATGAAGATTTTGTGTTGGATTACGTGATGAATATGGATTTTGAGGTTTAGAAAGAGAAATTGGAAATTGGAAATTGGAAATTGGAAATATTTGATTTGAGTTCGGACTAAAATCTGTTTTCATGAAATAAACCTTTGGATTAAAGCATGAAAAGTTGAGTGCGCTCCGAATAGAAAAAACAAAAAATGTCACAAAGACGCTAAGACACATCTTGTCCCGACACTCGGGAAAGGTTTCACAAAGATTTAATTATAAGCACTATATCCTTAGTGAATCCTTTGAGTCTTTGTGTCTTGGTGGCAGAAGAAGGTTTTAAGAAGTGGATTAAAAAGTCGAAATAAAAGAAATTAAAAATAAAAGAACCCAAAAATTATCTAAATGAGAAAATTTATCCTCCTTTCAATTCTAATCGGCATATTGATAAGCGGTTGCTCAGAAAAGAACCGTACAAACCCACAATGGCGAGGAGTAAACCGCGATGGGATCTATCAGGAAAAGAACCTGTTGAAGAGCTGGCCAGAAGCAGGACCTAAATTGCTTTGGTTTACCGAAGAGTTAGGCAAAGGGTATGCTGCACCGGTTGTCTCGAACGACAGGCTTTTTGTCAATGGGGAGATCGACAGCATCAGTCATGTTTTTGCTTTCGACCTGAACGGAAAGCTGATCTGGAAAACGCCAAATGGACCCGAGTTTTTTGGAACCGACTATTCTGCCAATTTCCCGGGAGCAAGATCTACCCCAACTGTTTATGATGGTTTGGTTTATGTATGTTCGGGAATGGGGAGAATTGCCTGTCTGGAAGCCAAATCAGGAAAGGAAAGATGGTCGGTAAATATGGTCAGCGATCTGGGAGGCAAGATCAATATGTTTGGTTACTCCGAATCGCTGTTTGTCGATGAGAATAATGTTTATTGTTTTCCGGGAGGAAGTGAAACAAATGTTGCAGCTTTGGACAGACTGACTGGCAAGATAATCTGGACTTCCAAAGCCTTAGGCGATCCGGTATCGTTCAGCTCCCCGATGAGAATTCAACTTCCTGAATTCAAAATACTTGTAAATGTTTCGCACGAATACCTGTTTGGAGTTAATATGAAAGATGGAAAATCGTTATGGTCGTACAAGTTGGATTCTGTAAAACTGGAAGGTGACCATTCCAACACACCACTCTTTTCGGATGGTTCTATTTATGGAATTGCAGGCGATGAAAATGGTACCGGTGCATTCAAACTGGAATTATCTGCCGATGGGAAAAGCATCAAAGAGGTCTGGAAGAACAAGGGTGTCCTTAATGCCATGGGTGGATTTGTGAAAATTAGTGACCGTATTTACTGCACCGCAAGCGACAACAAGCTGAAATGCCTTGACACAAAAACCGGCTTAGTCATTGATTCACTGTCTGGTCTGCGTGGTAGCATCATTTATGCAGATGGTCAGCTCTACTGTTACAGCGACAATGGGAATGTCAATCTTGTTCAGATCTCAGGTGATAAAATGCAGGTAACCGGCAAATTCAAAATCGACAAAGGAGCCAAGGAGCATTTTTCCCATCCTGTGATCAGCAATGGGGTGTTGTATATCCGGCATGGAAGTGCGTTGATGGCGTATGAGATCAAATAGAGTCTGTTAAGCAATATAAGGTGATTAGTCAATCGCTGAATAGGTATTGTCAATTTCCTTTTGGATCGCTATCGTTTTGGTCAATGCAATAATTATCTTTCCAAAGAATTTTGGATTATCAAGCCTGCGGCCTTTCCTATCCTTGAGGTATTTCTTTAGGACCGGATAGCCACCGATCTGGTAATTCCAAACTTCATTGGAAATAGGTTCGAAATACTTTTCTTCATTGATATGGAGCGTCTGTTCTTTTTCGTCATAAATCACCTTTTCGATTTGGTCGTTGGCCGAATCGCCATGGTATTTTGATACCGGAGCATCAAGCAACTTGCCTTTCATTAAATGCAAGTCAACCAATTGATTGCCGAGATCTGACATTTTGGTGAAAAGTTCATAATCGCCAGTAAAAGGGATCCTTGGGAAATCGGATTTAAGGAATTCGGAATATTTGAGCCGATAAACATTGCTGTACAAGACGGCATAGACATAATGGAAAATTTCTTCCGGTTCGGGTTTGGTTTTATAAGTCCTGGTCAGTTTTTCGTAAAACCCTTTTTCAATATTGGGTATCCTTCCAATTGTTGAATAATCCACTTCAGGTTCAAAAAGGATCATGGTTTGAAGCACCGATTTCTTCGCGGTTTTTTCTTTATAAAGATAGAGCGGGAACACAAAGTTGACCTCCTTATTTGAAACTGCATGGTGGGTCATGATCTTATCTGTGACAAAAGCATGTTCCCATTTTTTATTCCCTTCAACCCTCTTGCTGACCGCCAAACCAAAGTTGTTGTCAATCTTTAAAAAGTGTTGCATGACTTCCGAACGAGGCCTGCAATGAAATCCCCTGCTGACACCTGTATAGTAAGTAAACCGTATGTCAAAAGGTTGGGCAAGAATGGGTTTAATATTCGTCCTCTGCAACTTGCTCTTTTTCAGGTCTTCCTGAGCCAATGGCACCTGCCATTCCAAAACATCAGGCCCAAGTTGGTAAGCGTCCCTTGCAATTTCAGGATCCATTTTTGAAAACTGCTGAACTGTATTCCAAACCTCATTTTCAGTCCACCGGATCGTCAGTTTGTCCCTTGCCGTAACAATGCCAACACTGTTTACAGGGAATATTTCATCGACCGGCTTCCAGGTCAGGTAGTTCCTAATTTTGTCGATTTCACGATACGTAAAAAAGTAGTGCGGTGATTCAGGAACAATCCTTCGATAATTGACTGCCAAAAAATCGTTGGAATTCAACCACTCATACTTGAGTTCCCTAGTCCCAAACAAATCAGTTTGATAAACCTGGCATCCAACCTTGTCTTTCTGCTTCACAAACAATACAATGGAAGTTCCCTGCCTAATATCAAAAACATTTTCATCCTTACCACCATCTAATGTAACCTCCTTTTTGAGGCTATTGCCATGCAAATCAAGAATATAAATCTCGTTAAAGGTGTTCATCAGACTTTGGCGCATTCCGCGGAAAGTAGGATTGTCAAGGTAACTGTGGTTCGTGATCATTCCCAAGATACCAAAGCCCGATTGTTCGATTTTCCATTGGGCAAACCTTAGGAATTTAACGTAGTCGTCCTGAAGCCATTTCGGGTTTTTCTCTCCCAAAGGATTCCAATCCACAAAGTAGTAATCCATCAGGATATCCCCAATAAAGGTCTTTTGCACCTTACGGATCTCTTTTGTCAATGGTTTTGAATATTTCTTTTCAACCCTTTTTTTCGAGGTATCCCAGTAATATTCTGTGACATACCGCTCATGTTGTTTAATGGTTTTCTCTTTTTCCCCCGGATTTGACGACATGCCGCTATAAGGCGGATTTCCAAAAACCACCAACAAAGGCTGTTCCTTTTTCACTTTGGCGGCAAGGTGGCTCTCTTCGCTCAATGACCGGATTCCTGGAATTGTCGCATTTTCCAAATCTTCCAATTCAAGCGTGTTCGTCAGATAAAGTTTGAACCGTTCATCGTCACTTAAGCGATAACCCAACTCTTCAAAAAGGAAACTCATTTTCAAATGACCAATGGCATAGGGAGCCATCATCAATTCAAAGGCATAGAAATTTTTAAGGATATGGTTCCTGATAAAATTAACCTTTCCACCATTCCCATACTTTTCAACGTACTCTTTCACAGCCAGTTTTATTGCTTCTGCAGGAAAGGTCAACGTTCCACCAGCCGGATCCAGCAAGGTAACATTCTCACCTCCAATACCATCTGAAATACCAAAATGGGTTTTTAGTAACTGATTGATTGAACGGACAATATAACCAACAACAGGTTCTGGCGTATAATAGACTCCCCGCTTGTCCCTAATGGTCGGGTCATAAACGGTCAGGAATGTTTCATAAAAATGGATAATGGGATCTTCACCCTTGCCCCCTTTCTCATAGTCGTGCAAAATTTTGTTGACGTCGGTAAGGTTAAGGACCTCAGCAATATCGTCAACAATGATTTGTAGCGAAAGTGGTGGGTCTTCGAGCGATATAAACCTGAAAAGGTCGCGTAAAATACCGATTGTATTGGGAATGTATTTATAAGCAAGTTCGCGGTTGAACCCGTCTTTGGAACGGCTCCTGGCAGCAAAAAGTCCATAAGTGATTGTTTGTGAATACAAATCGGCAAACGATTCTTTGGTAAGCGTCCCGATCAGGTATTTTGAAAATGCCTCATAAAATCCAAGGATCGCTTTTTTGCCATTTCGTTCTTCCTCTGCCATTTCAATGCTAACAACTTCATCGCGAAGAAAACGGGTTCGTTTGGCTAATTCCATTGCCAAAGCTTTTGCATTCCTGACAACAGACAAAGAGAACGAGAAAAAGGTATTCAGCAAATCAATGAATTCTGACTCTTTCTCAACAGGTGGTGAATTTTTTAGCTTTTGGGCCAGGACCTGCCTTCCAATTACCACTTTTTTGATCAACACCCCTTCCCTGTATAACCTGAACTCAAAAAAATTGGTCAGGATCACATTGGGAAAAGTGTTCCGGTATCTTTTTAACTGTTCCGATTCTTCAACCCTGTCAAGATTGGTAACAGACGGGTCTTTGGCTTCAATGTAACCGGTAATGTGGTGGCTTCCGTCCCAAATACGGAAATCGGGATTCCCGGCTTCAGTCTTCTTTGGAAGCACGGTAACCTCAACTTTTTTTATTGCATTGGTCTCAGCAAATTCAAGCACCAATTTCTCAAGATGTTTATAATAACTCTCTTCACGTGCGTCACCCTGATTTACCGAAGCTTGTAAATTGTCCAAATAATGCTTTAACATTGAGCAGGTTTTAGGATCACAAATTACCAAAATTATCTGATAAACATTTATAAACGAATTTTATTTTTTTGTTCCAACCCTTGAAACATCCAATCTGGAACCCATTAACAGACTTTTAAAATCGGGTTTGGCTGGTTTTGTACCATATATACTTCCCTTGCCAAGGTTATATTCGTAAGGCAGATCCTTTGATTTCCAAAGGTTTAAACCCCCATCAAGACTGGCAATGTTTGTGAAACCTTTGTTAACCAATGAATTAGCAATCCTAACGCTACGAATTCCACCTGGACAGGCAGTAATAACAAGCTTATCAGTTGGGATATCTGCCAGCCGATCTTCAATCTTTGACATTGGAACAAAAATGACATCCGGCAATTTGACCACATCAACCTCTGTTTCGTTGGGTTCGCGCACATCGAGCAGATAAGCTTCACCATTTGAAACTGCATACAACGCATCATCGGGAGAAACAAACCGGACCCCATCCAATGTAAACTCCTGTAATTGAGGATTTTCTGTTATATTGATCATCATCGAATATTAAAAGATTAAAAACAAAGGTGCTGCTAAATTTTAGCGCCAAAATACTTTTTCCTGAACCAAAGTGCAACATTGACCAATAGAATTAACACAGGAACTTCGATCAATGGACCGATCACCGTAGCAAATGCCTCCTGCGAATTGATCGTGAAAACAGAAATGGCAACCGCAATGGCCAATTCAAAATCGTTACTTCCTGCTGTTAAAGCCATTGTCGTCGATTTTTCGTAACCGGAACCCATCCGTTTGGCAATAAAGAATGTCGTGAAAAACATAAAGACAAAATAAATGGTATAGGGAACCGCGACCCGAAGTACATCCATCGGCAATTCTATAATCTTTTCACCTTTAAGCGAAAACATCACAAATATTGTAAACAACAGAGCTATAGGCGTTAACCATGAAACTTTGGGGATAAACTTTTGAAAATACCAATCATCGCTCATTATCTTTCTCAGGATCAGGCTCGATACCAAACCTGCGGCAAATGGTATCCCGAGGTAAATCATTACAGTTATCGCAATTTCGCCAATCGAAATATTTACAATTGCACCCTTAAAGCCAAAGAGGGGTGGTAAAAAAGTTATAAAGACCCATGCATAAACGGAATAAAGGAACACCTGAAATATTGCATTAAATGCAACAAGTCCGGCAGCCAGTTCAGTATCACCCTTTGCAAGGTCGTTCCAGACCAAAACCATAGCGATACAGCGTGCCAATCCTACAAGGATAACACCCACCATCAGTCCAGGTTGGTTGTGGAGGAAAAGGATGGCCAAAAAGAACATCACCAATGGACCCACAATCCAGTTTTGGGTAAGTGATAAGCTTAGTAGCTTCAAATTCTTAAAAACCAAAGGTAATTTTTCATATTTCACTTTGGCCAAAGGTGGGTACATCATCAGGACAAGCCCAATGGCAATGGGAATATTGGTGGTCCCAGAACTCAATGAATTCCAGAATCCGGCAATACCCGGAATAAAATATCCCATAGTCACACCCAAAAACATCACAAGAAAAATCCAAAGGGTAAGGTAGCGGTCGAAAAACGACAATTGCTTGATTGTGCCCATAATAGTAATTTGAAAGTTTGTAGATTAGAAAATGATTTATTTATAACCAGAGACGGTAATGCTGAAAAGACCTGTTTCACTATTCTGAAATTCAATGATTTCCGCTTTTGACAAATAGTTCTCAAGAACTTTTACCGAAATAGGTATTGCTCTTAATTTGTGAGTCAACACATTTTTAAAACCCAATATTTCAATTATTTCCATATACTTCTCCTTTTCAATAGCCCCGGCAACACATCCTGCATACATTTCGGCATCTTTGCGTAGCTTTTCAGGAAGAACCCCTTTGATTACCACATCGGAAACACAAAAGTGGCAACCCGGTTTCAAAACCCTTTTGATCTCGGAAAATGCTTTACTCTTATCGGGAACCAGGTTCAACACACAATTCGAAACCACCACATCATAGGTATTATCCTGAAAAGGCATTTCCTCAATGTCGCCCTGAACAAATTCAACATTGCCGTAGCCCAGTTTTAGATTGTTCCGGTTAGCTTTGACAATCATAGATTCGGTAAAATCAAGGCCTGTAACTTTTCCACTTTCGCCAACAATGGAACGTGCAACAAAACAGTCGTTTCCTGCACCGCTACCCAAATCGAGGACATGGTCACCCGGTTTTATATTTGCAAATTGAGTAGGAATCCCACATCCTAAACCAAGATCGGCTTCTGCAAGATGACCTTTGATATTCTTGTACTCATCGCCGATCATGCTAAATTCAAGATCGCCACAGCAATTCGTAGTACCACAGCACGATGACTGGTTGATCAATAAACTTTGTTTTGCAATTTCGCCGTATTTTTCTTTAACAACAAGTTTTAAATCATTAGCATTCATAACTGAGGTTTTATTTGTTCAACATATAATTCAAGAAAACCTTTTTTAATTTCATCCCGAACCCTAATAAATTCACTCCAAATAAACTCATCATTTCCTACCACATGAGAAGGATCATCAAAACCAATATGCAGCCGGTGTTTCACCTTACCCAGAAAAGCCGGGCAGTTTTCGTTCGCCCCTCCACAAACAGTGATTACATAGTCCCATTCTTCACCAAGGTACAGATCGACCGAATCGGAAGTATGGTGACTGATGTCAATACCAATCTCACTCATGGTAGCAACTGCTTTAGGGTTTAATTTGCCTGAAGCTTCTGTTCCGGCTGAACAAACCGTGATATTTGGATCAAAAGATTGTAAAAAACCATGTGCCATCTGACTTCGGCAACTGTTCCCCGTACATAAAATAAGTACTTTCATAATATTGATTTACAAGTTATTTCAACTGATTTTATTTTTCCGAAAAA
>JBAXWR010000075.1:0-29301 GCA_037128295.1 Mariniphaga sp.
CACAGCGATTATATTGTGAGAGAGTTCAATAATTTAATCATGGTTTCATCTGATAATCCCAGGATGAAAGAGGTTGCCAAAAAATTCAATTATCAGGCCGATGAATTTCTTAACAAAAACGATGTGGGGACATATTTTTTTGATTATAAAAGGACTGCAAAAAGAGAAGCCAATCAGGTAATCGTAAGAGAAATTGAAATAGACGAAAGCGGTTTTGATGTGCCTTCGGTAGATTCAACAATAAACACACAGAATGAAATTGCACAGGGATTATATTATACCTTGAAATATAACACAGAAAATGAGTAAGTTGGCTATTATTGAAGAGGTTTTAAACAGCAAGTTTAAACCAACGAACCAAACTAATCTAATAGAGGTAGATAGAGATCACAAAGGAAAATTTTTTAAGATTAGTTACCCGATTGTAAAATCCAGCAAAATCAGATGTTGTTTATACCGATATGACCCTAATGAAAATGACATATTCCCTTATTTCAGCAACGTGTCAGGTTTAAAAAAAATCTGTGACTATATTCTTTTTGCCGAAGAGGGCGATTACTTGTTTATTTTCTTAATCGAGCTTAAAAAAGGGACAGAATCGGCTAAGAAACAGTTAAATGCATCACAAGAATTTGTCAACTATATCATTAACAGTGCTCAACGAATCGGTAAAGCTATTGATGAAAAAATAGCTTTCCGTCAGATACGGGTCAGTGAAAAAAGAATTTCAAGAAGAAATCTCAATGAGAAGGATAATTTTAAATACGTGAATAACTATTGCGATTATACCAATGGAAGTTTTTATTTAGAACCTATGATGCAATAATCTATGGAACTCAAACCTTACCAACAGCAGGTCATCAACGACCTATCATTGTTTTTGGAACAGATACAAGAAACCAAAGATGTGAAAGATGCCTTTTACAACTTCTGGACTAAACACCCGAAAACACCATTGTTCCCGTTTGCAGGATCGGCCATCGAACCTTACAAAAACAACATTCCACGGGTTCCCCATATTTGCATCAAAGTCCCAACGGCTGGTGGCAAAACTTTTATTGCCTGCAATGCAATAAAAACCATCTTTGATGCTTTTCAGTACGACCGGCCTAAAATAGTTGTCTGGCTTGTTCCATCGATTACGATCCTGGACCAGACGATCAGAAACTTAAAAGACCCATCGCACCCATATCGGCAAAAGATCAATTCCCATTTTGGAAACAGAGTTGAGATATTCGACAAGCCGACCTTGTTGCAAGGCACAGGACTTAATGCGACCTCAATAAAAGAGCAGTTAAATATTCTGGTATTGAGCTTCGACAGCTTAAGGGCAAAAAACAAAGAAGACAGAAAGGTTTTTCAGGAAAATTCAAACCTACAATCGTTTGAAAACCTGTTAGATAAAGATACTGAAATAACCTTGGGTTCGGTGATCGGTTTCCTGAACCCGGTAGTTGTGGTTGACGAAAGCCACAATGCCGAAAGCGATTTAAGCGTCGAGATGCTCAAGGTGCTCAACCCATGTTTTATCCTCGACCTTACTGCAACACCAAGGAACAACAGCAACATTATCAGCTTTATCGATGCCATGGAACTCAAGAAGGAGAGCATGGTAAAACTCCCTGTGATCGTCTATAACCATCAGGATAAGTCGGAGGTGATCAACTCGGCATTGCAGTTGCAAAATCGGCTGGAGATGCAAGCCAAAGACGAAGAAAAGCGCGGCGGAAAATACATCCGGCCAATTGTTTTGTTCCAGGCACAACCCAAAAATGGGAAGAATTTTAAAGATGAGGCCGAAGAAAAGTCGAATGTCCAGAAATTGAAGGAAAAGCTCATCGAACTCAAAATTTCACCCAACGAAATCAGGATCAAAACAGCCTATATCAACGAAATAAAGGGAGAGGATTTGATGAGCCGTGATTGTAAAGTGCGGTATATCATTACGATCAATGCGCTGAAAGAAGGATGGGATTGCCCGTTTGCGTATATTCTGGCGTCATTAGCCGACAAATCATCGGCAATCGATGTTGAGCAGATTTTGGGCCGTGTTTTGCGGCAGCCTTATGTGGTGAAACACAGTTTCCCGTTGCTCAATTTGAGTTATGTGCTGACTGCATCGTCAAGGTTTCTTGAAACTTTGGACAATATTGTAAAAGGCTTAAACAAAGCAGGTTTCAGCGATAAAGATTACAGAAAAATAACCAATCCTGAAATTACCGAAGAATCTGCAAAAAAAGAAACTTTGAAGCAACTTGATATTTTTCCATCTACGGAAGAAACCACAGAAGATATTACATCAGATATTGATTTGTCAAAAATCGTGGCCATTTCGGGTGCTGCTCCTGAAAGTAATTCGGTAGTAGAAATAGAACAAACAGCCATCCAACAAAACGAAACCTTTGAAAAGACAGTTGCTGAAATTGAAGCGAATAACCTTATTGCATTGCCAAACGAAATACAGAAGCTTGTGAGAACCTACAACATTAAAGACATATTCAAGGAACAGGCAGGGCAACTTACATTGCCGCAGTTTTATTTGAAGGTTCCGGCCAACGACCTGTTCGGGACTGGCGAGGAAGAGTTGCCACTTGAAAAGGAAAACCTGCTCGATGGTTTTCCGCTTAGCAAAGCAGATACAAACATTGCTTTCGACAGTATCACCTCCGAACTTTACAAGGTTGACCTCGATTCGACCCAAAAAGAGCACACCCCAACATTTGTGCGACTCGATCGGGAGATCAAGGACAGTGTGATGAACTATATCCTTGATCCACAAAAAAAGGATAGCCGTGTCAAAAATTTCACAAGAAGGATCATGGACATTATCGGAAACATGTATCCAATTCCCGACAAGGAGATTGAAAAGTTCATCAGAAGGATCCTTGAAGATTTTAAAGACGGGCAATTCAATGACCTTGCCAACAACGAATATACTTACACCGATAAGATAAAACTGAAAATCAAATCATTGTCGGAAGTTTATGCTGAGAAAAAGTTCAGGGACTTTCTGGATACCGATAAAGTCTTTATCAAACAATCATTTACCTTGCCGAATAGCATTATGCCGGGCGAAACTTCAAAGAATATTACAAAATCGTTGTACGAGAAAGAAGGCAGTATGAACGGTTTTGAAGAACGGGTGATCAACGAGATTGGGAACATGTCCAATATTGCGTTCTGGACCCGGAATATTGAAAGGAAAGGCTTTCGCATCAACGGTTTCATCAACCATTATCCCGATTTTATTATCCAGACCAAAAGTGGCAAAACGATCGTATTGGAAACCAAGGGAGACCATTTGGATGCCGAACAAAAAATTAAATTGGGCGATCTTTGGAAAAGCAAAGCTGGGAACAATTACCGTTATTTTATGGTTTACGAACGGCGCACAGTTGATGGAGCTTATAAGTTGGAAGATTTTCTGAAAATTATAAAGGATATTTAAAACGCGATTGGAAATCGCATGACCCACAGGTTAAAACTGCGAATTTTAAAACGCGATTGGAAATCGCATGACCCACAGGCTACCCAAAGGTTAAAACGGTTAAACCCTCTCCTAAAATCAACGCCTAGTTTGTCTTATAATTAATATTATGATATTTTTAAAATGGTAAAAAAAGAGGGAAGAAGTCCCTCTTTTAATTTTTATGGATTTGTTACTTTTTGTTCATTGCATCAAATTTGTCCATCATTTTGAGCCTGTAGTAAAGGTTCTTCAACTGGTCGTTGATGTAAGTGTCCTTTGGATTGTACTGAACGGCTTTCTCAAGATAAGGAACTGCTTTTCTGAACTCATCGTCAGATTTATTTTTTTCAACTTCAAACTTGGCCTGATCGCTTGTGGGAACCAAATTGGCAACTTCAAACTGCTTGACTCCACGGTTGAAATAGATAACACCAATATTGTAATAAGCATCGGCATTGTCAACTTTCACTTCTGTAGCTTTCTTGTAAACTTCAACTGCATCGTCCTGACGGCCTAATTTGTCAAGAGCCACACCTTTTGCCAAATAGTAAGATGAATTCTCAGGCTCTTTTGCAATAGCTTTATCAAGGTATGCAATCGCTTCGTTTGGTTGACCCGACATGATGTAGTAGTTGATCAACTGAACGATGATACTCTGGTCTTCAGGATATTTTTCAAAAGCTTGCTTCATAATGGTAACAGATTTCACTGTATCGCCAAGCTGCTGGTAAGCACTGATCATCTGTGCATAAGAAGATCCACCGTTGTAACCGTACTTAGTACAATCGCCAAAGTATTTGATTGCCTTGTCAAATAACTTTGCATTCATAGCAGCAAGACCTGTGTTGTACATGATGGCAGTGTCAAGTATAGCATCGGTCTTGAACAAGGAAGTTTTGTCCAACTCAAGTTTTTTCTCAAAATAATCGGTAGCTTTTGCAAAATTATTTGCCTGGAAAGCTTCAATTGCTTGATTGATCAGGGTGTTGGTAAAACCCAAAAGTTTAATTTTTAAACCAGCTTCGCTACCTTTTTCAACCAGTTCAATCGCTTTCACATACGATTTATAAGCTTCTTCAACCGGATTTTCTGCAAGTTTCTTGAAATTCTCATCTTTTGTAAGGGCAATTGCTTCGAGAATTTCACCCTTGGCCTGATAGGTTCCGGCCCAACTCACGGTTTTGGCTGCTTTTTCATTGGTCGGATCTAAGGTTTCCTTAATTGTCTCCCAGGCTTTGTCAAGCTTACCTGCTTCTTTAAAGGCAATTGCTGCATTAACTTTGCCCTTTTGTGCAAACACAACAGTGCCTGCCAATAAAAGTACGACCGCAAAAAATAATTTCTTCATGATTTAAAATGTTTGTTTTTAGAATTGGTGCAAAATTGAATCATTTTTTTTAAACTACAAAAAAAACATCGGTTATTATTGTGTTAAACCTAACTAATCAAGTGAGCCCTCTGTCTCATCGGCATCATTTGACTGTTCTGAATCCTCCAAAGTGGTTTCATCAACCGGCAACTCTTCAACTTCTTCAATTTCAACACGTGCAACTGAAGCAATCGAATCCTCGTCACGAAGGTTGATCAGTTTGACCCCTTGTGCAGCACGACCTGTCATCCTAATTGTCGAAACAGGAACCCTGATTGTTATTCCTGCCTGCGTTATGATCATCAGGTCATCTTTGTCAGTAACATTCTTTATAGCAACCAACGAACCAGTTTTTTCGGTCACGTTAATCGTTTTTACCCCTTTACCACCACGGTTGGTTACCCTGTAATCCTCGATTTTCGACCGCTTCCCAAATCCGTTTTCCGAAACTACAAGAATATCATCTGAGTCGTTGATTACACAAATCATGCCAACCAATTCGTCGTTTTCATCATCGAGTGTTATCCCACGAACGCCAGAGGCGGTACGTCCAATAGCACGGGCATGTTTTTCATTGAACCTGATCGATTTGCCAGACTTGACAGCAAGCATGATCTCGTTGTTTCCGTTAGTTAATCTTGCTTCAATTAACTGGTCATTTTCCCTGATCGTTATGGCATTCACCCCATTCTGGCGCGGACGAGAATAGGCTTCTAGTGGTGTTTTCTTAATGGTTCCTTTTTTAGTACAGAGGATAATATAATTGTTATTGATGTATTCTTCATCTTTAAGTGAAGTCACATTAATATAAGCCCTGACCTGATCGTCAGCCTCAATTCCCAATAAGTTCTGGATTGCGCGCCCTTTGGAAGCTTTGGTACCCTCAGGTATTTCATAAACTTTAAGCCAGAAACATTTCCCTTTTTCGGTAAAGAGCAATAAAGTGTTGTGCATTGTCGCAATAAACATATGCTCAAGGAAATCCTCATCGCGAGTGGTTGATCCTTTTGAACCTGTGCCGCCTCGTGCTTGTGTCCTGAATTCAGTAAGCGGAGTACGTTTAATGTAACCCATATGCGAAATGGTGATCACCATGTCCTCATCAGCATAAAAATCTTCCGGATTAAATTCCTCCGAGGCATAAACGATATCAGTGCGACGGGCATCGCCATATAGAGTTTTAATTTCGATCAATTCGTCTTTAATGATCCCCATTCTGATGGATTCATTGGCCAGGATTTCCCTAAGCCAATCCATATATTTACAAAGGTCTTCATATTCAGCATGAATCTTGTCTCGTTCGAGTCCGGTAAGCCGGTTTAAACGCAAGTCCAATATAGCCCTGGCCTGAATTTCGTCCAGTTCAAAATTGGCGATCAACCCTTCGCGTGCCTCTTCAGGTGTTTTCGCATTCCTGATAAGGGTGATCACTGCGTCGAGGTTGTCGATGGCAATAATAAGACCCCGTAGGATATGTGCTTTTTTCTCTGATTGGTCAAGGTCGTATTGTGTACGGCGGATGACAACTTCATGCCTGTGTTCTACAAAATAGTGTATAAGGTCTTTGAGATTGAGCATCTGCGGACGCCCTTTAACCAATGCTATATTATTGACATTGAAGGCATTCTGTAGCTGGGTAAATTTGTACAATTTATTAAGCACGACACTTGCCATCTCGTCCCTCTTAATATCAACTACGATCCGCATTCCAGTCCGATCCGATTCGTCATTGACATTTGAGATCCCCTCGATTTTTTTCTCGTTGACGAGTTCCGCGATCTTGATGATTAATTCTGCTTTATTGACCATATAGGGAATCTCGGTGATCACCAATTTTTCACGTCCATGCTCGGCAGTTTCAATTTCAGCTTTGCCCCTGACAACAATCCTGCCCCTGCCAGTTTCGAACGCTTCCTTGACCCCGGCATAACCATATATGATCCCTCCTGTTGGAAAATCGGGTGCTTTGATGATATTGATCAGGTCTCCAATTTCGATACTATTATTATTTATATAGGCAATGATTGCGTCAATAGTATCGGAAAGGTTATGGGGAGGCATATTCGTGGCCATACCAACAGCAATACCCGAAGTGCCGTTCACCAACAACATTGGGAATTTGGTTGGCAAGACAGTAGGTTCCTGAAGTGTTTCGTCGAAATTGGGACGGAAATCCACTGTGTTTTTATCAAGGTCTGCAAGAGCCTCCTCAGCCAGTTTCTTTAACCTGGCTTCTGTATATCGCATTGCCGCGGGACTGTCACCATCGACAGAGCCAAAGTTACCCTGACCATCGATGAGCGGGTAACGGAGCGACCATTCCTGGGCCATCCTGACCATTGCAAAATAAACTGAGGAATCGCCATGGGGGTGAAATTTACCAAGCACCTCTCCCACTATCCTTGCCGATTTCTTGTAGGGCTTGTTTGATGCGCTCCCTAATTCGCTCATTCCATATAAAACCCTGCGATGCACAGGTTTAAGTCCGTCACGAACATCCGGAAGAGCCCTTGAAACGATCACCGACATCGAATAATCGATATAGGCTGTTTTCATTTGCTCTTCAATATTTACCTGTATAATTCTTTCTAAATCAGACATATATGTCCTATTTGTGTTTGTTTTAATTGTAAAAAGTCACACAAAAATAGTAATTTTATACTTACATATTGTGAATAAATAACTAATTTAGTCGCAAAATTAAACTTGTTTAGTTTATCAATAACAGATATTAACAGATTATGGATTCAAAATTCTCTCCGCGCATTAAAGATGTTCTCTCCTACAGCCGTGAGGAGGCGATAAGGTTGGGAAATGATCATATCGGCACTGAGCACTTGTTTCTTGGTATTGTCCGCGATGGTGAAGGGATTGCTATTGATGTGATGAACAAATTGCACCTTGATTTTAATTTGATCCGTAAGGATCTGGAAATGCAATTGCGTAAAGATAATTCATTACAATTTGAGGCAAATATCCCATTGTTAAAGAATACAGAAAAGGCGTTAAAAATCGTTTTTTTGGAGGCAAGAGCCATGAACGAGACAACCGTAAACACAGGTCACCTGCTTCTGGCCATACTCAAAGAAAAGGAAAGTTTAATCAGCACCATTTTTATGCATTACAATGTAACCTATGAGATTATTAAATCGAAAATAGAAGAGATGTCGAGGATAGAAAGTAAATCCGACTTTCCTGAAGACAGCGATGAAGGCGAGGATATTTTCGGTAAAAGCAGTGGCAGCGGGCCTAGCGGCTCTTCCGGTTCAAAGAGTTCTTCCGCACCTAAGACTGATACTCCGGTATTGGATAATTTTGGTATCGACATCACCAAGGCAGCAATAGAAGGTAGCCTTGATCCCATCGTAGGGAGGGAAAAAGAAATTCAGAGGATTGCACAGATCCTTAGCCGCAGAAAAAAAAACAACCCGGTTTTGATTGGTGAGCCGGGCGTCGGTAAATCAGCCATCGTCGAAGGGCTTGCCCTGCGAATATCCCAACGAAAAGTATCAAGGGTACTGTTCGACAAACGTGTGATCAGCCTGGATCTTGCTTCAATCGTAGCAGGAACAAAATACCGTGGCCAATTTGAGGAACGAATGAAGGCCATTTTAAACGAATTGGCCAAAGTTGACAATATTATATTATTTATTGACGAAATCCATACCATTGTAGGTGCTGGAGGTGCCACCGGTTCGCTCGATGCTGCCAATATGCTTAAACCTGCACTTGCGCGTGGTGATATTCAATGTATTGGAGCTACAACCCTGGACGAATACCGTCAACACATTGAAAAAGACGGTGCCCTTGAACGCCGTTTTCAAAAGGTGATGGTAGAACCAACAACTGTGGAAGAGACGATTGAAATCCTCCACAATATTAAGGAGCGTTACGAAGACCATCACAATGTAACCTATACTCCTGAAGCGATTGAAGCCTGTGTTAGGCTAACAACAAGGTATATATCAGACCGCCACCTTCCTGATAAAGCCATCGATGCTCTAGACGAAGCTGGTTCGAGGGTCCATATTACCAATATTACTGTTCCCGAAAGGATCATTAAGCTTGAAGAAAGGATTGAAGAAGCCCGTAATGAGAAAATACAGGCTGTAAAAAGCCAGAATTTTGAATTGGCCGCAAGTTTCCGCGATAAAGAGAAGAATTTACTTTCGTTGCTTGAAAAGGAAAAAACTGCATGGGAAAAAGAACTTGAAAATCATCGCGAAATTGTCGGTGAGGAGCAGGTCGCAGATATAGTGGCAATGATGTCGGGTATTCCGGTTCAACGGATCGCACAAGCCGAAGGAAAAAGGTTGCAGAACATGTTCAACGATATGAAACTAAATATCATTGGGCAGGATGATGCAGTTCTTAAGATCACCAAAGCAATCCAACGCAACCGGGCAGGTTTAAAAGACCCGAATAAACCGATCGGATCTTTCATATTCCTGGGACCAACAGGTGTCGGAAAAACTCAGTTGGCCAAGGTATTGGCTCAATATCTGTTTGATAGCTCTGATGCCCTTATACGGGTCGATATGAGCGAATACATGGAGAAATTCTCGGTGTCCCGTCTCGTCGGCGCTCCTCAGGTGTATGTAGGATACGAAGAAGGCGGACAATTGACCGAAAAAGTACGCAGGAAACCGTATGCAGTGATCTTGCTTGACGAGATTGAAAAGGCACACCCCGATGTTTTCAATATTTTGCTCCAGGTGATGGATGAAGGAAGGTTGACTGACAGTCTCGGCCGCAAAATAGATTTTCGCAATACGATAGTCATCATGACATCCAATATTGGTACGCGGCAGTTAAAGGATTTTGGCCAGGGAGTGGGATTTTCGACACGTAAAACAGCAGAGGAAGAGAATGACCATGCCAAATTTGTGATCGAAAAAGCTTTGAAACGTGCTTTTGCACCGGAATTTCTGAACAGGATCGATGATGTTGTGATTTTTAACCCGCTCGAAAAAGAACATATTGAGCAAATTATCGGAATCGAACTTAAAGGTTTATATGAACGTGTCGAAACACTTAAATATAAGTTGGATATCACCGAAGCAGCCAAGAGCTTTATTGCCAACAAAGGTTTCGATCCACAGTTTGGGGCGAGACCATTAAAGAGAGCTATCCAGAAATATCTTGAGGATGAAATGGCGGAAGCGATCATTGGCAATGTCATCAATGAAGGTGATACCATCACAATCGATCTGGACGAAACAAAAGAAAAGATCGTTGTGAAGATCGTTCCCAGAGAACTTTTACTAATTGAAGAAAAGAAAAGCGGCGAATAGCCGCTTTTCTTTTTATTGGTTAATTTAATTTTATTATCTTGCTGATTGACTGATTATTACCAGAGTGCTGTATTTTTAAGGGCTTCCATGAGAAGTGGATCTTTTTCAGCACGTTCCCTTAAAGCCTTGATAACCCTCTCGGTTTTGTTCTCAACCGGAGCGAGAGTTGTCCTGCGGTCATAGATGATAAAACCAATTAAGCCAAAAATGGACATTAACACCATTCCAAAACCCCACATGAAATAACTGTCAAACTTGTCTTCAAGTCGGTCGAATTTCTTATCTACATCTGTAAACCTGGTTTCCATATTTGATGAAAGATCATCAATTCGTTTATCTAAGGCTTCTACTTTGGTTTCAAGTCTTACCATCCTGTCACGGTCTGCCTGAGTATATGGTATAGTCTGCTCCTGACCATTCAAAATAACGGTCAAGATTAAAAATTGGATTAAAAGAATTAAACGTTTCAAGGCCATATCTTTTTTACGAAGATACGAAAATTTAATCAATAGATGCTGACTTCACATCAAAATTTTATTTTGCAATCTTGATCATTGTCAGCAACATTTTGAATTTTGTGACCGATTCGACTGCATGAACTTCCCCGGCTGGCAAAATCAGACAGTCCCCCGATTTCATCAGGAATTTTTGTTCTTTGATGGAGAAAACACATTCTCCATCGACGATTTGTACCAGGGCATCGAAAGGTGCCACATGGGGACTTAATCCCTGCCCATTGTCGAAGGCAAAAAGGGTAACCGTTCCTGTTTCTTTTTTGATAATTGTTTTACTGACAACCGAATTGTCGGCATACACAATATTCTCCTGCAACCTGAATAATTTTGAAGTTTCCATTTGTATTTTATTTCTTTTTATTTCAATCTATTTCACTAGTCTTTATATTTCTATTTTATTTCAACCTATTTCAATATGCATCTTATTGCGAAGCCTAATATTTTTAAATTATACCCACTCTTCGTTCAGTATTTCACCTTTAATACTGACGGTTACACACTTAACCGGAACTTTCCTTGTTGAACGTGAAATCGCCATTTCGACAAGTTGTAACAATCCGCCACAACATGGAACCTCCATGATCAATACGGTGATCGTGTTCACTTTCGCATTGTCAATCAAAGAGATAAACTTTTGCAAATAGGTCTCTTTTCCCTGGTCCAATTTGGGGCATGCGATGACCAGTGTTTTATTTTTCAGCCAGTTCTGGTGAAAATCGCCCAATGTAAATGCGCTACAGTCTGATGCTACCAATAAATCGGAGTTAATAAAGTAAGATGCTCCAGGATTGATCAAATGCAACTGGACTGGCCATTGGCGTAATTCCGATTTAACAGATCCATTGCTGTTTTGCTGATTGGCCATTTTGATTTCGGAAGGGTCGAAAATTACTGTTTTGGTTCCTGGGCAACCACCATTACAACCTTCATTTGAAGTTGCTTTTTCAACCTGATGTACAGCCTTTTTCACATCGTCAACGAAGAAGTTAAGGTTTGACTGGTTTGCCATTAACCATGCCATTCCCTGTCTCAAAAACATTGTTTCGTTGTGTACGCGTAAATGGCGAAGGTGGGCAACCACGGTGTTGAAACCTTTTGTAACCATAATCTCCATGACTTTTACTTCGTTGTAAGGTTCAGCTTCCCGGCTTTCAATGGTAATTGCACCTTCGGGGCAGTGTCCGATGCATGCACCAAGTCCATCGCACAATAAATCACTGACTAATCTAACTTTGCCATCAATTATCTGAAGTGCACCTTCATGACAATTCGGCACACAAAGTCCGCAACCGTTGCATTTGTCGTCGTCAATCTTAATAATATCCCGCTTCATATTTACATTTTTTAATTTTCAAACCCATATAAACTAAAGGTGAAATTCGCAAAATTTGAAGTTGACCTCAGTTTCCGATGACAAAAGTAAGCTACCTGAACTAGCAAAAGTGTAACAATTGTGACACTCTTTGTATATTTGTCAAAAAAAGTGATGTTTGAGATTTTAAAAGATTCACCTTTGTTCAGAGGATTGGAACAAAATGAAGTTGATACATTGATTAACAATACATTGCATCAGATCAAGCAATTTTCAAATAAGGAGGTTCTGGCTTTTTCGGGTGAAAAGGTAGAAAAGGCGATGATACTGCTTGAAGGTAAACTGCAGGGTGAGATGGTCGATTTAGCAGGGAACAGTCTCAAAATAGAGGAGATCGAGCCACCCCAAATGGTAGCAGCAGCATTTCTTTATGGGCCGCAAAGTGTTTTTCCGGTCAACCTTTCCGTTTTGATAAATGGTAAAATGCTGGTTATCTATAAGAAGGACTTTACAAAAATGCTTTCTGACGATCAGCGGGTATTGAATAATTATCTGAATATTGTTTCTGGGAAAGCGCAGTTCCTTTCACGGAAGATCACATTTCTGAGTTTTAAAACCATTAAGGAGAAGATCGCTTATTTTTTGCTTCAAAATCTCAATAAGGACACTAATATCATTCAGATGAACCATAGTCAGAAAGGTCTGGCAGAGTTACTTGGAGTGGCACGCCCTTCCCTTGCCAGGACAATCAGTGAGATGGAATCTGACAGGCTTTTCCTTTGGAAAAGAAACCTGGTTACGATTTTGGACATTAAAGCAGTTCAGGCAGTTTTAGGCAAATAACTATTTTTTTAATGGATCTGGAATTTATCAATATCATGAACCGATGGGGAAAAGAGGGGAAGCCCTTTCTTTTCATAATTGACTATGAATTTAATGAACCTCACGTTTTTCCTTTGGATAAGGCTGCTGAAAATGGAATATATTTCAATCTTGGTAGTTATAATAATATTGATTTTCAGGATATTGATAAACGACGTTTTACTTTTGAGAAATTTCCGGTATCCTTTTCCGTATTCAAAGAATCTTTTGATAGGGTTATTGCTGAGATTCGCTTAGGCAACTCTTTTCTGACCAACTTAACATTTCCTACTAAAATCGTTACAAATCTGACACTTAAGGAAATATTTTGTTGGAGCGAAGCCCCTTATAAATTGCTCTACAAAGACTCGTTCGTAGTATTTTCGCCAGAAATGTTTGTCAAAATCAGCGATGGGAAGATTTCGTCATATCCAATGAAAGGGACTATTGATGCTTCAGAACCGGATGCGGGAATCCGCATTTTGAATGATCCAAAAGAAATCGCCGAACATCATACCATTGTTGATCTGATGAGAAACGATCTTTCAATGGTTGCCACAAATGTATCAGTTGAAAAATTCAGGTTCCTGAATACTGTCAGGACCCATGATAGTACATTGCTTCAGGTTAGTTCAGAAGTAACCGGACGACTTCCTGATAATTATAAAGAACATCTTGGGGACTTATTCCATCAGCTTCTCCCGGCAGGATCAATATGTGGGGCACCTAAAATGAAAACCATTGAAATTATCTCTAAATCAGAGATTTATAAAAGAGGATATTATACTGGTGTTTTTGGTATTTTTGATGGAACAGATCTTCAATCTGCGGTAATGATCCGTTTTATTGAAAAGAAAGATGATCAACTTATATTTAAAAGCGGAGGTGGTATTACCGCTTTAAGTGACCCGATAAAGGAATACCAGGAATTAATCGAAAAAGTATATGTGCCAATTTATTGAGACGATATGTTACCGGAATGGGCAATTCCAGAACCTGGCATTACACCAGGAACGGTTTGACATGACCCGCAGCCATTTTTTTGGAGCAGTACCTGAACTTCGACTTGAACAATTTCTTAAAATTCCTGATTCTCTTCTTGAAAAAACCGTGAAATGCAGGGTCTTATACGGCAATGAGATTTTAAGAATAGAGTATAATGAGTACAAAATCAGTAAAATTGGATCACTTCAACTGGTTGTTGATGATTCAATTGAATACCCATTTAAGTTTGCCGACCGGTCAAAAATCAACCTTCTTTATCAAACAAAAGGTCAGGCAGATGATATTTTGATCATTAAAAAGGGCCTAATTACTGACACATCCTATGCGAATATCATCTTTATGAAAGGAAAAAAATGGTATTCGCCACAAAATCCTCTTTTATATGGTACCAGGGTAAAAGGTTACATCAGTTTTGAGAGGGTTACTCCTGCCCTACTCCGCCCCAAGGACCTGCCACTCTTCACTGAAGCAAGGATAATAAATGCAATGATTTCAATTGAAGAATCCCCAATAATCTCAATTGAAAACATCTTAATTTAGAATGTAAACTAATAGGATAAAAAACCCGATTTCTATTGATATTCTAAACAATTTTTATCTTCTTTATGTTGTAACAAATTATGATTTATTTCGTAAAAAACTTCATAAATTTTCATCAAATTGATCAGCTACATATACCAGCAAACTGAAATTTAGTAGTTTAGGTGTCTTACGTTATTTATTAATTATCAATGATATATAACAATTTATGTAATGAAAGGAAAAAAAACATTTCGATTTTCGCTTTTGCTTCTGGCCTCAGTGACTTTTTTTGCACTTCTTCAGATACGGTGCAGGCATGACGGCCTTAATGTTGCCACCCTTGACAAAGTCTGCTTTCAGCGCGATGTCCTGCCAATATTCCAGAATAGTTGCGGAACAACCGGCTGCCACAATGGAAAAGGCGAAGGTGGGGTTACACTTACCGATTACGCTTCAATTATTAAAACAATCGATGCAGGCAATCCTTATAAGAGCAAGGCTTACCTCGCGATTACCGGAAAAGGTTTTGCACAGATGATGCCCCCTTCGGGCGCTTTAACTCAGAAAGAGCGAATATTAATCAGGGTTTGGATTGAACAAGGTGCGATGCCCACAACATGCGCCACAAATTAAAAAGATCAGAAATTATGAAGAAATTTTTATTGCCAGTATTTTTATTAGTCTTATTTGGTTGCTATTACGATAGCGAGGAGGCCTTAAATGGTAAACCAGGAGTGGGATGCGACATAACAGTTACGAAATTTAGCACCGAAGTGAAACCAATCCTTCAATCTAATTGCTTATCCTGTCATTCAAATACTGCAGCAGGTGGAAATGGCGGAGGGATCAAGCTTCAGGATTATGCGGATGTAAAAACCTATGCGGATAATGGGAAGTTGATTGGGACAATAAACCATTCTTCCGGATTTGCTGCGATGCCCAAAGGCGGGGGAAAACTCACAGATTGCAATATTCTGGTGGTTCAGACATGGATAAACAGAGGTAAATTAAACGACTAAGACTATGAAAATCAGATTATATACATCAGTATTTGTTTTGGGATTACTTGTTCTTAATGCTTTTATAGCCAAAAGTCAGGATCTGGATGCTTTGCTCGAAAAAGAGGCCAAACCCGTAACGACATTTGCGACTGCAACTTTCAAATCCACACGGATCGTCAACGGCCATTCGATTGAACGAATGAAAAAGAACCAGCTCGAGTTCAGGGTCTCCCACCGTTTTGGGGAAATTAACTCAGGTTCCTACAATTTCTGGGGACTCGATCAGGGCACAATCCATTTGGCATTAGAGTATGGGCTGACTAATTGGCTGGAAGTTGGAATTGGTCGTAGTACCTACGAAAAAACGGCCGATGGTTATTTAAAAGCATCGATACTGAGGCAAAGTAGCGGAGTCAAAAATATGCCGATCCACCTCTCCTATTTATCAAGTACAGAAATCATTGGATTAAACAGCAATCAGGCGATGAAGGATAATTTTTCTTCAAGAATGTCCTTTATTCAGCAAATTCTAATTGCACGCAAGTTCAGCGAAAGCTTGTCTTTGCAATTGACACCTACATTTATCCATCGGAACCTTGTTCCTACAGAGGTGGAAATGAACGATCTTCTCGCCTGTGGTATTGGTGGCAGGTACAAATTGTCGAAACGCATCTCCTTGAATTTCGAGTATTACTATGTCTATCGTGCAAATGCAAGTTCGCTTCCGACAACCTATTATAATCCGTTGTCTTTTGGTATCGACATCGAAACTGGGGGGCATGTTTTCCAGATCATGATCACCAATTCACAAGCCATGCGTGAAGGTGGGTTTATTGGAAAAACAACCGGCGATTGGACGAATGGCGGTATTCACCTCGGTTTCAACATTTCAAGGGTTTTCTCATTTAGTAAATAATTAAAACATTGACTATGAACAAGTTATATTTATGCATTGTATTATGTTTTGTATTGTTGAATGTTGGCGCACAAAACCGCTTCTTTACGAAGGATGCGAAAATCAACTTCAATTCTTCGACGCCTATAGAAGATATTATTGCCGAATCGAACCAGGCGACAACTTTTATCGATCTCGATAAAAACGAATTGGTCTTTTCTGTCCTTACGACTTCTTTCAAGTTCCGCCGTGCACTAATGGAGGAACACTTCAACGAGAATTACATGGAATCTGCCAAGAACAAAGATTTTAGTAAGGCAAAATTTAGTGGCAAGATCACCTCTCCCATTGACTGGAAAAGTGAAAAACCGGTTGTTGTTGAGGTTAAAGGAGACCTTTCAATGCATGGTATTACAAAACAAATCACTTTAAAGGCAAATATTACCCCTGGTAAGGCTAAAATCCTGGCTAATGCTGAATTTAAAGTTACTCCGGAAGAGTTTAGCATTAATATCCCATCGGCGGTCAGGGACAAAATCGCGAAAGAGGTAACGATCAAGGTTGATGCCATTTACGCACCTTATCAACAATAACAAACATCATGGCAAACCGTAAAGTACTTCGTATTCTTGTATGGGTGTTCATCATCGGATTGATCTGTGCATTTTCGGCTATATATTATGTGTTTAATATGCCTCGCAGGAACATTGCCAAAGAAAATGCTGCCTACACTTTAACTGCTCAGCAATTGATGTCTGATTTTAAAAAAGACGAAAGTGCTGCCAATGCAAAATACCTCGATAAGGTAATAGCCGTTTCAGGCGAAATTAAGGGGATCAGGACTTTGGATAACCATAGTATGGTATTTAGTCTTGAAGATGCCATGGAAGGTGTAAGCTGCACTATTGACAGCGCAGATGTTGTGAAAAATACCTTAAAATTAAGTCAGTTGAAAAGTGGTTTACCAGGAACTTTTAAAGGCAGATGTTCAGGAATGTTGATGGACATACAAATTATCAACAGTTCTCCGGAATAGAAATCCTACTTTTCCAGTAAATGGATAGAATAAAACCCATGCAAAAAAAGTATGGGTTTTTGTTTTATGAACAAATAAATAGGACAAGTTTTAATATTCAGCCTTTAAATTATTTTTGTTTTATGAGGGAAAAGATATTTCAACAAGCTTGTAAACATTCAATTTTTCGTCATGGCATTTTCAAATTAGTTGTTATTTCAGCTTTACTTGTGGCAACCAATATGGGAATGGTATTTGCCTCAAATATTAAGGGAGTCAGGAACAAGGAACGGATCATATCTTTTTCGGGATTTGAGTGGTTGGTCAAGTCATCGGTCAATTCTAAATTGGGAACTTTAGCGCCTGGAAATAATTACTTTTCCGATTCGGAGGACAATGTATGGGTGGACAAAAACGGATGGTTGCACCTAAAGATTACACATAAGAAAGGCAAGTGGTATTGTGCAGAGGTGATCCTGACCAAACCGTTGGGTTATAAAAAGTATATCTTTCATGTCATAGGACGTATTGATCAGTTTCAGCAGAATGTTGTTGGAGGATTTTTTACCTATCTTGACGGAACGGATAATGCAGAAGAGATCGATATCGAGTTTTCGAAATGGAACGGTTTCCAAATTGAAAATCCTTCAACATATGGGATACAACCTACAGATAGCCTTGGGAATACAAAAAGGTTCAGTCTTAACCTGTCTGGCGACAATTCCACACATCTGTTTGATTGGCAAAAAGGAAAAGTTGACTTTGCAAGTTATCACGGGCATTATTTAACCCCACCGGATAGTACATATATTATCAACAAATGGAGTTATTCGGGCAGAGACGTACCCATTGACCCTAACGGAAAGATCCATATCAATTTATGGCTGTTCAGGAGAAATGAGATCAAACCTTCCGATCCGGTCGAAGCAGAAATGGTAATCAGGAATTTCCAGGCTTTATAAAAAAAAGGATGTTGTACATCAATACAGCATCCTTTTTTATTTGAAAATCTAGTAGATCAGAAAGCGATCCCAATACTAAATCCGGTACGGAGCCAGGGAACAGGAAGGCTCCTCGCGTTAACATTCACTGCATCTGAGGTCTGCGTAGGATTGAGTTTATTGCTAAGAAATGCAGGCAAATCCGCGATAAAATTTTTAACTTCAGTATTCATGTCCGGAACATAGGTAGTTGGATTTACCTTTGCATTGATGTCACCATTCAGAAGGCCACCCTCAATACCAAGAAAATACCAATCCAGGGATATCCTTTTAAACAATAAGCATTGGACTCCCATTTGAAAACCCACATTAAAGGTGTTGAATTTTGCAGATAGTTCAGCATTGTAAGTTACATTTTCACCGTCTGTAAAGGACCCATTTGCAGAATAATCCACCTTCTGGTATTTTAAAGAAGGTTCAATATAAAATCCGGATGGGAGGCCTTTTTTCCCGGCATAGTGGCGGTAAGCAGCCCGGATGTGCATTGTTCCGAATTTATCATCTTTAATGTCAGTTGACTTTGTGCCATATTTTCTATTGACTGATTGGTTCGTTGGAAGTCCAAAACCCAGTGTGACAGAATTTTTCGAATTGATCATCCTTTCAATTTCAAATGAAGTGGATTCGAAGAAATAGTTTACAGGCATATATTTAATGACTGTTTTACGTTGAACTGCTGTTGGTTCCTGAGTCTGAATCTGATCCTGAGCTATTCCGACCAGGACCCAAAAGGATAGAACAATAAAAAGTGTGAATTTTCTCATATTAGAAAGAATTAAAAAGTTTACATACACAAATTTATTAATAATTTCATATAAATCCCTAAATACCAGGAATTGTTTTAATGTTTTTATTGGCAGGTAGAATACAAACCAAGCTTTCCTGTTCAATCTCAAAGATGGGTTTGGGACAACCTTCTTCCCGCATGGTCCGGAAAATTGACTTGATTTGGCTTTTTACTGGTTTTATTAAAAACAGTATATGCTTGATTGTTCAGTAGTTCAATTGCCCTTCTCGATTGTTCAATGATCGATCCCGTGATGATATGCCTTTCAGCCGTTGGATCACTTCTGTCTGTCCCTTTATAAATTGATAAAACTGTAAATGCTTCAGGATATAGGGAGGTAATACTTGTTTTTTTGCCAAACAACAACATTGTAAAATTCTTTGGCCTTAAAATATTGTCCAAACCACTTCTTACAAATAACGGTGAAACCAATTCCGCAATCTGTTCTTTTTCTGAAAAATAATCGTCTAATGGTTTTTCTGGAAACAACAATCCCTTACATTGTAATGTGATCTTTCGCCATCCCGGTAAACGTGGGCATCAGGGCTTGCAAGGATAAGGAAAACAAGTATGCGGGTACTTTTATTTTCGGGGTTGTCAATCTCGTGAACTATTGGGGTAATCGAAGGACTAAGATAATCACGGCAATGTTGCAGTACTTTACCTTCGATCTCCTTTAATTTATTTGAAATATCGTTGGCAAATGCGGTAATGGTTTTTCCAATGCTGGTGACTATATTGATGTAATCTCCATTCTCTTTCCATTCCACCCTTTCACTTTCTCGGATTGAAAGTTCCTTTAAATCAATATTAAAGCTCATTTTCCAACCTTTTTTTCTTTAATCCAACCTTCGACAACCCAACAATCCAGATCACTCCATTGGCAAAAATCACAAAGACGATCAATAAAACTGAACTGAAAGAGACTTCGCTGCCCTGGGAGATAAAATTCGGGAGAACTGCGATTGCTGCTGAAAGAAACCCTATACTTATTCCATAAAACAGAAGAACAATGTATTCACGGACCAACATTCCGGATATTTGCCGCGATGTAAACCCAAGTGATTGCAACAATGCAATTTCGTTTTTCCGTTCGAGTATCGATCGGGCCAAAACAACAGCAAGGCCCACAGTTCCCAGGATCAATCCTAAAGCACCCAATGCGAGGAAGATCGAAAGATAAGTATTTGTGATTGAATTAAACTCGGCCAACCGCTGTGCAGAAAGGGCCATTTCCCAACCGTAATCACGAAAAACGGAGTTCAACTCCTCCCCTGTTTGTTGTTCTTTTCCTTTCGGGACATCGATCAAAAATATGTTGGAACCACTTTTGGTCGGGAAATTCTTTAGAAAATTGGCATTTGATATCAACAGATATCCCTGGAAAACCGAGGGTGACAATCCACCTATCAATTTGACCCTCAATGTATCACCAGCTTCATTTTGATAAAGTAAGGTATCTCCAATCGCCAAACCAAGTCCCCATTGGATGACTGTCTGATCGGCAATGGCTGGAATGACCCCATTTGGCAGAGGTTCGTTTAAGGCTTTCCAAACGTTATCGCTTACAATTTCAGGAGCTTGCGCAGCAAATTTAAAACGGCCATTTAACAATTCAGGAGCAGCCCCCAGGATTGCAGGATTTGAAACCCGGTTCAGGTTCAGGCAACTCGCGTCATCACCCTCTATCCGGCTAAACTGAACTGCTGAAAAATCGGAAGTCAAACCATCAGTTTTGCGCCGTTCATTGTCATTCAGACTGAATAAAACAGGAATTGAAGTCTCGGCAAAATACCGGAAACCACCTGTCCCACTTGTTTTTTCATCGGCATTGGCAAAAAGGTCTTGCCGGTTTGCCCCTGTCGAAACGATCAAAAACGTTCCCAGTGCAAATAATATAATCACTGTGAGTGATCGTCCTAAATTATTGGAATTGTTCCTATTATTGAAGATCTTTAAGGAAAAATCATCAGTGACATGGTAACGGTTTCGCTTGAACTGCCAATCAGCAAGCAACAATAATCCCAACAGCAATAAACCACCCGAAAGGAAAAAAAGACCTGAATTCGAAAAATCCAATTTCACGATCTGAAGACCCGTAATTCCAATGGCCAGAACCAATGAAACACTCATCGCAACATTTTTTAAAACACCAACAACATGTTTCTGTGGATGGTCTTGCTTGCGCTGAAGCTCAATGGTATGTCGTTTTAAGCTCTTGTTTACAGAAATGAGAATAGTCAATAATGCCATAATTAGGCTGATTATCAATCCTACACATAAGGTTAAAGGTTTTATTGAAATTTCAAGGACTGATGTTCTGACAACAGCCCACCAAAGTGTATTCAATGCAATAAAAATCAGTTTTGTATATAGAACTGCAATAACCAGTCCGACTAAACCTCCGGCAAGTGCAACAATAAAACCTTCCGAAAGCAGCAATTTCCGGATTTGATTTCGCGTAAACCCGATCATCAATAGAGTCCCGATCTGTGATTGACGGCTTTCGAGATTCAAAAGGAAAAGCAAAGAAGTCAGAATCAGGGCAGCAACCAGAATGAAAAAACTTAAGCCGATAAACAATTGACTGAAATCAACACCGCCCCTTGCAGCTTTCAAACCGTTGTCCTTTACCGCAGTAACAATAATCCCCAAATTTTCAGGCTTTAACGATGCTGAAAATAATTCCATGTACTTTTGATCAGAAAACGATTTAGCGTCAATCCGAATGGCTGTATAGCTTCCGAAGCGGTTCGACCAGATCTGAAGGGCTTTTGCGGATGAGATAAACGCCTTTGGTGTCCCTTTGTATTGTTTCCAATAAGCTTCGTCTTTATCCCTTATCGCATCCAATTTGATCGGAACTCCCGCTTCCCATTCACGGCAATTTTTGGCATCCGACATTCCCGGAAGATACGGCATCAGGTCTCGGTCTCCATATTTTCCTGAGATGGGAACAATCTCTTTCACAAAAAAACAGGAAGATTTATCAACCAATTGGCGCAACGGGCCTATCTCGTAATATTTGACAGTTAATGAATCACCTACCTTGACATTCAGATCGGATGCTACCCAATCATTTATAATTATATCATTGTTATTTAAATACTTATCATCAATTGTTGAAACAAACGAATAAGGTATTTTTTTACCGTTGAATTCAAAACTATTTGCAAAATAGGTTAAAATTGGGTGCGAATTTTCAAATGGTTTAAATGCCTTGACGATCTGATCATCGATAAAAACACGCTCTGAAGTGATTTCCTTTTCATTTGTGAGCATCACCTCCTTAACTTTAAGCCCGGCATCTTCGGTAGTGAAACACCCTTCAAGTAACTTATTAATAGATTGTAGATTGGATGATGGGCTACTGATCAGCAAGTGATTTGATTTCCCCTCAAATTTCACAAGCTTATTCAGCTTGGTAATCGAAAGAAAAAGGTTATATGGCGCAGTTTGCGAATTTTTCAGGTTGAAAAATCCCAAAGTATGTTGGTCTGCAATTTCTTTAACTGTTGCCCTGAAAGAAACACTTGTTTCTGCATCAGAAACAAAAGGTGCATTTAAAGGGATAAGGCTTGCTTTTTTGATTCGTGCGAGAAAATTATCCCCCTTTTTTAAGTGAAGTTTTTCTGCCAGATTTTGACTGATGATAACATCATTTCCTGTCAGGTTTTGGAAGATTGGAGAATTGGAAATCTTTTCAAATTGTCCTTCAATTCCTGTGATCTGAACTTTATTGACCCGTTCTGCTCCACCTTCGACAACTGCCATCCCTTCAAGGATCAGGGCCGGTGCCACATCAAAACCACCTTTTGATGACAAGTCTTTTGCCAAATCAGTGCGAAAATACCTGTCAACCGTAGATACAACATGGGTAGTACTCCCTAAACGGTAAAATGCCGACTGTTCAAGGCTGAAAGTCACTGAATCGCCTATGATCAAAGCCCCGGTCAATACAGCGGTACTTATTGCCACCCCTATGGCTACAAGGAGATTAGCTCTTAAATAATGGATAAAAGTATTGAAAATCAGTTGAGGACGAGTCATTGCAGGATACCGTTTTTTAAATGATAAACAATGTCCATTTGTAATGCAAGTTCAGTCGAATGCGTAACAATGACTAAAGAAACGCCCTCTTCGCCACTCAAATGGTTCAACAATTCGGCAAGATGCCCGGCGTTTTCTTCGTCAAGGGCACCAGTTGGCTCATCAGCAAGGATAAGCTGTGGTTTATTGATCAGTGCCCTAACAACTGCCGTCCGCTGACATTCCCCACCCGACAACTCAGATGGTTTTTGGTTTCGTTGGTCCCAGATACCAACTTTGCGGAGTAGATATTCAGCCCAATCTTTTTCTGCTTTCCCAACTACCTTTTTAATTGGCAGGACAGGTAAAAGAACATTTTCCCACATTGTACATTGTGGCAACAAGTGGTGCATCTGAAATACGAACCCAAGTTCCCTATTTCTAAAATGGGCCAGCTCCGATTGTGTATAACCAGTGATCTTTTTCCCTTTAAACCAAATCTCACCAGAATCGGGTTGATCAAGTGTACCAATCAGGTTGAGCAAAGTTGTTTTTCCGGACCCGCTAGGACCTGCAATGGCAATTTTCTGATTGACAGCAACTTCCAAATTTAATCCATCAAGGACCTTCCTGAAATTGTTTTTGAGAGGGTCGCCATAACCTTTTGAAATCTCTTTTAACTGAAGGATCATTATAGACAATTAAGAATTAAAAAATTAAAAATTAAGTTATTGCGTTAGGTTATTTAGCCAATAAGGTTTGATAGGTGGCGATCATCTCTTTGGCATGATCGTGAATGTTGAAATGATTTTCTACTCCGGACCTCGCATTTTGGCTCAAGGTTTCCAGTTTTGATGGATTAGACAGGAGTTCAGCCAAAGCCTCACAAAGTGCTTCAGGGGTATTGGGTTGATAAACAATACCACCGTTGACAAGATTAATAATTTCGGGGAATGCACCCAAGGCGGGTTGTACAACAGGAACACCTGAAGCCATCGATTCCAGCAGGTACATTCCAAATGCTTCACCATTCCTAACAGGAACAGAGATTAAGGCCACTTTGTCAAAAAAAGTTTTTCGCCCCGGGCCTTCGAATTCTTGATGAAATTCTACATGACCTTCCAGCTTTTCTTTGGAAAGCCTTGTTTTTATTTCATGGATATATTTTGTATCGGCACCTGTGGATCCACCTGTGACAATGAGTTTTACATCTTCAAATCCTTCCCTCTTTTTCAAAAGGATAAAAGCATCAACAACGATATCAAACCCGTTTTCATGGCACATTCGGGAGATGTAACCAATGCTGCGACTTTTTTCCTTTTTTGATTTATATTCATAATCTCCCGGATCGACACCAAGGTATAAGCTTTTGACTTTTTCTTCAGGAAGATTCATCCGCTTTTGCATCACCCCGGAAAAGAATTTGCTCACGGCGATGAAAAGGTCCACATCTTTGGCCTTATTGCCCATCAGGTTCCATATTTTATCCTGAAAAGCCGGTTGCATGGCATCCACCCAAACATCTTCATCCTGTAAAGAGCAGACCACAGGCACGTTTAGTTTTTCTTTGATCCGATGGGCCAAACCAAGCAATAAGGCATTCGAGATATGGACAATATCGGGTTTGCAATGTTCCGCCATCCAGTCAACCATAATCTCCAGCTCTTCATGCTGAGCTCCATCTTCGCCAAGCAACATGGAAACTGTCATCTCTTCAAGACCTTTGGCATTGGTCGAACCGGCCATCGAAGCGGCCATCTTCATCAATGGTTTTGAATTGAGGATTTTGTCAAACCAACGGGGAGCTTTCCTGAGAATAGGATAAAGTTGTTTTAAATAGATGCTGATCGCGCCATAAAAAACAGGAATATCGCTGATATCGCGTTCGTCTGAAAAGATGGGGAGGTACATCGGAATTTTAATGACCTGATGGCCCTGTTCCCGCAATGCGACTACATATTTACTGTCCCTCAGGCAGTTTCCACAATAGAAGCTGCCACCTGACCCGGGAATTATCTGGACTATGTTCATAATTTCTAATGATAATTTGTGTAAATATAACGTTTTAAGCCATGAAGGGTTTCAGGTTTTGCCATTGATCTATATATTTTCGACAAATTTCGACGTTATTGGACTTTTGGACGATTGATTATTGGAAATTGGAAATTAGAAATTGGAAAAAATATTTTAACAACTTGTGTCATTTCCCAAAACAATAAACGGTTCCGTTTAAAGCGCAGACGACCATCAGGTTTTCAATTATAGCGGGGTTATGGAGGATGGCATTGCCAACTTCGTATTTCCAGATTGAAGAACCATCGGAGAGTTTGAGTAGTGCAATGTCACCGCGCATATTGGCAGACAGAACTTTATCCCTAATAATGACAGGTGAAGCTTCGACACGGTTGCCACTGTTGACGCTCCAGATGAGTTTACCACTGTTTTTATCGAAACAATACACAAATTTATCGCGGTTGCCGGATACGACCCGATCTCCCGAAAGGGCAGCCGAAGCAACAAAAGGTTGTTTGTTCTCCTTGTTTTCCCAACTCCACGCCTTTTTCTGGTTAACGATGTCCACCTTCGAGAATAATCCGTCGTAATCGCCGATATAGGCCATTTTATCGCTAACCGGACATGAACCGGCAACATAGGTTGCCACATTGATTTTAGAGTCCGATTTGCCGGTTGCAATGTCAATAATGTGAAGGAATCCATCACATCCGCCAAAGATGGCTTTTCCGTTAAAACAGGCTGCGGCACCGTTGATAAAATTATCAGATTCGTAGGTCCATTTTTTATTTCCTGTTTCGGCATCCACGCAATGGAGGTTGTAGTCGTAACTTCCTACAAGTAAGTATGTTTTAGATCCTGATTTCCAATAATTTGCAGAACCCATTATTTCATTATCGGTTTTGTATTTCCAGATCAGGGTACCATCCGATAGTTTAAGGGCATAAAGTGTGCCGTCAAGGTTACCCACATAAACGTTATGGTTCAGGATTAAAGCCGGTGCTTCAATCGAATTTTCCGTTTTGTAATGCCAAAGCAACTTGCCTTTCAGGTCGAGACAAGAAATATTTCCATCGGTAGCACCGATTACAATCTTTCCTTCGCTGATCACTGCTGCCGATTTGATATTGTCTCCCAACTGATAGCTCCAAAGCAATTTTGGCTGATCTGGAAAGTTCACATTAGTTGTTCCCAACAGGTCCTGAGAGCCGCGAAAGTTAGTCCAGCTTGTCGAATTCTGGCCATTCGCAGTCCAAATAGAAACAAAAATAGAAATAAAAATAGAAATAAATTGATATATTATTCTCATAATCATTTATTTACAGATAATGCCCCGGTTGGACATGCTTTTGCTACTTTTTCGGAAGTTTCGGCCAATCCGGCTTCTACAGTTTCATTGAAAGGGACTCCAATCACCACGTCGAAACCGCGTCCAATAAATGAAAATCCGAACTTTTCCTGATATTTGGAGGTCATCCTGACGCATATGCCACATTTGATGCATTTCAACGGTTCGTAAACAATACGATGGGCAAAGTATTTTGTAATCGATTTCCGTTCATTTCCCATAAACCTGCGCTGATTGGCATGGTAACGTCCAGAAAGGTCTTTTAATTTGCAATTTTCAATGTCGCGACAATCACAATGGAGACACCGTTTTGCTTCTGCTATGGCTTCCTCCTCAGTAAATCCTTTGAATTTTTCAACATTGATCCTTCCTTTGCCGTCCGATTCTTTGAGATATTCAGAAAACTCTGATTTTAAGAGCTTTCCAAAATGCGAATTGAACAATTTTGGTTCACCCTTCGGGACTTCGCCTTCCAGATATTGAGCTACAGAGTAAGCAACTTCCTTTCCCTGGCCTACAGAACGTACAGCTAGTCTTGAGGGGCGCAATGAATTACCGATTGCAAAAACTCCGGGCAATGACGTTGCGTAACTATGGTGATCGGCCTCAATCCCTTTTGCAGATGTAGTCAGTCCCCAGTTTTTGATTTCGTCAAAATGGATACCTGTAGCGATTACGACAGAATCGAATTCGGCCCTTATTTTCTGAAATGTTTCCGCATCAAAATGTTTGCCACCTTCAAAAATCACCCCCGTATTTAAAATGGCATCGATTTCCTTATCTAAAATATCCAAAGGTAAGACCTCAGGTTTGACATCGGTTCTTAACAGACCACCCGGTTTATCCTTTTTGTCGTACATCACAGACTGAAAACCGTTTAATTGCAGGTAATACGCTGCTGCAAGTCCGGCAGGACCAGCTCCTATTATTGCCACTTTCTTTCCGTTCAGGGGAAGTTGTTCAAAAGGGTGAAGGTCGTTTTCGTCACCAACAAACCGTTTCAGCAGGCAAATGGATACCGAAGTATCCACCGATTTACGATGACATGCCCCTTCGCAGGGTGCTGGGCAGATCCGGCCCAAAATTGCGGGAAGTGCAATATCTCTTTTAACAAGCTTTAAGGCTTCTTTAAACTTACCGGAAGCAATCAGCCTGTTCATCTGCGGGATTTCCATATGGGCAGGGCAAGCTACCTGGCATGGCCCTTCGCAGTCACCGATGTGTTCGCTCAGCAGCAGTTCCAAACCTGTCTGACGTGCCTCAAAAATTTCATCATCATCGGTAATCACCGACATCCCTTCTGTGGCCGTCATTGAACAGGACGGGAACAACCTGCCATTTGATGCATCTTTTACAAGGCACAACATACAAGATGTAAAATGCCCCAGTTCTTCATTATAACAGAGTGCCGGGACTTTTACCCCGGCCATTTCAGCAGCCTTCAAAACGGAGCTACCCTCCTTAACTTCAATGTCCTGACCGTTAATTTTTAAGTGAATCATCCAAATAGAATGTTTTATAATGCGCTAATCAATTTATTCCATTTTTCTTTGTGCTCAAATTTCAAAGCTGTATCAGCCTCTATCAACTTTACGTAATTCTCAATAAATTCGTAGGTGTTTTCAAGCAATCTAAGGTAATATTTCAACGAATCCATTATCCCATTTACAATAAGCTGACAACCGTGGATATTCTTAATCCTTTGAATTTCAATTGATATCTTATCCATTTCATCCTTAACAGGATAATGTGCAGTAGATAAAATGTAATATCGTTTAACTGGGGTGGTCTGAAATTTGGAGTAGGCGTCCTGAACCAACTGAAAAGAAATGGGTATTCCGTGTTTAACTTCAACTGCTTCAAATGAACGGTTGTTTTCATCTATCACCTCAACATCGCCAATTCTCCCACTTCGAGTGTCTGCCGAAGTATGGCTTTCTATCGGTAAAAGTTTCTTATTTTCAAATCGTTTCGTTTCAATTGTCAAGCACTTGTAAATCGCATATATAGCCAGTACAGGTAATCGGGAAGCTCCTTCAGACTGATATTTAGAATTAAAATGGAGGTCCAATAAATCCAAAATAGATTTTATCGAAAGATTTGCCGGTTTTGCCAATTCAATTATCTGTTTATTCCTTTTTAACATCAAGCCTTGAAAGATATATTGTAAAAAAGACTCACAGGTTGCTCCATTTTGAATATAATCCAAAATGCCAATAAATGCAATTTTTAAAATATTGGGTTTGATTGCACCTGTATAATTCTTGTCATAAGGTAATTTCTGCTCTAACGACCTTGTTAACCACCCACTTTCGGCCATGGCGGGAAAATTACAAGATTTAAGGAAAGGTGTAATATACTGTGAATCAAAAGTTCTTCCCGAGTACCCTCCTTTAATGCTGGTTTGATGGTTTCTGATGTCCTGTTCAGGATGCAAAGCTTTATAAACAATACTTGTGATACAAACTGTCAAAATTCCCTTAGCTTGTTCCGAATGTTCTATAATAATATTAAGGTGATCTCTTTCTTCGATAGTTAACTGAGATGTAATAAAATCATTTGAAGCGATTAATTTAACCGAAACATCAAGTTGATCTTTTAGAAATTCTTTTGGTTCCATATTACAACAATTGTTCTTTTACCTGTTTCATTACTTCTTTAACCATAGGAACGCAAACGGAATTTCCTATTTGTTTATATAATTCACTTGTATTGTTGATTTTTATAAAATCATCGGGGAATCCCATCAACCTGTAACATTCATTTATTGTGAGTTTACGGACAGTACCTTCATCGTAAATCCAAAACCTACCCGAGGTCTCCTGGGAAGGTAAAGCTGGATGAAGACCTTCTGATGAATAGATC
>JBAXWR010000076.1:0-28694 GCA_037128295.1 Mariniphaga sp.
CATTCCTATCGGTGACATCTTTCATCATAGCCTGGGTGGCAGAATAAATTTCTTCAGGGGTTCCACCAGCAAGAATGTCCCTTGGAGCAAGATTCCCGATCAATGCTACGGAAGGACCAGCCAATTCGCGGATCTGGTTAATCGGATGGTCGAATGCAAAGTTAAAAAGATTTACACCAATCTCCTGAAGAAAAGGTGCACAGACCAAACCAAATGCATCATTATGAAAGAACCGTACTTTATTGTCTATACATCCAAAAGCCTGCTTCAGATAGGGAACCACAAATTCGCGGCACTCATCTTCGCCAACAAAACCAACAATATCATCCAACAATAGAATTCCTTCAATTGATGGGAAGCACTCCTTTTGGTATTGAACCCAATCACAGATAAACCTTGTAATCTTTTCGAGTAATAAGTGTACTTTTTCAGGTTCCATTGCCAATAACATCATAAATTCGGTTGTTCCCATTAGGAATGTTGCAATATTTAAAGGTCCCCGTGTTACAGCAAATTTGATCGAATGACCCGATGCGACAATGCGTGGTTCCATCAATTTGAGACGGTTAATCATAAAAGGCAACAATCCATCAGTTTTGACATTGGGTTGCGGTAACCGGGCAATATCTTCGGTTGAATGGATCACCTTCTCTGCATGAGGAAGATTCTCGTTATACCAAACCGAGCGGGCACCAAAGGCTGAAGGTTCGGTACACATACCGTATTCAGACCAGAATCCAGGCAAAAATGTTACTTCCGGAAATGTTTCAATTGCTTTCAGATTTGTTTTGAGCCAAATCTCATCGGATGTATAGTAATCAAGTGTTGTGATTCCTGACCAGCCAGGTAGCCATGGACTATCGATAATAAACCCGATTTCTTTACCTGTCAAATATTTGCCGTCAACGACAGCAAGAAGTTCCTTCCATTGTTCGTTCGTCATGTGTTTTTTTTCAAAAGTGTTCCAAAAATAGGATTTGACCTTGTATTCTTCGTATAGATAATTTGCCAAATATAATACTATCCTTGCAGGCGAATGTATTCCTTTTGCTTTCTGGTATTTTTTTATTATCTTTATCCAAACATCCAGCAATTATGTGTGGCAGGTATATTTTAATCCAGAAAGCAGAGGTAATAGAAAAGCGGTTCGGTGTCAAAGTACCCGATACTGTTCATTTGGTTCCATCTTATAATATAGCACCGGGAAAACTTGCACCAGTAATTACCAACGACCATCCCTATGAAATTCAACTGTTCCGGTTTGGACTGACACCTTCGTGGATGACCAAACCAAGCCTGTTTATCAATGCCCGGGCTGAAGGTGACCACAATTCGGACAATAACCCAAACTATACAGGTGCAAAAGGGATTATTACAAAACCTGCTTTTCGAAAACCGATCAGGTCGCAACGTTGCTTAATTCCTGCAGACGCTTTTATTGAGGGCCCTGAAAAAGAGAAATTAAGCAAACCGTACCTTGTTTACCTACGCGACAAGGTTCGGCCTTTTGCCTTTGCCGGAATCTGGGATACGTGGAAAAATCCGGAAACAGAGGAGCTGATCCATTCTTTTGCCATCATTACAACTGTTGCAAATGAAGTGATGCAAAAAATCCAGCATCATAGGTCTCCTGTCATTTTGCATCAAAGCGATGAAAGAAGATGGTTGTCCAATACAATTCCTTTAGCCGATCTGACCCGGCTTCTGCACCCTTATCCCGCTGCCTTGATGAATGCTTATCCTATTGCACCAACCATTAAAAACCCTTCTGCTGATGATCCCGGGTTGATTCATCCTGTGGGGCAAAGGTTAATGAGCGAGACCATGATCATAAATAGCCAGGAAGCCCGTATAACAGGGATGGGAAGCAATAAGCATTTTGGCTTTGATGATGGGAATCCGCTAGGAATGTAAATTTAATTATAATACAGAATTACAGTGTATTATAAAAATTAATCTCTCCTTTGTTTTCGGTGTGATCCAATTCATGAAGCAGCAACCATTTCTTCAGGTCCAAACCTCCTGCATAACCTGTTAATTTGCCATTGTTCCCTATGATCCTGTGGCAGGGTATAATGATTGGCAAAGGATTTTTCCCATTGGCCATTCCGACAGCCCTACTAAATTTCTCTGAGCCTAAGTTTCTCGCAATTTCAACATAACTCAGTGTTGACCCATATTTCACCATAGCCACCTGATCCCAAACCTTGCGCTGGAAATCTGTTCCCTGCGGATGAAGACGTAAATCAAAGATATGGCGTACTCCGGAAAAATACTCTTCAAGTTGCTGTTTGGCTTCCATCAGGATTGTCGGAAATTCGACAATTTGTTCCAGAATATCACCATTAAAGGTTATTGACAGCAGCGATTGCTCGTCTGAACAAAGCTTTAAAAGTCCAACAGGACTATTCATTGTCATGCAAAATGATGCCTTCTCAAAAAACATGCTATATGCCTATAAATCAATTATATATAAATCCTAGGAGCATCTATAACCTTTTGAAAAAGAAAAACCCTCCACATTCAGTGCAAGGGCTTTTAATTATCAGGATACCAAAGGGTTATAATTCTTTGATTTTAATGCTTCTGAAGGCTACCTCATTTCCATGATCCTGCAAAAGGATGTAACCATCAACAAATTCGCCAAATCCGGGTGCTTTATTGAATTTACTAGTTGCAATCGAAGCTTTAAACGCATCCGATCCTTTTGTAATTTCCAGGACTTTTACACCATTCAGGTAATGTGAAACTTTATTCCCGTTGACTTCAATCCTGGCGCGGTTCCATTCTCCGATGGCATTCATCCTTTTAACAGGTTGTGCCGGGTCAAAGGTCTGTGAATTTGCCGGAACCAAATCATAAAGTGAACCACACGTGCGGTTACCATTGATCCCCAATTTGGCGTCAGGATGCTTGGCGTCATCAAGTACTTGAAATTCAAAGCCAACAGTATTACCTTTCCCTGGCTCTGCCTGAATAAAATACTTAATCCCGCTATTTGCGCCTTCGGTCAATCTGAAATCTGCCTCAAGAATAAAATTCTTATATTTTTTTGTGGTCACGATATCACCACCACCTTTGTTGTCTCCTTTATTGGGGATAAACATTCCATCTTCCATTGTCCAGCCTTTAACAGGAAATGTGGCAAGGGCTGCGGCTCTCCATCCCTGATTTGTTTTTCCATCCCACAGTAATTTCCAACCATTGGCTTTCTCATTGGCGGTCAAATTATTAATCAGGTAACTTACCTCAGCAACACTTTTATCCAATGCCTTTCGGTTGGCTTCCAGGTCTTTGGTCATAATGTTGATATTTCGCCAACTGATTGTTTTACCAGCATTTGCCTCTTCTTTGCCGATTCCATGAACCTGTAAGGCAATAAAACCGGAAGGGGTCATATCATCAATAAGATTTGCACAAGGTACATCGTTTAACCAGGTACGGATTGAGTTTCCGATTGCTTCAACCCGGTATTTGTTCCATTGTGCCCGTTTATAGGTTTTCTTGGCAGCTTGATTGTATTCCATCGGATACAACCAACCCCTGCGAGCCTCATCATAGATTCCTGCAGACCATCCTCTTGGTGAATCGTCACATTCCACCTGATAACCATGAACACGGCCATTATTGTAATCTTTTTTACTTTCCGACCTGATCTGGACCCCGGAATTCAGCCCTTCATCCATTTTCATCTCGTATTCGAGGATAAAATCCCCGAAGTTTCGGGTAGTTGCAAGAAAAGTATTTGGTGTATTGACCCTGCTTGTTCCAACAATTTCACCTTTAACAATTGTGTATTCAGCGGTGCCGTTGAGTCTTTCCCAACCTGCCAGGTCTTTACCATTGAACAGTTTCTCCCATGTTCCTTTTGCTGCAAAACCGCCCAAAGAAACCACTACCAAAACAACAGATGCTACTAATTTCTTCATTTCTTTTATAGTTTATTTGTTAATTACTGTTTTTAAAACCGGTGGCTAAGATAGATTAATTTCAAATCTTTTTTAACCCATTATCAAACACAAGGATCTGGCCTTTTTTTGTTTTGCTGGCATACTTATTATCACCATAACGAAGTGCTAAAGGAGACCCCGCAGTTGAAAGAACTTTAAGCTGAACCAATTGTCCATTCTTCCAGTTGAATTCCAACTCAAATCCTCCTCTTGCCCTTAAACCACGGACGTGTCCATCAGGAATATTTGTTGGAAGGGCCGGCAGCAGATCAATGGCATCAAGATGACTTTGCATCAACATTTCTACAATTCCGGAAGCTCCGCCAAAATTTCCATCGATCTGGAACGGAGGGTGTGCATCAAAAAGATTGGGATATGAACCTCCACCTGTCATTTTTGTCCCAACCTGTCCGGTAGGCCTGAGCAACATTTGAACCATGTTCCAGGCATGGTTTCCATCGCGGAACCTGGCCCAGAAATTGATTTTCCATGCAAGGCTCCAACCAGTGCCTTCATCGCCGCGGGCAATCAATGATTTTTTGGCAGCATCCATCAGATCAGGTGTTTCCAGCCAGTTGATCTCTTTTCCGGGATACATCCCCCACAAATGGGAAACATGCCTGTGTGTATTTTTCGGATCATCAAGATCGGCAACCCATTCCTGCAACTGGCCAAACCTGCCAATCTGATAGGGGGCGATCTTCGGCAAAATGACTTTCAATGAATCCGCAAAAGATTTGTCCTGATTGAGAATCGCTGAAGCTTCGATGCAATTTTTGAAAAGACTTTTAATGATCTGGTGATCCATCGTCGGCCCTGAAACCAATCCCCCATTTTCGGGAGAATTTGAAGGGCACGAAACCAGGTAGCCACTCTTCGGATCTTTTACAAGGTAATCGACATAAAACCGGGCAGCACCTTTGAGGACAGGCCATGCACGTTTGGCAAGAAATGATGTATCGCGGCTATATAAAAAGTGTTCCCAGAAATGGGAAGCCATCCAACCGCTTCCTGACACCCAAATTCCATGATTCGAAGCATTGATGGGTGCTGCCCCTCTCCACAAATCGGTGTTGTGATGCAGTACCCATCCTTTGGCATTGTAATGGACCTGGGCAACCTTTTGACCAGAAGGTACAACCTCTTCAATCATTTTGAAGAGTGCATCATGACACTCACTGATGTTCAATGGTTCTACCGGCCAATAGTTCATCTCAGTATTGATGTTCACAGTGAACTTGCTGTCCCAGGCTGGATTGAGTTTATCGTTCCAAATACCCTGTAAATTAGCTGGGTATGTTCCTTGCCGGCTACTTGACAACATCAGGTAACGTCCATATTGAACATACATGGCAGCCAGGGAGTTGTCCATTTTAGTGGGAATCGCATTAATTCGTGCATTGGTAGGAAGGTTTTCTGTTCCTGAATTTCCCAGATCTATTTCAAAACGGTTAAAATAGGATTGATAATCTTTTATATGGTCCCTCTTAACAATGTCGAATTTTTTATTCCAGATATTATTCAAATAATTATCGCACAATTGTTTGGGATTCCCTGAAACATCTTTTGGATTGACGAAACTTGTGGCGGCAACGAGATAAATTGTCGCACCATTGGTTTTATCGATATGCAAATGATTATCGACCAGAGTTACTTTTCCACCATTGACAAATAGTCGTAGCCTTGCCGTACCTGTAAGAACACCATCCTTCACTTTAACATTTAGCTCTATTGTCCCGTCGTTGTTGGATGTTGCAGTAAAATCTTTGTGTAGCGAAGAAAGTGAGAGATCAAATGTTAAAGATGATTTTCCGCTCGATTTTAAATTGATCACAATTGCCTGATCGGGTGAACTGGCAAGGTATTCACGCGTATAGGTATTGCCGCCAGCATTATATGTAGTCGTACTGACTGCTGTCGAAAGGTCCAGTTCACGCCGATAATCCGTAATTTCCCCTTGTCCCTGGAATTTAATCCATAAATCCCCGAAAGGCTGATATTTTTTCTGACCAATAGGGACGCTCATAAACTTCTCCATGGCGAGGGTTTCAGCCTCTTTTTGCTTTCCGTCCCAGATTAATTCACGGATTTGCTGAAGATATTGAAACGCACCTTCGTGGGAATAATCGTGAGGTTCACCTGTCCACAGCGTCTCTTCATTAAACTGAATGTGTTCCTCTTCCTTTCCTCCATAGATCATCGCACCGAGCCTGCCGTTTCCAATGGGTAGGGCTTCTTCCCAAATGGCTGCGGGTTGGTTATACCAAAGTTTTAATTCTTTAGTTACTGGTTTAGCAGTACAAATAAAAGTATTACAAATTGTTGCAAAAATAATACACGAGATGGTCGCAAAATTTTTCATCTTCACATTTGATTGGTTATTGATTGGAAAACATTTTTATCATGCAATTGCACAAAAATAACAACTATTCATCTGGTTAAATAGAAATTAGTTGGCTTTTAAAAAATAAAAAAAGGTTCTCCGGATTTTATTCCAGAGAACCTCAATAAAAAAGTCGCTTATTCTTAAAGTTCGTTTTCTCCTGCCACGTAACCGAAATTCGCAAGTATCCCTCCATCAACAAACAATAAATGACCATTTACATAATTGCTAGCAGGTGAAGCAAGAAAAATGGCTGCACCAGCCAGGTCTTCAGGATCGCCCCAGCGACCAGCAGGTGTACGTGTCATCACAAGATTGTTAAAAGGATGTCCGTTTACCCTGATCGCCTCCGTTTGGGAAGTGGCGATATAACCAGGCCCGATTCCATTGGCCTGAATGTTGTGTTTTGCCCATTCGCAACACATGTTGGCCGTAAGCAATTTAAGTCCACCTTTGGCGGAGGCATAGGCAGAAACAGAATTCCTGCCATAAATACTCATCATCGAACACATGTTAATGATTTTCCCACCACCACGTTTAATCATCGATGGAACAACCCTTTTAGCTACAATAAATGGAGCAACAAGGTCAATATCGATGACCTGACGAAAATCGGCGACCGGCATATCCAAAATTGGGATACGTTTGATAATGCCGGCATTGTTTACCAGAATATCTATCGGGCCAAACTCGGCTTCAATAATTCCAATTCCCTTATTGACATCTTCCTCGTTGGTTACGTCAAAAACGACAGTAAAAACATCAATCCCATCCTCTGCATATGCTTTTTTGCAATTCACTAACCGCTCTTCAAAAATATCGTTCACACAAATTTTTGCGCCTGCAGAAGCAAGTGCTTTAGCAATTGCCATTCCAATTCCGTGTGTACCACCTGTTACAAGTGCGATTTTTCCGGTTAAATCAAACATTTTCATGATAATTCATTATATATTTAATATTCAATATGTTATATAAACCTCTATTTAAGTTGCGGTGGTAATACGACATCCATATCACCATAATTTAAATTTTCACCTGCCATTCCCCAGATAAAAATATAATTACTGGTTCCGGCAGCGGAATGGATTGACCAGGTTGGAGAAAGCACGGCTTGTTCATTGACCATCCAGATATGGCGGGTCTCTTTTGGGTCACCCATAAAGTGGCAGATAGCCTGTTTCTCAGGAACTTGAAAATAAAAATAAGCCTCCATTCTGCGACTGTGCGTATGGGCAGGCATCGTATTCCAAACACTTCCCGGTTTTAGTTCAGTCATTCCCATTTGCAACTGACAGGTTTGAACAACAGAATTCACAAGTAACTTATTAATTGTCCGGGCATTCGACTCTTCCATTGTACCTGTATGAACAACTTCTGCATCATTCAGTGTTACCTTTTTAACAGGATATTCTTTGTGGGCAGGAGCAGAATTCAGGTAAAAATGAGCAGGATTTTTATCGTTTTCGGATGAAAAAATGATCAACTTATTTCCGCGGCCAACATACAAGGCCTCCTTAAATGCAAGATGATAGGGTGTCCCATCAACTGATACAATTCCGTTTCCACCAACATTGATAATTCCAAGTTCCCGGCGTTCACAGAAATATTCAGCTTTCAGGGGATCAATAGGGTCAAGCGTAAGATATTGGTTTACAGGAACGGCACCTCCAACAATAAAACGGTCATACTGAGAATAGGTAAGATTAATTTTATTTTCAACCATAACATTTTCAATTAGATACTCCTTTCGCAAACGTGATGTGTCGTAATTTCTTGCGTCGTTTGGATGGGTGGCATAACGCTCTTCAAAAATCGTGCTCATAATATTTTATTAAATTGAAGTTGCAAAATTAATAATTTTGAAAACAAATTGCAATCGATTGCACAATTTATTATTTATTGCTGCAAGTTGAAGTTTTTTTTCCATTTTTGTAATCCAAAACAAATGAATTAGAATCAGTCTGACGAACAACTACCCTCAATGAAAAAAAAGCAGGAAATTACAATTCATAACCTTGCTAATGAATTGAATATATCAGCCTCAACAGTTTCTCGCGCATTAAGCGACAACAGCAGGATCAGCAAAAAAACCCGACTGATTGTTCAACAAAAGGCGATTGAAATGGGTTATCGCCCGAATGTACTTGCTGCGAATCTTCGCAGTAAAAAGAGCAATACAATTGGTGTGGTTGTCCCGCGAATTGATCGTTATTTTTTTGCATCTGCAATAAGCGGGATTGAAGATTACGCCTGGACTAAAGGTTTCAATGTGATCATTTCCCAGACTAACGATCTTTTAGCAAAAGAAGTCAACTGCGTACAATCCCTCTTTAGCAACCGGGTAGATGGCATGATTGTCTCAATTTCAATGCAAACAAATGACGACAAACATTTCAGGTTATTCTCGGACAGGAATATTCCATTGCTCTTTTTTGACCGTTTTTGCCCTACTATAGAATGTGACAGAATTGTTGTTGACGACTATATTTCAGGATATAACATAACTAACCAATTGGTCAGTAGGGGCTGTAAAAGGATTGCCCATATTGCGGGACCCGAATTGCTCAATATCTATAAAGACAGGAAAGACGGATTTCTGAGAGCTCTTATCGATTCAGAATTACCTCTTTATGATGGTTATCTTGAAGATACAAGACTCACCAGAGAGGAAGGATTGCAGGCATTTCAAAGGTTAATGTCCCTTTCTCAGCCTCCCGATGGGGTTTTCTGTGGTAATGATACAACAGCCTTAAGTGCCCTTGAATATTGCAAGCAGAATAACATAAACGTACCTCAGGATGTTGCGTTGACTGGTTTTAGTGATGAACCATTCAGTGCGGTAGTATCACCCTCATTATCAACAGTTAAGCAACCTGGTTATCAGATGGGTTATCAGGCAGCTCAAAAAATTATTCATCGTATCGAAAACACTAATTTAACGATCCCATTTGAAAAGATTGTTCTTCCTACACAATTAATCATCCGGGATTCTTCGAGATAAATTAATTCTAAGGCATTGTAAATTAAAGATTAAACCTCATGACCAGATTTGTTTGAATTCGTTGGTATTATTCCTTGGTCATTTTTATATACCTTTTGATCCTTATTAACAGGAAATCTTACCTTGAAAAAAATTATCTTTGCAAAACATTACTTAAAGATGAAAAACGAAACTCCCATTTATAGCTGGTATGCCATTCGGGTCAAGTCAAGATCAGAAAAAAAAGTGTATTCAGATTTGGCAGATCAACAAATCACAACCTACTTACCCATTCACAAAGTATTACGGCAGTGGAGCGATCGGAAAAAATGGGTGGAAGTTCCTTTGATTTCAGGATATGTATTTGTTTATATTTCACGTAAGGAATATGAGAATGTCCTGCGTACCCCAAACGTTGTCTGCTATATTTATTTTGAAGGCAAAGCTGCAATTGTTAGGCAGGAAGATATTGATTTACTGAAAAGAATGTTAGGGCAATCGGATATTGCGGTAGAGGTTACACTTGACCAACTTAAACCTGGACAATTAGTGGAAATCATTGCTGGACCCCTAGTGGGGATGAAAGGGGAATTGATTGAATTTCAAGGAAAACATAAGGTTGCACTTAGAATTCAACAGATTGGTTGCACTGTTCTTATTGAATCACCAAATCAAAACTTAAGACCGGTAATTTCTGAATTTGAGAAATGAGCAAATGCTGATCAGATTTCTTATCAAAGTTAGATATTAAATCGTAAGGTTTATCAAAATGACCGATTAAATCATAATTGTTGACAGTATAGGGCTGCCGAATGAGTCCACATCAAACGGCAGCTCTTAAAGTTACTTAAGTTCGATTTTAAATGTAACCACCTGCCAATCAGGAAGTTTTGCCGGCTTGCTAATTATCAATGCATCTGCCGCTTGCTTCCATGAAAGTTCTTCCTTACTTCCCAGAATTTTTACTGAGGTCACCTTTAGGCTATTGATTTTGGAATCTTTACCTAAGGCAAGGATCCGGACATCTGTTGTAGGTTGACCCATACAGAAAGCATAGAGCGTGTTCCCTTTGGCTGTAAAACGAATATCAGTCGATTCATACGGACGCACATCTTTCAAACCTCCGAAACGTCCTTTTTCCTGTTTCTTTTGGGTTGAAGGTCCTTCGCCATAAATTTTCCATGGCCTTGTACCATAAATGCCCTCGCCATTAACTGGGGTCCACTTGCCGATTACATCCAGAATATTCAACACATCGGCTTCAAGGTCTCCTTCGGGAGTTTGAACTACGTTTAGCAATAAGTTTCCGTTTTTGCTTACAATATCAACGAGCATTTGGATTACTTCGACACCAGTCATGTATTTCTGGCCAGTACGATAATACCAGTCACCAATGGAAGTATCTGTTTGCCAGGGATATGGACTAATTGAGTCATTTGCACCACGCTCAAGGTCCTGTACCCATCGTCCTTCTGATTTGAGTAATTTGCATGTATAAACAGCATCAAGTTTCCCTCCATTTTTTGCGATGTTCTGATTGTAATAATAGGAAAGCATCGTTCTTCCAACTTCTCCAAACGGCAATTCACTGTCTGAATAGATCAGGTCAGGCTTATAGTTGTCAATTAACTCTGTTATACATGCCAACCAATTCTTCTGGTTTTCAGGATCTTTGGTTAACCAAGCTTTATCCTCGGGAGCTGTTGCCGGATGGTAAAGGTCAACAAATTCAGGATTGGTTCCATCATAGGGTACACCCGCCAAAGGACCGTTTTTGTCTGACTTACGGCTTGTCTGAAACCATGTATAGCTAGCACCCAAATGTTCAGAAACGCCAAAACGTAGCCCTTCTTTTTTTGCAGCTTGCTGCCACAAGCCAAGCACATCTTTTTTTGGACCCATGTTCACTGCATTCCATTTATGGATTTTGGAGTTCCATAAAAAGAAATTATCATGGTGTGTTCCCATACTTACAAAATACTTAGCACCAACTTTTTTATAAAGTGCCATAAGTTGTTCTGGGTTCCAACGTTCAGCTTTCCACAATGGGATGATATCCTTATAACCAAATTTTGAAGGATGGCCATAATGCTCAAGATGGTATTTGTAATCGGAACCACCTTCCTCATACATCTTTTTGGCATACCAATCACCCTGCCGGGGAACAGCCTGAGGTCCCCAGTGTGCCCATATCCCAAATTTGGCATCACGAAACCAATCTGGATATTTGTACTGTTTAAACGACTCAAGAGTTGGTTCAAATTTTTGGGCAAATAGTTGCCTGCCTGGCAAAATGCTTAAAACCAGTAATAAGGTAATCAACATTTTTGTTTTTTGCGAAAATTGTCTCATTTGTAAAAAATTAATGATTAGTTTGAAAACGATATATTGTGAGTTTGAAAACTAGCTATTTGGTTAATTCAATGTTCGTTTCTGTTTTCTTTGCCTGGATGATTTGATCCAGTGGCCTGTCAAATTCAAGTTTTGCCACCAAAACGGTGTTTGCCAATTCGTTGGCCGGAAGGTTCCGCAAGCGCAAATAGGGTTGCTGGGAAGCATGGTCACTTGGGCATAAATTAACAGCACTATCTATTGCTTTCCCATTATTTAAAAGGGTGGCTTTAACAGGAAGCACATTGATGGGTTTTAGCTTAATCCCATTTCCAACTGTCGGCTTATTCAGATGGACATAGAGGGTTTGATCCCGTTTTGTAGCCAGAACTCCGGGAATATTCACCAAATCGGAATCCGTATGTACCTTTTGATACGATTCGTCAACCTGTTTTTTCCATTTCCCGATCCTTCGAAGAATAGATGCTGCCTCGGAAGGGATAATGCCTTCACCAGTAGGACCCACGTTTAATAAATAGTTTGCATCACGGGCCAGGTAACGGTCGATGCTACTAATAAGATGTCGGTCGGTGTAATAGTCTTCATCCTTTTTGTATCCCCAGCTTTCCATACCAACTGATTGACATGCTTCAACCGGTTTATCAAAAGCTTTGGCTTCAGTAGCAGGATTGTCATAATCCCGTTCTGGTGTACCGAAATCTCCATCGTCAAAACCACGGTTGTTAATGACTGCTTTAGGCTGAAGTCTCTGGATCATGGCCCTTATTGAAGAATCTTTATAAACGGGTACGTTCATGTCCCACCAGATCCCATGTATTTCACCATAATTAGTACAAAGTTCCCGAACCTGTTCTTTAAGAAAAACGATGTATTTGTCCCAGTCGGGTGAATCCTGTGGTTGAGGTGGCAGTTCGTGGTGGCGTCCCTGATTCGGATAGTTGGGATGGTTCCAGTCTGCGATGGAGTAATACAAGCAAAGAGGTACTTTCCGTTTGTGGCAGGCATCCGACAGCATACCGATCACATCTTTCTTATAGGGGGTATTCATGGTGTTGAATTTGGTTTGTTTGGTATCCCAAAGACAAAATCCATCGTGGTGTTTGGTTGTTATTGTAATATATTTCATATCAGCCTCTTCCATCAGGTCAAGCCATTCTTCCGGATTGAATTTTTTTGGATTCCACTGTTCAGCCAACTTCACATATTCTGCTCTTGGGACCCTTCCCCGCCATTGGTGCTGTTCGTGCCATCCAGGAATTGAATAGATTCCCCAGTGAACAAACATACCATAGCGTTTTTCAAAAAACCAATCCCTGCCATCCCCAAAACGAGGGATCCCTGAAATACCGACAAGTGACTGATTAACTGCTGGTTCATTTACAACAGAATTACCCGAAACCAATTGTCCTAAAAATGGCGTAGCTGCCAATGCGGCAGTCGATTTTAATATATCCCTGCGATTCATTTCAATGCTATTTGTTGATCATTTAATGTTCCTAAAACTTAACCAATATTTTTGTTACGTCTGCTGGATTTGCAGCCCAGGTAGAAAATGCTTCTGCAACCTCTTCCGGTTGTACAATGCGGGAAATCATTTCATCAATTGGGAAATTACCTGCTTTTAAATAATTTACAACAGCCTCGAAATCAGAAGGGCTGGCATTACGTGAACCCATTATATCAAGTTCTTTCAATACCCATAACCGGGTTGCAAAACTGACTTCGTTTTTTGCATACCCAATACAGACAATTCTTGCTGAAAAGGCAGCTTCTTCAATGGCCGATTGGTAGGTGAAGGGGTTACCTGCAGCTTCTATAATTACATCAGGGCCATAGCCATTTGTAATTTTCTGTAATGCATCATGCAGGTTGGTTGTTTTTGAATTGATACAATGGTGTGAACCGATTTTCTTTGCCAATTCAAGTTTCTTGTCATCAATATCCACTGCAATCACCTTCGCACCGCGCAATACAGACCTGATAATGGCACCTGACCCAATCATACCACAACCGAAAACAAGAACAGTATCAATATCCGTAACGCGACCCCTGTCAACAGCATGGAAACCTACAGTTAAAGGTTCCACCATGACCAATTCCTTCTCTGATAGCTGATCATCTGTGATTATTTTTTGCCAGGGAACTTTGATATATTCCTGCATTGCACCTTGCCGTTGTACACCAAGCGTTTCATTAAACTGACAGGCATTGAAACGCCCTTTTTTACAAGAAGAGCATTGACCACAATTGGTATATGGCACTACTGTAACATTCAAGCCTACTTTTAAATGGGAAGGAACAGCAGCATTAATAGCGAAGATGGTTGCTGCTATTTCATGCCCCGGAACACATGGAAATTTTGTCAAGGTATTTCTACCGAGATATGTATTAAGGTCTGAGCCACAAAACCCGATATAACTAATTTTGAGTAAAACCTCTCCTGTTTCCAGATTGGGTTGTGGCAAATCTACAATTTGTACTTTCCCGGGAGAAACAATTTGTATCGATTTCATGTTTTCAATGAATATTGGTTTAATTTTATCGAAATCTAAACATTATTTTAAGCACTTTAACCTAGCCAATAGCTAGCTGCCAGCCGCCAATTGCCAGTTACAATCCATAAATCCGTATTGCATTACCACCCATTATTTTATCTTGCTCATCCCGGGTAAAAAATGAAATATTCTTCTTAACCAGTTCAACCCAGCTCTTATATGAAGATGCTACAAGGCAAACGGGCCAGTCGGAACCAAAGAGCAATCTATCTGATCCGAAAGCTTCAAGAATAACATCAAAGTATGGTTGAAGTTGCTCAGGCGTCCAACTTGCAAAATCAGCCTCAGTTACCATGCCTGAAATTTTGCAATTTACATTCGGATAGCTGGCCAGTTCCTGAATATTTTCTTTCCATGGCGATAATTGATTTTGGCCAATCAATGGTTTTGCAATATGGTCAAGAACAAATATCTGATCCAGATGGTTCCTGACAAACCGGATGGTGTTTGGCAATTGCCTTTCAACAACAAGAATATCATAAACAAGTGAGTATTTATTAAGTAATGATATCCCCCGGTTAAAATCGGGACGCAGTATGAAATCGGGATCAGGCTCACCCTGAACTACATGGCGGATACCCTTTAGTATTTTATCTGATGAGAATTTTCCCAGATACAATTCAATTTCATCATCCACCAATGGAAGCCAGCCAACTACTCCTTTTATGAAGGAATTCTGGTGTGCCATTCCGAGCAACCAGCCAGTCTCTTCTACCGACTGACGTGCCTGAACTGATACAACTCCGTCAATTCCTGCCCCCTCAATTGTACTTGATAACTCTTCCGGAAGGAAATCCCTACGGATAAGTTTCATTGAATCGTCAATCCAGTCATAATCGATCGGATTGTATTGCCAGAAATGATGGTGTGAGTCAATAACCATGTTAAACGAATTTAAATTGTTCCCCAATTATTTTTTCTGCTTTGAGCGCTTCCCAAAATCCGATAGGCAAATCTGCTGCCAATACATCTACATTTCGCCTGATGCGGGATGGCTTGCTTGGATTAAGGGCAACTGCGTTTACCTGTGGCATTGCCATTGCAAACTTCAAACAGGCATCTCCAGGCAAAACCGCATAGTCTTCGCATACTTTGAAGAACGTATCTCGCCATACCAGTAATTTCTGGTCTTCGGTAGAGTCCGGATCGATTTTCCTGTAGTCGAAAAATTCACCACCCGTTAGAAAACCTGCGTTGAATATGGCTGAATTGATAATTCCAACTCCGTCATTGTGAATACGTTCTATAAAATCAATAATTTCTTTTGGGTGATGATAGATTGTCAGTTTATTGGCAAACATTACCCAATCAAATTTTACATGATCGTATAATTCTTTGATTGTCAACCAGTCTTTAGCACCAATTCCAACAGCTTTGACTTCACCTTTCTCCTTCAATTCGAATAGTGCCTTATAAGCTTCAATTATATCACTGAACCTTTTGTCGCGGTCCTCCGTGGAAGTTGCTGCGAACAAGTATTCGTCAGGGTCGTGTACCGATACAACCTGTGGTTTGTAGTACCCCCCTAACAAATCGCAACCCTGTTCCCAACATTCGAGTATCCCGGAATAACTGATTTTTTGAACAGCATCATTTTTCAGGTTGACCCATGCGCCAGGTTCAAAAGTTGGTTCAGTTGTGGTTAGAGGGATTCTATACCATCCCAGTTTGTTGCTGATTGTAATATTGTTTTTATCGATTCCCAATTTTTCCAACCCTTTCCCAATAACTTCAAGGGCAAGTCCCGCCCCATATTTCCCTGCGCAGTCGATCATGGGTGTTGTTTCCGAAACATCGAACCATTGCTGCATAATCTGTAGTTTTACATCTTCATCTAATTCATGATAAAGATTTCCCATAAAGCTTGTTCCATAGATAATTGAAGGAACTGACAAGCTTGTTTTCCCAAATTTCTTTAAGCTGCTCATTTGAAATATTAATTCCGATTTGATAATCAATGCGAGACAATTACTTTTTCATCTGTACCTTCATACAATGGTCCGGATGGTTTTGAACCTGCAAACGCGTAATATGACACATAGATATAGCTTATTAATGGTACAACCATCGCTAAGGCCATACTTTTTGTTTGATCTGAAACGTACCCCATAAGAGGTGTCCAAATTGCCCCTCCAATAATTGCCATAATTATTCCGGAAGCACCGATCTTTGTATTCGGTCCTAATCCTTTTACACCTAATGCAAAAATGGTCGGAAACATTAATGACATGAAAAAACTCGAAATAATGAGAGCCCAGGCTCCGATCAGTCCGGGTGTTAAAACGGCAAGGGACATCAGGACAATGTTGATACAACTATATAATCCCATCAATAATTTGGGTTCAATCTTTTTCATCATAGCTGTTGAGGCAAACCGACCAACTCCAAACGCAAGAAGAGAGATAGTTAGGTAAATTCCGGCTTCTTTCTCTGATTTGTTCATATAGTCTTTTGTGTACTGAATCAGGAAACTCCACGTACCTACCTGTGCACCAATGTAAAAGAACTGAGCGATTACTCCTTTGATGAAATGTGGATATTTAACCAATTCAGAGAATTTCCCTGAATTTTGTGATGAACCTTTCTGTTTCTTGTCACCTTCCGGAAATTTAGCCTTCCAGATTAAAAGTGCACAGATAAGTATAACTGTACCAATAAACAGGTAGGGAGGACCAACCCGCATGATTTCATCATGCAAATATTGTTTATAGGTACCCAGTGATTTCATTTTCTCAATATCAGCCGTCGAAAGTTCAGTACCTGAAAAAATGAAAACAGTACCGACAAGTACCCCTGTCATTGATCCAAGCGGATTAAAAGACTGTGACAGGTTTAATCGCTGTTCTGATGTGGATGCATCGCCTAAAATGGCTATAAAGGAATTTGAACCGGTCTCCATAAATGCCAACCCGGCGGCAATCACGAAAAGGGCACCAAGGAAAAACCCATATTTCCCTGCCAATGCTGCAGGCCAGAACAAGAAACAACCTGAAGCAAATAGCAATAAACCAATCACTAAACCGACTTTATATCCATATTTATCCATAATAAGTGCCGCTGGCATGGCCAGTACAAAATAGCCAAGATAAAAGGCTGATTGCACAAGGCCAGCTTCAAGCCGGTTAAGCTCGAATGATTTCATAAACTGTGGTATCAGAATATCATTAAGGTTATTTGGTAAAGCCCATAAAAAAAACAATGAAGTAACCAGGATAAAAGTAAGTGTGTAGCCAGGTGTAACCAATTTGGCTGATTTCGAAACATTCATTTGTAATACGTTTTTAGTTAAAAAAAATGATTGTTGAATATTTTAATAGCAAAAGTCATGAATCCTTTTGTTTCTTGCAAGATGGCGATAAAGCATTTCTCCCGCAAAGGTTTGCGCAAAGCATTGCGGGTGAAAAAAATGTTTTACAACATGGAATTAATGATTAACTTCGTCTCAAATTACATTGTAAAGTTGTCCGTATTTAATTTTCTGAATGGCTAAACGACACATTTCACTAAAAGATATTGCCCAGGAATTAGGGGTTTCCATCTCAACAGTATCGAGGGGGTTAAGGGATCATCCTGATATCAGCGATTCATTGATTAAAAAGATCAAAGAATTGGCTGGACTACTTCGGTATTCCCCGAATCCGATGGCAATGGGATTATTGAAGCAAAAGACAGGAATGATAGGGGTAATTGTTCCTGATTTAGTGACCCATTTTTTCTCAAGTGTTATTTCAGGAATTGAAAAAGTCGCCAAGGAACGTGGGTATTTTGTTATTATTTCCTCTTCATACGAATCCTACCAAAAAGAAAAGGAAAACATTGAGAACTTAATGAAAGCCAGGGTCGAGGGTTTTATTATCTGTCTTTCTCAGGAGACTAAGGACTATTCTCATTTTGACCCAATTATAGATGCTGAAATCCCGCTTGTTTTCTTTGACCGGGTTTGTTTGAAAGATAAGGTTCCAACAGTAACAGTTGACAATTTTGAAGCTTCTCGATGTATAACCAATCATTTTTATCAGAATGAGGCTCTTCGCATTGCCTATATATCTGGTCCTGAACATCTTAACATCTCAAATGAGAGAAAATTGGGGTACCTAAAGGGACTTGAGGATTGTGGATTGGGTTTTAAACAGGAGTATTTGGAGGAATGTAATTTAAGTACATCCTCAGCAACTGAGGCTGCTCAACGTCTTCTGAAGTTGCCATATCCTCCTGATGCGATTTTCGGTATTAATGATACTGTTGTTTTTGCAGTAATGAAGGAGATTCGAAAAACGGGTTTTTCAATTCCAGATGATATTATGATTGCGGGTTTTACAGATGAATTTCATGCAACTGTTGTTGAACCTTCACTAACCTCTGTTATGCATCCGACTCTTGAAATGGGTAAGGTTGCGGCACGACTATTTTTTGAACTTACAGATAATTCTGCATTTCAACCAAGGTCGGTTCAATTGGAAACCTCACTTGTAGTTCGGAAATCATCTGTAAAAAAATAGGCACAAAAAAAGCCGCAAAAAAGCGGCCTTCCAAAAAAACGATTCATTCCAATCTAATTGATATTGATCTCAAGGATTGTTTCGGATGAATTATTTGATCCATCAATACATGTCACTTTAAAATTATATTTACCTGTCGCGACAGCACTCGTATTAATCATTGTGGGAATGGTAATGTCACTGAGTGTTATTGGTTGCTGCTTAACGCCTGTATTAAATGAAGTTGCAGATTTGGAATAACTCCAGGCTACAGGAGTAGGCACATTTTTCAGAATATAACCACTTGTAATCACTTTGCTTATAGTAATTTCATAGGTCTTGAGAAGCTCATTGTCACTAAAGGATGCCTGAAAGGGAATTGTATTACCTACAATAAAAGTTTGACCAGCCGTTGGAGAAGTGATCGTAATAATTGGTTTAGTTGTATCTGGAACAACTACCGGAGTTGTATCCTTTTTTTTGCATCCAGTACATAAAACTAATGTTAAAAAGGAAAATACCAATATGTTATCAAGAGTCTTCATTGTTTCTATCTGTGTTATTAAAGATTTGCCAACTTAATTTACATACATCTGAATGTCATATTATTCCTACTTTGACAATTTCAAACAACTATTTTGCTGCCTAGCGGTAAAGGTAAAAATATAAAATCAAAAATCAAATGTTTTTATAATTAAAACAAGTGACCTGAGCTAATGAAGGCTGTTTTTTATCTTTTTCCGAAAGCTTTATTTGATCAGAAGTAAGAATCCAGTCAATATTTATTTCAGGGTCGCTCCATGCAAGCCCACCATCTGCGTCTGGATAATAGTAATTATCACATTTATACGAAAATACAGCATTTTCACTTAAAACGATAAATCCATGAGCGAACCCTCTTGGAATAAATAATTGGCGATGGTTCTCTTCAGAAAGACGGACTGGAACATGTTGCCCATATGTAGGTGAACCGATCCGGATATCAACAGCAATATCAAGAACCTCGCCCTGAAGACATTGAACCAGCTTCGCTTGCGCAAACGGTGGTCTTTGATAATGGAGACCCCTCAAAACTCCGAATCCTGATTTTGACTGATTATCCTGCACAAATTGAACTTTTTCGACATATTCTTCAAAAATATCTTTTCTGAAAGACTCAAAAAAATAGCCTCGTTGATCGCCGAAAACGTCGGGTTCAAATATCAACACTTCTGGAATCTGGGTAACTATTACTTTCATATCATTGAATTAAATATTTCACAATTGTCTTGATTATTTCTTCTTTTTCCTTTCTTCAGTATTCAACGAAGTTACTCATCAGCCAATCTTAGCAAATATTGTCCATACTGATTTTTTATCATAGGTTGTGCTAAGGCAACAAGCTGGCTTCTAGTTATCCACTGGTTGTGAAATGCAATCTCTTCAGGACATGCAACCTTTAATCCCTGCCTAGTTTCAATTGTCTCAATAAAATTGGAGGCCTGGATCAGGGATGTATGGGTTCCGGTATCAAGCCAAGCAAAACCTCTGCCCATTGTTGATAGTTTCAACTGCTTTTGAATCATATATTGCTGATTTACAGTTGTTATCTCAAGTTCACCACGGGGCGATGGTTTGATGTTCTTTGCAATTTCTATTACCGAATTGGGGTAAAAATAGAGTCCTACAACTGCATAATTTGATTTTGGTACTGTGGGTTTCTCTTCCACAGAAAGTACATTCCCATCCTTATCCATTTCTGCTACTCCATAACGCTCAGGATCTGAAACTACATATCCAAATATTATCGCTTTTTTCTCCCTTTTAACAATTTCAACAGATTCGCATAACATTCCTGAAAAACCGTAACCATAGAAAATATTGTCCCCTAAAACAAGACATATATCGTCATCGCCAATAAAACTCTCACCAAGAATAAAAGCTTGTGCAAGACCATCAGGGGAGGGTTGTATTTTGTACTTAATATTAATTCCCCATTCCTGACCATTTCCTAATAATCTTTCATACATACCAATATCTTCCGGTGTCGAGATCAGTAAAATATCGTTAATACCCGCAAGCATCAATGTTGACAACGGGTAATACACCATAGGTTTATCGTAAACAGGCAATAATTGTTTGGATACACCTTTGGTAATTGGGTATAGCCGAGTTCCTGAACCGCCGGCAAGGATTATTCCTTTCATTGTATTATTTTTTTTAATAATTAATTACATATGATTCAATAAGTTGATTTTCAAAGACATTAACAAGTAAACAGAAAGGCCAAACTACGCGCCAATTGAATAGCTAAGGATATCATAAAAGAAGAATTTATTTAGCAGAGATAGCTAAACGACTGGGATATGGCGAAATATATAATGTAAGTTATTCATTTTGCCATTTATTTGAAAACCTTTTAAAAAGGCATGGAAGAGTAGAAGAGAGAAAATTAAATTGTTGATGCTTTTGATAAACGTAGTCGTTAAAGTATCGAAGTGAATTTGCCAAATACTTTGAAAGATATAAAGAATATTATCGATTCCGAAAGCCAAAGCAACCCCAGATTCGATGATACTCGTCTTTTTACAAGGTTAACGACAGAAAACATAAAAAGGCATATGCATAAAAAGGGATATGACAATGAGGTTCTTCCCACAAATAAGACTATTTACAATAAAGTTAATGAATTAGGTCATAGTTTTTCCACCACACTATAAACCAAACCACTAAATTAGAGGGCAGAAACAAATTTCACATGACGTCCTAATTTTCTAATCGTAGTTAACATAAAAGCCAATAGTTGCCTCCATTAGTGTTTCAGTATTGTCATGGTTGATAAATCATAAATTACTCTTTTATTTTGAGATATAAATCTTTAATCTGCCGCGCTACTATGTCAATTGAAAAAAAAGTATTTGCTTTTATATAAGCATTTTGGGAGAATTTCTGATATAAATCAGGATCAGTAGTAATTTTTAATATCGCTTCTGCTAATTCTTTTTCATTTTTGATCGCAACATTAATTCCAGTAACGTTGTGTTCATTAACCCAATTCACCCCACTGCTGGGAATATTTGTAGCAATTATGGGTTTCGAAAAAGACATTGCTTCGATCATTACTATTCCAAAAGCTTCAGCTCGAGATATTGAAGGAAGAACGAAAACATTGCATGATTTATAATATGTAACAAGGTCGTCGTCAGTAACCGTACCTAATAACTTAACTTTGTTTTCTAAATCATTTTTGAAAATTTCTTTTTGTAACGTCCCCGCTAAAATCCCTGAACCCGCTATATAAATAATATAATTATCAGGCAAAAATTTTGCCGCTTTAATCAAGTATGTAAAACCCTTATATTCAACTAGTCGACCAACAGATAATATGATTTTTTTATTAGAATATTCGTAGTTTAAAGACATTTGAGAAACCTCATGCTGATGTTTGGAATTGCTAAATGAATTAGGAATAACCACAAGTTTTTCGATACATGTCTTTAAAAGGTTTGATCCAGTATAATACTGGGGACTGGTAACAATAACAGCTTTTGCTTTTTTTAATAAACTTTTTTGTAAGGGGATAAGTAATTTGTTAAATGTAACTTGAGAAACAATATCGCTATGCCAATGGACGACAATATTGATTCTTTTTCTGAATATAAAAAATACGGTTATTAAGGAGAGAATATTAGGTAAATGGACATGAATTATATCGTTCGAATGAATTAATTTTAAAAGAATTAGACAATAAGAAATGGATATTGGCTGTGAAGCAATTTTAAAAAGTGTGGAACACCTAATTACTTTGATGCCATTTATTTTAGAAATCTCAGTTTTATTTTTGTCATTAAAAACAATAACTGTAGTTTCAAATCCATCTTTGTTTAACTCTTCAGATATGTCTTTAACAAGTGTTTCAATACCTCCTTTATAAGGGTGATAATATTTGCCAATCTGCAATATCTTCATATTTATGTTTTTTTGATAGAAGTGAACAGAAAAATACAATAAAAAGTTCGTTTAGGAGCTATATTCTGACCTCCATAAAATATCTAAAGGTCTATGTTCAGATAATGATATAGGAAAGATCTAAAAATTCTTTTTTTTAATATTCTCACAATATTTGTTAGTGTAACCTACACCTTATTTATTTCGCTTAGCATTCGTAAAACTATACTTTAAAAAAATAGCTCCTTTTTCCTGTAATTTCATCGTTTATTCTTCGGATGATTGTAACATTTGACACACTATTTCTAAACTATTGTCGTATTTGTTCATGATAGAAGATTCTGTAGGTGAATTTGATCAACTTAATGCTGGCAGTTGCCCCGCCAATTCAAATTGAACAGATGTAACCCACTTATGCTTTTTCCTATAAAAGTGAAAACAAGTTGAGTTTGCACAACCCTTTATGATCCTGTCATGTTACGTGGTTATCACCATAATAAGCTGGTTCTTTCCCTTTTTCGCACATATGGTTGCTCATTTTGTAGCCCGAGTATGACAGCTCATTGCTTGAACCAATGTAAATATAATCGGTATAAAGTAATTGATTTTCATCGTATTCAGAAAGAAATAGTTCGAGGGTCTTTGAATCTTGAGCGACTGCGTCAGAAACCATGTAAGTGTCGTTCAACTAGCTTTTGTCATCAATCTTCATATGGTTCCTATATTCAAAAAAAGTTTCGTCATTCTTCTTAGTCCGCAATGCATCAATATCTTATTGGCACTTTTTGGGCGGATTGTCTTTCGAAAGATCGTCTCCGTTGCCTTCCTTGATCTGTATGTTTTCATTCAAGGTGTTGCGTTGGAGCGGTACTTCTGTAAAACTGGCATAACAATTTTTCAGCCGTTGAATATCAAAACTTTTATCATTCAGGTAAACCTTGAAATTATCGAACTGGTCTTCTACAAAACCTACCTATGTGAGTTCCTCTCGAAACAACCCGATGTTCTTTTCATCGGGTATCATATCCCCGATCTCAAGCTCCAAAATATTCATTAAGCTAATACTACCATCAATTTAGTATACAACATTATGGTCTCAAAGGATGTAAAAGAAATGGAGCAACATGATCTTGACCATGACTACCACATCGAAAACTTTGGCACCTGCATTGTTCTTCTTGTTGGTGTTAAGAATTTTGATTTCCCAAAAGAACTAAAACACTTAAAAATCAAATCTTTACTAATTATTTTGATTGGGTTTCTTATTTTCGATTTTCTCCTTTTCAATAATAATTAAGTAAAACAAGCATTCTGTAAGCAAAATTAACAGAAATGGAATTTGTCATCATTTCTTTTGAAAATAGTAATTTAATTTTTGTGTAAAATGAGTTTTTGTATGTAAAATTCCAGTATAGAAGCAATTTTGATTGCTCGTCAATATCCTCATAAGTCTCAAATAATATCTTTGAAATATGAGATTTTACATTGTTACATTTAATTATTCGTCGAAACCTATTAATAAAACTTGACTGATAGGCACCCATCACGTTAGAACCATGTTGTCGATAATTTATATGTGGAGTCTCGTCATAATATATATCGGCTTTGTTAACTATTGCAACTAAATAAAGCCAACCATCATGATTAGGCATATCACGACTAAATGACTCATTAACAAGAATCCTTTTTAATGATTGTTCTAGTAATTCACGAGAAAAAACCTGAGTACAACCCATGGTATTAATCATTATCAAAGATTCACCTAATGTATGCTTATATTTATAACGCTGTATATATTTGAAGTTTAATATATTATCAACTACCCTATAAGCCGAGGTATATAATCGTAATGGGTTCCGTGTGTACGTCTCTAAAACAGTTATAGCATAAGACAGCTTGTCGTCATCCCATACATCATCTTGGTCGCAAAATGAATAATAATCAAATATAGGCATCATAGAATACGCATATTCTATTAACTTACAAAAACTTAACGCACAACCAACATTATCTCCAATTAAGACAGTGGTATTATCATGTTTTGATGCGTATTGCTTAATTTTTATTACAGTAGAATCCAACGACCCATCATCCCTAATAAGAATATGAATATTTTCAGTTTTCTGTCTGTAAAGACTGCAAAGCTGTTCCTCAATATATTCATCACCGTTAAATGTGGATAAAAGGACTAAAACACTCTTTTTACATTCGTTTAACTGCATTACATTTCCTAGGTATTAAGATCACATTAGACCATATTTTTCACATATAAATTAGTAACAATTGGATTTTTGGTTCTGACCATCCAAATAGAAAATCATCATTATCGTTTATTGATATATTTACAAATTTTTATGTTCTAACGCTATAAAATTAGTTGAAATTATACAATCTTCCTTTTTAATATAATATTTTTGATATGAATACATTATTGTATAGCACAATATCATTTCACCCATAAGGTATATTGGCGAGATAATCGACAGTCCAATAAAAGCCACTGCTAACATTCGTCCTTCAATTTCATTATTATTAAATAAATAACTAAAATGAATTAAAAATATTAACATTCCAATAAAACCACCATAAATAAGAATTGATTGAATACAACTAAATGATAAATCATCCTCTAGAAACAAAAAGGACATACTACTCATGGAAATATATGCTTTGATTTTAGTTGGAGAATTTAGCCCAAAGTATTTATAAGAAACTGGTATATCAGCGTACAAATCAAACCCTCGTATAATCCTAACATACGCTGAGGTCGTTGAACTAATCTCACTAAATTCAGATTTTCTATCCGTTAGCTCTTTACCCATCTCGGATTTTAAATAAGTAAAAGTTCCAATGATTATGCCAGGTAGTAAAATAAAAATTAAAATAAGTTTATTATATAATTTAGAATTTCTTGTATAATAAAAAAAATAAATAATATAAATAAATGTTACAACAAGAATACCTGTGCCAGATTTTAATAATAATATAACAACAGATATTACCAATATATAAAAGATTGTCATTTTGGTTTTTTGTGTTTTAAATAACTCTAATGCTAAAAGGGGAATAATAAATTGTGCAAAATGAGCAGGTTCTAGGAAGAACGAGGCCGATCGGGAGTTATAACGTAACCATGAAATGTAGTCAGATGAAGCCATCCCAGTATTTAGAGGAATCCAAGGTAATAAACCGACTATACGAGTGCCTAATGTAAAATACATTAGTTCCTGCAAAAAGAAAAAAAAACAACAAATCAATACACTGATTTCATAAATTTTTAATCCCAATGGCAAATTAAAATATTTAAATGAAAAACCTATTATGATGGCAAAACTAAACAGATTCATTGAAAATAATGAAGAAATAGCATAGTTTTCTGAACTAAAAAATCTTGAAAAAACCATGTATACGAAAAACATCCAAAAGTATTTTGGCCATTTCATTTCAATTTTACGAATGGTTAAAATAATTACAAGTATGAACAGAAACATACTAACCATTCCTAAATTAATCTGATTTATACCATAAACACTCAAAAGAGGATATACTATTACCAGAAAAGTTAACACTTTCGCAATAAAGTTATCTATATTGATTCTAACTTGGATTATTGCCATTATTAATCGTTAATATTTATCCAAAATATTTGAGTAAATATCTACCAATAATAGACTGTTCTTAGAAACATCTGGAACAATACTATTTATGCTATAATTTAAAGTTAGTGTATTATGAGTAAGAAATTTAACTATTGACTTTTCTAATCCATTTTCATCATTGATATCATAAATATACCCATTTTTACCATCTTGTATATATTCTGGAAGAGCTCCGACATTTGAAACTATTGCAGGTGTATTAAAGATTGCGGCAGTCATTAATACTCCACTTTGAGTAGCATCTTTGTACGGACAGATTAAAACATCGGCCTGCTCAAAGATAGATTTAATTTCATTTTGACGTATAAATCTATTAATTATTATTAAAGAAGGAGAACCTAAAAGAAGTGGTGGAATTTGATATTGATAAGTCCCTTTACCTGCAATAATCAATTTAAGTTGTGGAAATATATTTTTAAGTTTTGCAAAGGTTATAAGTAATTCATCGATACCTTTATATTTAGATATGCGACCAAAAAATAATAGAATTTTCTCATTAGGTAATTTATCTATACCTACTACCTTTTCCATTTCACATTGTAAATATGATAGGTATGGCACAAGTCTTAACCCTATAACAGGAACACTCGGAGAATATATCTGTTCAAACAACAACCGGCTAAAATCAGAAAAGGTACAGAAAGCACTGATTTTTCTAAAAAGAAGGAATCGGATTAATTTAGTTGACCAATTTTGTTCTCCTGAATGTTGTAAAGGATCATGTACATTCAGAACAATATTTTTATATCTTAGAAAAAGGACTAACAAACTCAATCTCCCAGAAATATCATCAAAATGTATTATTTGTGGTTTAATTTTTTTAATAAAATTAAAAAGATTAATAGTTGAAAACAATATATTAATTCCAAATTTAGGAGAAAAAAAGATAAAATGAACAGTTTTACAATTTAAAAAGTAATTTTCAAATAAATCACCATTTTCAATTTGATCTTTTATTTCATCAAAAGTGTAAATACCAGCTACTATTTTCTGTTCATCTTTAATTTTAAATATCGAATGGTTCGGCGAATGTAAAAAAACTGTAACTACCACATGTAATGTAACATGAATTTTCAGATCTCTTATTTGCTCGGCAGAATAATCTAATAAAGATGGTGAACAGAAATATAAAATATCCATATTGTTTGACATTTTAAAGACTTAGAAATTAATCAAAAGGAGGAAACCACGTTGGATCGTAAAGGAGGTTTTTATTCCTTTCTTTAATTTTTATTGCCGGAACTCCAGCAACAAAGGTAAATGGTTCAACATCTTTGGTTACTATTGAACCAGCCCCAACCACAGATCCTGTACCGATTGTTACTCCTTGAAGAATAATTGCCCTGCTACCAATCCAAGCATAATCCTCAATTTGAACTTTAGTAAAAACGTTGTCAAAATAAGGCGAATTCATATCATGTGAGACAGTTATTATATGAACATGAGGGGAGATGGAAACTCTATTGCCAATTACCAGTGTTCCTCTACCATCTAAGTAACATGAACGATTAATAACAGTATTATTTCCAATGGTGATATGTTGACCATCCATAAAAGTTCTCATATGTACTGATGTTCCTTTACCAATTTTGATCCTACAAATTAGTCGATAATATGAATGACGTATAGTATATGAAGGAATATAGTTAACAATATTATTTGGCAAATAATGGACTAAAAACTCTTTAAAAAAGTGTAAAAATTTTCTGACTTTTTTATTCTTTATAATCATTAGAATATATCTTTATGTTTAACTTTTTAATATTTATGTAGCCAATAAATGCTAACAACAAATAATATCAACTATTTTAATATATACATATTTTATAGTGCGAATAATCTTCTTATAGAATGGAACAAAATAACTTCGTTTGAAAATTTCAATATCGAATTTAGAATCGACCGATATAATACTGGGGTGAATCATTGGAAAAATCATTGATGTGGTTTCAATTTCAGCATTAATATTGCTTTTATCTGTATAATTAGTGGCATCAACATCAAATCCAATATTTGATATTAAATTCACATTTGGAAGAATTGCGATACCATTGTTCTTCCATACAGAATAGACAGCCCATTGCACGTCCCATATAATATGAGAAAAATTTTTCTTCCAATATTTTTTTTCTTGAATTGAGCTAAATTTTAATTCATTTATATTAACAGTCTTTTCAAATTTCTCCCATGCCCTTCTCCATGTAGCCCATCCCCATATTTGCCCATATCTTGAGAAGAAATAGCTGTAATTTCCTGATTTCATACCTAAATTACTACCGCTAATTATCATGACTCTTATGTCATTCTCGTATTTGGTCAATAAATCATCGCAATATTGGAAAAAACTTAGATCTGGATAACAATCATCCTCAATTATTATTCCAGATTCTATATTTTGAAAAAACCAATC
>JBAXWR010000077.1:0-28381 GCA_037128295.1 Mariniphaga sp.
ACCTATTCTCAGAAATTTTGCGGTAGGTAATGTCCTGTATCGTTCCCGTGAGCGAAAGAGGAATGCCTTTACTGTCGAAGGTAACTACGCCTAATCCAAGTACCCATCTGACCTGCCCATCAGATTTGCGGACTATCCGGTATTCTTTGTTGAATGGATTCCTGTACTTAAAAACATCTATCTGTAAATGATTGTTCATCATCTCTTTGTCTTCAGGATGAACGAGATCCAACCATCCATTTACGCTTCTGACATAGTTTTTATCGATACCAAAAATCTGATCCAGCACTTCTGATGATTCCCAATAATCGGCAGGAAAATTCGTTTTATAGGAGCCAATGAAAGCTGCCTTTTGCGATTCCTTAAAAAAATAGGCACTTTCACGCATGGCCTCTTCCGATTTTTTCAGATCGGTGATATCAACGGCTGTAATCAGGCACCTTTTCAAGTTCTGAAATGCAATGATCCCCTCGACTTGCAGGAAGATTGAAGGTTTATCTTCAATGGACAATTGAATTTCACAAGTTTGTTTCATTTTTGAGTCGAAGATATTCGACAAAAAGCTGTTAAATGCGGGAAGGGTATCCTGTGAAATAAAAAACTTAAAATTGCTATTAGCCAACTGTGGACGTTGTTTTCCCAACATGATAGCGCCGGAAAGGTTTAACTCACAGATATTTCCGTCTCTATCCAATGTAAAATATCCCGATGGGGCAAAATCATAAAGGGCTGTAGCGGTTTCCGCATTCGCCAAAGCTAATCTCAGCTCTTCGTTTTGCCTGAACAGTTCATCCTTGATAACTTCAATTTCCTGAACGAGTTTTAATGCTTCGGCCTCGGCAAATACATTTTCAGTAGGTTTCATGTGTTTATAATTTGTTTTTTAGTTGCCGCATGGAACTCGCCATAAGATAATCGTGCATCTGTATAAGATTCGTTCCCATGGCTCGTTTCATAGGAATAAATGGAATATTTATAAGACATTATCATTCAAGTACTTAATATTAAGATGACTATTATTTTGCTTCCGTCAGTTTGTTGACCCTTTCCATCACTTCCATGCACATCCGGCCATTGTGGTAGGGGCATTTCCAAAATCCGGCTTTATCCCCTTTTCCAACAGTGCCGGCCGCCGATACTGATCCATACCATTCACCAAATTTATGATCAACCAGATACTTGTTTGTGAAGTTCCAGCACCTGATGGCATCAGTCAAGTAGTGATCTTCGCCACTTAATTCATAGGCATTCAGTAAACCAACAACAGTTTCGGCTTGAGGCCACCAGTCACGTGTGGTATTGGTTTTTCCATCGGCATAATCTTTTTCGGCAATCAGGCTGCCATCGGTCTGTAACCCTTCGGAGGAAGCAACAACAATTTTTATCGCCAGTTTTTCACATTCCTTTACCAATTGCTGATCGCCTAAAATTTGGGCTGCTTCAACAATTAACCATGAGGTTTCGATATCATGTCCATATGAATGGATGGTAGAAGTGCTGTGCCAGCTTCTGTCGAGAAAAACATTCAAGTGGTATGTTTTCTGATTGATAATTTGATCACGGAACAACAGGATCAGATTTCTTAAACGACCTGCCAGGCCCGGGTCGTGCCACACCCTGTAAAGACTTGCGTACGATTCCATCAGGTGTAGATGTGTGTTCATTGTCTTTTCATCTTTCGCACTTTTCTCGCCAATAATCAGGTCGGTGGTCCGTTGCCATTTCTGGTCGAATACCTCAAAATATCCCTCTGAAACGGGATCTTTGGCATGCTTTTCGAGTGCAAAATAAATTGCTTTTGCCGCTTCCAATGCCTTCTGGTTGCCTGTGGCACGAGCATATTCCGAAAGGCCATACATCAGAAACGATTGGGAATAGGTCTGCTTCCTGGTATCCGAAGGTTCACCCTTGAAGGTCACACTTCTGTAAGTACCCCCATATTCCTTATCTATAAAATACGTTAGGATATAATCTTTTGCCCGTTTGGCCATCGAAAGGTAGGAAGTGTCTTTGGTAACACGATAAGCCGCAGAATAAGTCCATAAAATGCGTCCGTTCAGTATCCCACCTTTTTCGGCTTCCGGATATTTTTTTTCCTGACCATCGATCCTGCCATAAAAACCACCATTTACAGGATCGGCCATATTTTTTGTCCAATAAGGTAATATATTGTTTATCAAATTGTTGCGAACATCAGATTTTAATTTGATAAGCAATTCAATTTTTTTTTCGGGAACTTTTTTATTTTCAATAGCCCCGACTGAAAATCCGACTGAAAAACAGAGCAGAAGAATAAATGCAAACGTTTTCATGGTCCTGATTGAATATTTTGTAAGCTTAATCGATGTTGCTAAAATACAAAAAAAACAATTGTAAGTCCTTTAAATTTTAGCCGATTCCTTCATATCTATTATAAAGAAAAACCGTTCCGGAATCAGCTTCCAAAACGGTATTAAAATAAGATAAATAAGGTTGAATCCAATTCTGAGTTTGCAATATTGCCCAAACAATAAGTGAATACTTCGACCCAGCTCAGTAACCCAAGGGTAGGGTATTTTGAATTACAAAGTTTCGATAATCACGATTTTCTCGATTTTATCGCCCTGACGGATTGCATCGATCACTTCGAGGCCTTCGTAAACTTTACCAAAACAGGTATGTTTGCGGTCGAGGTGGCTTGTTTGGGTACGGCTGTGGCAAATAAAGAACTGTGATCCACCGGTATCTTTTCCTGCATGGGCCATCGACAACACCCCACGGTCGTGGTACTGGTTGTCGCCGGTCAGTTCGCATTTGATTTTATAGCCAGGGCCACCAGCACCGGTTCCATTTGGGCAACCACCCTGAATAACAAAATTTGGGATCACCCTGTGAAAATTAAGTCCGTCATAAAAGCCTGATTTCGACAGTTTGACAAAGTTGGCAACAGTTCCCGGAGCATCTTTTTCGAAGAAATTAACCTTCATTACTCCCTTTACGGTATGAATTTCAGCTTGAATCATAATATAAAAAATTTAAACTGCAAAGATAAAATCTTTCGATGAATTAAGGATAAATTTAAGTCATGGTTAAATAATAATCTGTTATAAGTTTATCTTTGCCGATAACTTTGCCTTTTAATAGCATCGATTAAACGATTTTCGACCATGGGTTATCTTAAAATGCATCATATTTGTCTTTTGGTTCTCGCAATCTTAGCCAGCTCCTGTACAGTTTCGAAACAATACCGGACTGCGTTGACCTCTTTTGAAATCGGGGAATACACAAAAAGCATTGCATCTTTCCGGAAAGTTTATGGCAAAACCAAGGATAAAAATCAAAAAGCTGTTATCCAATTCAAAATTGCGGAAGCTTATTACAAGATCGGCCAATACCGCCAGGCCGAGAGTTATTATAAGAATGCAATCACCAACAAGAAAGGTGGTGCAATCACCTGGTTGCATTATGCCGAAGTCCTGCGGGCCAACGGGAAATACCCAGAAGCCATTAAAAACTACAAATCCTATCTTGATTCTGTCCCAAATGCCCAGGTGGCTTTAAATGGGATTGAATCATCAACAATTACGAAAGACTGGCCGAAAGCAAAAACGCGCTATATCATTGCAAATATGAAAGATATAAATTCTATTTCAAGCGATTATTCGGCTTCATATGCAGGTGTTCACGACAATGAGATTTATTTCACTTCTGTCAGGCAAGGGAGTACAGGAAAAAAGAAAAGTGCGATTACCGGTGAGTTCAATGCAGATATTTACAGGAGCAATTTTAATGCACAAAAGAAACGCTGGGACAAACCTCAGTTGATCGATGCTAACAAAGTGATCAATACTGTTGAAGAAGAAGGGGCAGGTACATTTAATTCAGAAGGGACCACAATGTATTTTACCCGTTGTCCTTACGACAAAACAGGTGAAAAGGGTGCTGCGATTTACACTGCTACCCAACTCTCGGGAGTTTGGGGAAGTGCTTCAAAAGTCTCAATTCTCAACGATAGTTTAATGGCTGCTCACCCATCTTTATCGGTCAAAGGGGACACCCTTTATTTTGTTTCTGACCGTCCTGGAGGATATGGAGGAAAAGATATTTGGTATGCAAAGAAAAAAGGGGATAAATGGGACAAACCAGTCAATGCAGGCCCGGAGATCAATACTTTTGGCGACGAAATGTTCCCTTTCATCCGAGACAATGGAGCCCTTTATTTTTCATCGAATGGCCATGTTGGGATGGGTGGCCTCGATATCCTTGTGGCGAAAAAAAATTCAGATAAGAAATGGGTTGTTGAGAACATGAAATTCCCGATCAATTCTACCGGGGATGATTTTGCGATCACTTACTATCCTGGCGAAGACCGCGGCCTATTCAGCAGCAACCGTATCGGAAGCCGTAAAGATGACATTTACAGTTTCTTACTGCCACCCAAAATCTACGAATTGGAAGGTGATATCTTTAACAAAGGGAATGGGACAAGGATCAATGATGCTTCTGTTAGGCTAATAGGGACTGACGGTACAATGCTTCGTATGACGGCAGAAAACGGCAAGTTCAAATTCAAGCTTAAACCAGAGGTTGAGTATGTTATAGCAGCCTATAAGAAAGGATTCCTAAATGCAAAGACTGTTGCATCAACTGTTGGAATGGATGAGGGAAAACAATTCCAGGTAAGGCTGGACCTCACCCCTTCAGATGTTCCGATCAATGTTGACAATATCAACTATGCGTTCGGGAAGTGGGACTTATTGCCCGAATCTGTTACTGCACTTGACAGCCTTGCCGCAATGCTCGTGCTCAATCCTACCATCGTAATTGAGCTAATGTCACATTCCGATTGCCGGGGCGATGACGAAATCAATTCGACCGTTTCACAAAAAAGGGCGCAATCAGTTGTTACTTATTTAATATCCAAAGGAATACAACAAGGAAGGCTAGTTGCCAAAGGATATGGAGAGACAGCCCCAAAAACAGTAACCAAAGCAATCGCCAAACAATATCCATTCCTGAAACCAGGGGTCGAACTAACTTGTACCTATATTGAATCCCTCAAAGACGAGACGAAAATGGAGATCTGCCACCAAATCAACCGAAGGACGGAGTTTAAGGTTTTGTCGTCAGAATATAAGGAGAAGTTTGAGAAGTAATTTCATACCCTAGAATTTTGATGTGCTGATTTACGAAAAGCATTGTGAACCCAATTTGCAGGAACATATCGACAGGTTAAGGGTTGAGTTTTATAATCGCGGGAAGGTAGATTTGATTTAAATCGAACAGTAATAATAGCTTTTCTATTTGTTAATACATTGATTATAAATAACTAGTATGCCATGATAGAATTAGTAGTGATAAACTATGAAGGTGAATTTTACAGAAACGATAACCACATTCACCTGAGACAAAATTTCATAAATGATTGCGGTATAATTCCAACAGAATTCGTAGAACAACCTAATAAAAATGAACTAATTGACTATCTTAAAGACTATACCCCAAAGTCCAATACAGTGGTAATTCATTTTAAATCTCATGGCTTCGGGAGCAATGGTATTTGCCAAAAACATCCAACAATTGAAAATAGCGGACAAAAAGAGTCATTTATTGCGTGGACAGAACTTGTCCAAGCATTAAATGTACTTTCTGAGAAATGCGATAAATTATATGTGAACTTAGGTACCGTTTGTAATAGTATTAATATCGTGAATTGTGGATTGTCAATGAATTTTGATGCTTTAGTAACAAGTGACGAAGTCACTGATCCTGTTTTGCCAAGACAATATAACAAACAACTAATTTCAGGCATGAATGTTATGGATTTAAGGAGTGCTTACAGGGTATTACATAAGAATTGCATTGCTCCAAATTATTAGGGTTTTATGCCGTCAGTGTAAGAGATTGTGCATGAATAGTGAAATTTTCTTTGATTAAAAATCACTTACTTCCGATATGTATTAATCATCAATTGGCAACCAATGGAGTGTATATCTAATCCATTTTCCCCGGTCACCAATCTAATAATCCATTGAACTAATGTGTATTACTTGTTTTAAATAATTTGAGTCATGAGCAACATTAAACTTTTTGAAAGCAAGCAAATACGGTCGGTTTGGAATGAATCCGATCAGAAATGGTATTTCTCTGTTCAGGATGTTGTAGAAGTACTAACAGATAGTGCTGATGTAAAGCAGTATATTAAAAGAATATTGAGTAGGGATGAGTTGCTTAAAAGCAACTGGGGTACAATTTGTACCCTGGTTGAAATGGTAGCCGCTGACGGTAAAAGGCGAAAAGTTCAGGCCGCTGATTCAAAAGGGCTTTTACGAATAATCCAATCCATTCCTTCACCAAAGGCTGAACCATTTAAGCAATGGTTGGCTCAGGTGGGTTCTGACCGTTTGGATGAAATTGAAAATCCGGAACTGGCGACACAGCGTACCAGGGAGTTGTATAAACAAAAAGGATATCCGGAGGATTGGATTGAAAAGCGGTTGCGCAGTATTGCAATTCGGGAAGAATTGACAGAAGAATGGAAGAATCGTGGAGTTAAGGAGAAAATAGAATACGCAATTCTAACCGCTGAAATTTCGAAATTCTGCCTGAAAACAAAAAGAAAGAGATCAAATAGAAACATCAATCTATTCATTATCAATCCTATGCGTGGGATTCGGGAATCCAGGCTGAAAGGCATCTTCCTTACTTTCAATAACGACAACACCTTTGCCGGAAATTGCGAAGACACTATTTCTAATGATTTTACGGGCCACTTCGGGGGTTGTTTCGATCCTTGCATTGACCATCATCCTTAAATTTCCAACATTTCGAACAGGGAAATTGCTTTTCCAGTTTTCGTCGGCAATTGTCGTAAAACTGATTTTCTCGTCGAACCCCTCCCCTTTCAGCATAAATTTCAAATGGCCTATGTTGACCTGATTTTGCGCGATTTCAACCAATATGCAATCAATCAGTTTGATGGCCTGATTCCAGGCTGATTGGTCTTCGGTATTAATGTTGATCTCCTCATCCAACCAGGCAAGGTCGGCTTCACCTTTCCCATAATCCTGATAATCAATACTTAATGAAATCCGTTTGCGTTCAGGTAATTTGTTTAGGATATCGACCCAATTTTGAACGTCCTGATCATCCAAAGAGTTTTGATAGACGACTTCCTTATTCGCAAACCTGCCGACTACCAACTGCTGTAGCGAAACAAAATCAGTGTACGGCATCAGGTCAATTTTATTGATCACCAATAAATCAGCCTCTTCGATCTGTTTTGAAAAAATATAAGCAATCTCTTTGCTGAATGGCAATTTCTTCCCCTGAAGGTAAACCAACAACAAGCGGCTATCGGCAAACACCGAAAATGTCAGTTCATTGAAAAGCTCCTTTTTAAGCAATTGCAAAGGTTTCAAGACAGTCGCCACAAGATCGGTACACGAACCTACACTTTCGGCAAAGATGCAATCGGGTTGGATTTCCCGCTCCAGCAATTCAATTTTGCTGCTCAGACTATTGAAATTGCAACAAAAGCAGCCATTCGTAACCTCTGCGGATGGAATGTGGTTCGCAACCATAAAACTGGAATCGACAAGATATTTCCCCTGATCGTTGGTTACCACCGCAACCTTACTGCCTTGATGCATCAACAATTTCGAAGCTTTTGTAATCGCAGTGGTTTTGCCACTTCCCAAAAAACCTCCAACAATATGTAACTTCATAGTAGAATTTTAATTTATAAATACCTGATTACTTTGCGAATGCCTTAACTATTCGGCAAAATGGCCTGTTCGCAACAAATATAGGTTCAATTCAAAAATCTTCGCAACGCTTCGATGTAATAGATCAACGGATACAATTTTTCATCGTACCACAACATTGCAAAATAGAGCCCGATCGGACTGGATCGAAGGCCATTTTTATCAAATTCATACTGTAACCAGTCAAATCCTCTCATACAGGCCACCTTATCTTTTCCAGTTAATGCAGAGATGGCCAATGATGTTTCTTCGATTGTGCCATCAACACCAATTTCACCACCCCAACTACCATCCTGGTTCTGCTGTTTGACCAAATAATTCGCAGCTTTGTCCAACATTTGTCCGATATTGCGTTTCAGATTGTCATCCAGACTATTGAATAATAAACTATCATTCAAATAGATAGAAACTTTAGCAGTGCCATAAACGGGATTATGGTTATTGTTAGTGAACTGGTTGCCAAACCATAAGGGATTCCAGCTTCCATCATCGTTCTGAACCTTCCACAGAAAGCCGAAGGCTCGTGCAATGCACTTCAATATGGCAATTCGCAACTCACCATGTATAAACTCTACCAAAATATCCAACGATTTGGTCAAAGCAAACAGTGCGTGACCCGTCAGGTCGGCACAACTGCTGTCGAACGGAAGCCTTCCCCATCCTTTGCAAAATGTGGGAAATCCACCATCTTTATTCTGTAGGGTTGTCAACCAACGGCAACCATTGAGAATCGCTGTAATCGAATTGATATCGTCGGGATTATGTAGTTCAAGCAGGGCAAGGATCGCTCCTGAGGTATCGTCCACATCGGGAACTGAACCTGAAAAATTCGTCCATCCCCAGCCTCCGGGTTGGGCAAGGTTGAAAGGGTGGATGGATTTGTATTGAAATAGGTGGAAATGATTTGAAATATTCTTGTTTTCTACTTCTGAAAATTCTTCCCTCATTTTAGGACCCAGTGCTTTCACGCTTAAAGAGGTGACCCATGTTGAAAGGTCGGTATCGATGGGCCAGCTTCCATCGTCCCTTTGTTGATTGCGCAAAAAAGATATTCCTTTTACTGCAACAGTATTTTTACCTAATTCACACGATATAAGGCACATCGCAACAAAGGCTGTCAGTGGGATAGCTTCCAGGAATCCACCGCTTTCTGGCATAATACCTTCAAGTTTTCTCATTGCTGGCCCAATAGACTTGTTTCTGAGCCATTTCATTAACGGATTGTGGTGTTTACGGGTTTTAAAAATAAAGATGCCAACGCCGATCAAGGCAGGAATGGCATAACTTACGACGCGCAAATTGAACAGGCTGTACCATTTGGCAGGCAACAACGTAAATTCAAAAGGTAACTGCGGGATTTTGCGACTTACATCAGAGTCAAGCACGCCACAAATTATCAACATCGAAAGGATTGGCACTGAGAAAGTGTAATCGCTTCCATAGTAGCCAATAACAGCAGAAGTAATGTCCTTTTTGTAAAGGTCGATATTTTGGGTCAAAAGGTACTTTTCAATATGAAATAATGAAGGTTTAGAATTGACATTCAAAGCTTTGCAATAACTGATTGCAGCATAGGAGAGTAAAGAAGTGCTTACATTGCTCTTGCTTTGCGGCGTGTCACCAAATCCACCATCAAGATTCTGGCTTTTGATAAGCCAGTCTAAACCATTGGTAATCAAATTTTTATCAGAATCATCCCCATTGATTTTGAATGCAACGATTGCTACGGCTGTTCCAAGGGCACTTGACGATAGCCTCCCTGACCAGAACCCCTGAGGGTTAAGTTCTGCTTTTAACAGCTTTACCAGCTTATTGTATTGATTTTTAAGATTTAATTGTTCCATAGCATAAATATTTTCTAAATCTTTAATTATCAATTCAAAACATTCATTTATTTAAACTAATTCATTGAACCCAAAGCAAGCAATCCGTAAAATGTATATTCTACATCCGTTTGAAAATCGGTCGGTGTAGCCCTGAAACCACCATCCAGATAAAGATCATCAACAAAAAAAAGGCATTCAGGTTTGATCAACCTGATGTCGGCATCCAGAAAATGGAGCGCGAACAATGCAACTCCGGTCGAAAGTAAATCTTCTTCGGGAGCTCGCAGAACCGCGGCAAACCCACCATGTCCACGATAAAAGGATTTTAGTGCTTCAATAGCTTCTGATTGTGTGTTTCCTGCCATTCCCGTCATAACCGCAGTAGCTGCAACAACCGGACAAGGATGCCCTTTAAGATTGAGCGAGCGTTTAAACCGGTTCACGACTCTCTGGATATTGAGGTAGTCTTCAAGGTAGAAAAGGGCTAATATGGCCAGAAAACTGCTGTATTCGGGTTGTTTGACATTTGATAGGAGCAGTTCTGAAACAATTTCTTTTCTGAGCTTTTCAGTGACCTCATCCAAACCTACCAATTTTGCATAGAGGACTGCGCCACAATACCGATAGACACCTGTAAGATTACCGGCGGCAACAGTGGCTGAAATGTATTTTTTCAGTGGTTCAAATACTTCGTTAACCGACAGAGCCTCGGCAATAAAATATCCGAAAAGGGAATAATACAGATCGCATTTTCCAGCCCTGTCAGAAAATCCACCCACCGGAGTTTGTTGGCTAAGTACAAATGATCTCATTTCCAGTATCATATCGTCATCCAGCATTGTAACCGACTTTGCCAGTACCGGTTCAAGTAGTTTGGGGCGTACTTTTTTTAACTGCGATTGAGCCGCAAGTTTAAATATAGTCCTTGAAAACTTTACCCAAAATTTCATGCAATGCAAGTTTTAAACCCAAATTGGGAAGTGATTCAAGACAAATAATTGCCTCATTTATTGTATTAACCAACAATTCTTTGGTTATCTGAACAATCTGGTATTTATCAATCAGTTCGTAAATTGTTTCAAAAAAATCGGTCCTGAAAGCCCCCATTAAAACTTCTTTTTCCTGAGGGTTAAGGTGCTTTTCCAAAACAGAAAGTAAAATAGAGAACTTCCGTACTGCAATATCTCCTTTATCGCCGTGGTAATCTGCCAGGTCATCTTTGATTTGATATCCTATTCCAATAAAGTGGCTGAAGCGGCTTAAAACCTCTAAGATTTCGGGTGAAGTCCCACCAACTGCGGCACCAAGCAAAAATGAAACCCTGAATGCCGCTGAGGTCTTGTTATCGAAGAGCTCAAGCATATCGTCAAGAGAGAGGATTTTCCCTGAACGGATCGAAATCAATTCTGCACCCTGACCTATTGTAAGACTGCGATGGCCGCGCGACACAATTTTGATCCCTTCGCAAATTAATTCTGGCGAAAGGGTACTTTCAGAGATCAACCGATACCCTTCGCCGATCAGGTAATCACCCACATTGATTGCTACAGGTGCCCCGTAACGGGCGTGGATGGTCTCCTTGCCATAGCGGAACTCGTCATTGTCTTCAATATCATCGTGGATCAGTGAAGCTTTATGAAAACACTCCACCGACAAGGCAAGCATATTAATGACAACAGGATCAGGCTCATTTACAAAAGCTTCATAAGCAAGTACCGCTAAAAATGGCCGTAGCCTTTGTCCACCCGAAAGTAACGATTCAAAAGCAATCAGTTCTGTTTTATTTTTGGGTGACCCCAAAATCCGTGTCAACTGTTCTTCTCCAAAGATTGAGGAAGACTTGTTCCTGAGGTAATTGAGATTGAGCAACCGGATCGAAGGATCTTCGCGAAAATTGTAAACCTCCTGTTTGATCCATTCCGCATCGGGTCGAGTACTCACACATCCACAAGTAACCAGGGGGATCCCGATTCCTGGGATGGCATATTTACTGACCGAATCGAACATTTTTTGCAGCACCTCCATACAACCGACACCAATCACAGCATCGACTTTGCCACTTTCGATGAGCCTCGTTGTGATTGTCGTCCCTTCTGTTACAAGTGCAACATAACCAAGGTTCTCGGCTTCGCGAAGGAACCCTGAAATGCTACAATTACCGCATTCGCTGCACAATAGTCCAAGTTCATCCTGTTGAGCCTGACATAGTGCTACATTGCGCAGACATTGCGGCAATAAAAAGATGCGACGGTTGTAAGGTATTGCACCAACAACCGGACGCCAGATGGCGTTTCCACAACACACCATCACAAATGCAGTGAACCGCTCTTCCCAGTTTTCAGCTTTGATAAGTGCCGCTGCATATACCCGTAAAGCATCATAATTTACAGGGGGCATGACCGGATTTTCAAGAAACCAGGTTTCGACCCGTGCACGTATCAACCTCCTCCTGGCAGTTTCTGCAGGTACATCAAGCACAAATAACGATTGAAATATTTTTGACTTCATGTGTTTAAAACCTCAAATGTGAAAAAAATGTTGTCTTCTTTAGTCCCCCAAGCCCCAAGCTCCAAGCCCCAAGCTCCAAGCCCCAAGCTCCATGCCCCAAGCTCCATGCTCCAAGCCCCAAGCCGCAAGATCACCCATATGCCCCAAGCCCAAAGAAAGCTTTTTTCTTGCCCATTCTGTAGAGCCAGTTTTTTTCGGGAATCACCGGACAACTTCCATGACTATTAACAACAGTTCCATCAGCCAATTGTTTCAAAAGATCAGAGCGGTTTGATGTATTGGTTGCCTGATGATCATTGGCAAATTTAGCCAGCCAAACAGGATCTTCCATCAGAATACAACCCCTGGTTTTATGGTTAATCTCTGATTTAAAATCTTTTAAAAAGGTAGATTGTTCATAAACGGATTTCAGGTCACCAGTTTGGATATTGTCGCACGAAAACTGGATCACAGGGCAAGGTTCAATATTGCCCGACGGATTGATGTGGTGGCTCAACCCTTCGGCTGCAGGGCAGAACGGAATTCCATCGGCATCCCAGTAAGAGTCGATGATTACAATCGGGTATTTGGTGCGGCCATCGACCAAAAAGTTCCTTAGCCTTAAGATTTCTTCAGGTGATAGTGCAAGCTCATAATGAGGGTTTTCACCCGATGGACGGTAGATGTAATACCAGACATAGACAACCCCACGATCGTGAAGTTTCTGAATAAATTCATCAGATAAAGCCATATCAATATTTGATTTACAAACACTTATGGCTACACCTGTGATTAGCTTGTTTTTGGTAGCTGTTTCGATTGCCTTAACTGTCCGCTCATAAACACGGTTACCGCCTCGCCTAATGTCGGCTACAAATTCATCACCTTCGAGGCTGATCAAAGGAGTTACATTGGCTACTGTGCGCAATTCTGATGCAACACGGTCAGTTAATAAAGTACCATTGGTGAACATTTGGAAATAGCAATCTGGATGTAACCTGAATATATTCATTAACTCTTTGTACATCAAAGGTTCACCTCCCAAAATTCCATAGAAATAACTTCCGTATTTCTTGCTTTCAGTGATTATTTTATTAATAGACTGTATATCAATACTTTTGCTTTTTTCACCTTTTGTGACCCAACAACCCTGACAAGTAAGGTTACAGTCGTCGGTGACAGAAATAAATTGAAAGCAAGGGAAGACCTCCCCTTTTTTCTTACGCTTTTCGAATTTACTGAACCCGCTCATCCCTTTCCATCCCAGGTTATATGCGAACTTCCACAAGCACTTCTTGTCGGATCTTAAAAAATTCCTTAATAAAGACATTCGATAAATATTTATAAAAAGGTAAGACTGCGTTTAAACCTAAAAGTTAATTCACGAACTATGTTTAATTCCTTCATTCTTTAAGTCTTTCATTCTTTAATTCCTTCATTCTTTGCAATATCCCTCTCTTCTATGGCTTTACGCATGGCTTCAGAACGAATGATCGATTGCCGCTTAGCCTTTCGCATTTCCAGTGCTTTGTAGATATTGCTGCCCAAAATTGTATCAACATCGTGTTTCTGGCGTTGCTGTTCGGCTATCTCATCAATTGTATCGGCACCTGAAATGGCACCGCCCTGATCGTATTTAGGAAAGACAATAGCTGTTTGGGGACAAATCCTTCCACAGGCAGGACAATTGTTCTTGCATCCCTGTGGATTGATAACGACCACCCTTTTATCGGTTTTCTGATAAACCCCAAAAAGGCAAAAATCAGCACATTGGCCACATGCCGTACACCGCGAATAGTCGATTGCCGGAAACCATGAAGGCCATTCGGTGTTACTGTGAAGTTCTGAATGTATCCCTTTTTGAACATCACTATCCAAAAAAGCTGAAATCCTATCTAAAATAGCAGGATTATCCAATTCCCTGAAATTTAAATGGTTAAATCGATCTGTTGAGTAAACAACCCCGCAGTCTTCGAGCAAAAGCCTCACTGCCCGGGGATAACAGGCGATAATCAGAAATTCATCATCATGTCCAAATATCTCATAGGTCTCCTTTTTCCGGGTAATCGAGCATCCACATAAATCGGATATCTGCACGATAACTGTCCCTGTTTGTTTTAAAAATTCAGCAATTTCCTCCAGTCTTTCCGCACTAATCAACTTTGCACCGCAATTACAAAATACTACTTTTTTACCCATCGTTATGCTTCCCGAATAATTACCTGTTCATACGAAGCAAAGATATGTTTTCGGATGATAAAAACAAGGGATGGTTAGAAATCGAAATAGGGAGAAGGGAGAAGTGAGAAGGCAACTGGCAATTGGCGGCTGGCGGCTGGCAACTGGCTAACTGCAAGTGCTTCAATGATGATCGTATTTCAAAATATTCCAATTTATTTCTTTTTTGCGACTGGCGGCTGGCAACTGGCGAACTGGCTAACTGCAAGGAGTAATAGAGTTGAATGGATTTTAAATATAATTGGACAATAATTTCTCTTTAAATTTTATTTCCCGGGCCCTATCGAATTAATGATCTGGGTTAGTGTAGTACCATATTTGTCCATTGCAGCTTGTGTGGCAATCGTGACCATTCCCAATTTTTGTCTGTCATCGGGCGAGAAGTAATAAAGTGCACAAACCCTGGCTTCCCTTGATCCATTGTCATTTATAAAAATCCCTGAGCCTGTGTCTGTTATAAAAGTCAACCCTTTGGTACTTGTGATTGCTTGTGGCGTACCTTTCCATTTTACCTCTGTAAGGATGCCTGAAACAAATTCTTTGCTTCCATTAATAATTTCAGCCGTTGCGTTTGGGGAATCAGGGTTCATCGCGGCCCTTGTTATGGCAACAAATGGTCCGGTAGCGGCATTCAAATCTTTTGGAAGAAAAGCAATTTCACCATGATCGTTGGCAGGCCGTCCGGGATCATTGAGGTATTTTACATCCCAATTATAGGGTATTGTCACCTTAAAGAACGGGGTGCCATTTTCAGGAAATTGATAAATTGTTTGCGAATACCCACTGTTTGTACATGTAAAAACAGCAATCGCAAAAAGAATAAATCTAACTATCTTTTTCATAATGAAGTAATTACTTGAATTATTGATTATCGTTCCTTAATCTTTTAAATCAAATAAAAAATTTTGAAAACTGCAATAGCATTTTCTTCCTATAAACATTAAAAAATGAATACCAACGCTGACAGGTCTAAAGACTCTATCAGGTTGGTATTCATTTTCCACTATTTCCCTGAATTACTGACAAATGCAATTCTCTTACTGTCGGGTGACCAGGGATTGGCACTGAATGTCCCTTCACCACCATAGAGATAGGCAACGACTTTTGGTGCGCCTGGGGCATTCAGTTTCAGTACAGGCAACATCAAATCTTTATTTGTGGGGTGCGAGTCCGGGTCAAGGTCCGGCGGAAAAGACACAAACACCATCATACTCCCATCTGGCGAAATATGTGGGAACCAGTTGTGATATTCATCATAAGTCAGTTGTTCCTTGCCCGATCCATCCGGATTGATGCGCCAAACCTGCATGGTTCCGGTAACATTTGTATTGTAATAGATAAATTTTCCATCAGGTGAAAATTCAAAACCATCTACGATCTCAGTCTTCGTGGAGGTAATCGTAGGTAGTGTCCTCTTCATTTCGGTTCCTTTTATAAGATTTGTCATTTTTTCAAGATCACTGGTATTGATTTTTTCAGGACTCCCCCCTGTTACCAGTACAATATAATTTGCAGAACCCTCACTAAAAAGTAATTTGTTCCCATCTGGCATCCATCTGGCAAGTTCAACTTTTGTTTTGCTTTCATAAATGACCAGTCTGTTTAAATCCGAAATATTGAGGACTTCAACCCTGCAACCAAAATTATCGTTGTTCACAGTTTTTACAACATTAGGATTTGAACTGTAATTGTTTAATACTGGTTGCCTATCAATTCGGACATTCCACACCCTTGCCTTTGCAATTGCATCCGAATCGTGCGAACAGATATAAATACCAGCAAGGACTTCCTTTTTCATTTCCAAATTCTAAGTGGCTACAAGTTGAAGAGGTTCGCCTGGATTTGCAATCTTCATAGTCAATGAGTTGCCAATCCGTTGCAACTGTATGGTTTGCTTCCCTTTGCCCTTTTTAGCAAAGAACCGTTCTTCTTCAGGATCACGCATGAACATCCCCTTGAATGGCCTCCATTGGAGTAGGCAAAGCCCGTCGAAGTGCTTAACTGCGTTCCAGCTTGCAGCCCCTTCGTCTGTCGATTCCCTGACCATCCACCCAATTTTGCAATGGGCATTTGCTTTGATGAAATCTTCCGCAAAATCAAAGTCGGCAGTTACAACAAAATCTCCGATCATCTTATTGTACAAATAATGAAACTCATCTCTATTAAACCAGGTTGATTGCAATTGTCAACGTGAAAAATAAAAGGAAACACCTCATGTTTACACCGATTTTAAATTTGTGAATTCGATTTTTATTGGCTTGTAAATTTAAGGGAATTATCAAAATATAATTTTAAATTTGGATTTTAATCGTTTCATTATTTAAACTCCGTTTTTATGAGCATTCTATCCGACATCAAAGACAAATGCATCGATATTTGGGAAATGATTTTAAGCAACGAAATTACCAAAGAACAACAGGACGTAAGGGATTTCGTTGACTGGTTATCGAATATCCTTAAAAATATCTCATTTGTGCTCATCAGCCTCCTTTTTTTTAGTTGGGGCATGGTAACTCTTTATCATAAACTGTTGGTTGGCACAAGGTTTAATGACCTGATTCTGGAATTTTATGACCAGGCAAATTTTTATACCCTCGGTATTATTATTGGGACAGCCATTTTATACTTTTTGGTTCTCCTCCAATTCCTGTTGTTCCTTTTTAAATGGGTAAAGGCAATCAACCTTTTCAAACTTTGGGTAATAGTGGAAGTAGTCCATTTGTTTATTACTATTTATCAGGCGGAGCCTAACAAGCAAGCTCCAATATTTATCCAGATGTTTTCAGAGGTATTTGAAAAAAATATCTTTAAACCCTTTGAAAATAAACCAGATACAACAATTAATCAACTAAAACTAAAACCTTTACAGCTTCAGCAATTAAGTAAGCCACCCAAACAGCAAATTATAATTGGCGATAAACCAGTAACTGTTACACCAGGTTTAAAAGCTTTGCCTCTCAAAAAACTATCGGAACAAAACAATCAAAAATCTGATTCTCAATAAATAGTCTAATTGGTCGCGACAATTATACCCACAATGAACTAAATGATCACTTTAAGCAGGTTTTTACAATCATTTGTATTTCTGATATATATATTTATATCATGTTCATTATTCGCCAAAACAACAGTTATCGGATTGCGGTGTGAATATCTGACCAATCCACTGGGGATCAATGTTCCAAATCCACGATTTTCGTGGCTGATCGAAAGTGGAGAAACCAATGTGATGCAAACTGCCTATGAGATTAGGGTCGAAAGTTCTGCAAATTCATTGCCCAATCGAAAAAAGCTGATATGGAGTTCTGGAAAAGTCATCAGCGAACAATCAGTAAATGTCGATTACAAAGGACCTGCGCTCCATTCATCAACACGATATTATTGGCAAGTGCGAATTTGGGACAATAAGGGAAAAGCATCGGAATGGACTACCCAGGCGTGGTGGGAAACTGCCTTGTTGGACCATTCAGAATGGCAGGCAGAATGGATTGTCGCACCCGGTACGTCAGGCGAAGACCATCGACCTACTTATTTCAGAAAGGCGTTCGCATGTGGGAAAAAGATCCTGTCGGCAAGACTATATATCACTTCCTTAGGACTTTATCAGGTTTTCCTGAATGGCAATAAAGTTGGGATCGATCTTTTTACTCCTGGCTGGACCAGTTTTAACAAACGGCTTCAATACCAGACCTACGATATCACAAACCTGTTGAGATCAGAAAATGCAATTGGTGCAATAGTTGGCGATGGATGGTACCGAGGGAATATTGGAGGGAAAGTGCAACGAAATTATTACGGAGACCATCTGGCTTTGCTTGCACAGATTGAGATTTCGTTCTCAGATGGTACCAAACAGTTGGTGAAAACAGATGGCTCATGGTAATCAGGCAATGGACCGATTATCTCATCAGACATTTACAATGGCGAGACCTACGATTCAACAATTGACGTATCGGGATGGGATAAATTCGGATTTAAAATGGATTCATTTGTGCCGGTCGCGATTTACGAGCATCCCAAAAATACCCTTGTCTCCTCCAACTCTTATCCGGTCAGGGGAATTTCCAAAATTAAACCACTGAAAATAATCAATACCCCAAAAGGTGAAACAGTGTTTGATATGGGTCAGAACATGGTTGGTTGGGTCAGAATTACTGCGAAGGGCCATGGCAAGCCTTTATTATTGAAATTCGCAGAGGTTCTTGATAAGGATGGCAATTTTTACGCCGATAATCTGAGAAAGGCAAAGGCAACTGATGAGTTTATCCTGAAAAGTGATCAGGAAGAGACCTTCGAGCCACATTTCACTTTTCATGGCTTCAGATATGTAAAAGTGGAGAATTATCCCGGCAAACCCGATCTGAATTGCTTGACCGGGATTGTGATCCATTCCGATATGCCGCAGACAGGTATGTTCACCTGTTCCGATTCATTGATCAACCAATTGCAAAGCAACATCCAATGGGGCCAGCAGGACAATTTCCTGGATATCCCAACAGATTGTCCGCAAAGGGACGAGCGTTTGGGATGGACCGGTGATGCCCAGGTTTTTGCACCGACCGCATCTTTCAATTATGATGTTGCACCTTTTTTCACAAAGTGGATGCTTGACCTGGCTGCTGATCAGTTGCCTGATGGTAAGGTACCTGATGTAATCCCAGATGTGCGCTCTGGAAGGGGAAGCTCAACGGCATGGGCCGATGTGTCGGTTATTGTTCCCTGGACCATTTATCAGGTTTATGGGGATAAACGTATTCTTGAAAATCAATATTCCAGTATGAAAGCCTGGGTCGGGTATATGACACAACGGGCAGGTAATGACTACTTGTGGACTGGGGATGCCCATTATGGTGACTGGCTCGCTTTTGCAACCACAAAATCTGATTATCCGGGGGCCACGACCGATAAAGATCTGATTGCTACAGGTTATTATGCCTACTCAACAAGCCTTCTGGCAAAAATTGCAAAGGTTTTGGGAAAAAATGAAGATGCCACCAATTACACCGAATTGGCAAACAAAATCAGGTTGGCTTTCTGTCACGAATATGTCACACCTGCCGGACGGTTGGTTTCAAATACCCAAACAGCTTATGCCCTGGCATTGACCTTTAAACTTTTGCCAGAGGAGTTAATTTCAAAAGCAGCATCTTACCTCGCTGAGGACGTGAAAAAAATGCAACACCTCACAACAGGTTTTGTTGGAACGCCTTTGCTATGTCATGCACTTTCCGACAATGGCTATTCCGACCTTGCTTTTATGTTGCTGATGCGGAAGGAGTACCCATCGTGGCTCTATCCTGTAACCCAGGGTGCGACTACCATTTGGGAAAGGTGGGACGGTCAAAAACCTGACGGATCGTTCCAGGATGCAAGCATGAACAGCTTTAACCACTATGCCTATGGTGCGATTGGTGACTGGTTATACATTTATGTGGGGGGCATCGCAGGTGACCCCGAGTTTCCGGGATACAAGCATTTCATCCTAAAGCCACACCCTGGCGGTGGTTTGACATCCGCTTCGGCAACCTTGAAAACAGTCTATGGAACAATCTTATCGGAATGGATAATTGAAAACGGAAAGATGAATTATTCGTGCACAGTTCCTGCAAATACCTCTGCAACAATTAGTTTTGATAATCAGCAAGCGAAAGACATTTTGGTAAATGACCTTCCGATAGATGCAAATAAAGCTGTGACGGTTTCTGAAAGTGGTGGCAAAGTAATGATTGAGGTGGGGAGCGGATTCTATAAATTTCAAATATCTGACATTTAATTAGTTAGATAATTTCTTCCAACTAAATTACGTTTCCATAGATTGTGTTTTGTCATCCTTTCTTCATCCCTTTTCGGAGCAAAGGGTATTCATGTTCAAAGTTGGGGGTAAAAACACCTTTTCCAATCTGTTTTTCGATTTGTGATGGGCTCCAAAACCTTCCCTCTTCAACTTCTTCGTTGTGAAGCCTGATTTTCTGAAAATCGTAGGTTACAAAATAATAGACCAGCTCCGACTCAATTTCGGAGTCCCACCTGTAATTTCCAAGTACCCTTGCCGAAAAATTCTCAAGACCGATTTCTTCAAAAGCTTCGCGCCGAAGCGCGGTCTCAAGGTCTTCGCCAAATGAAATATGACCTCCAACAGAAGTATCCCATTTCCCTGGCTGTACCAATTTATTCATTGGCCGTTTTTGAAGATAGATATGTCCATGGGGATTTAAAACGTGGAGGTGAACAACAGGATGCAATATCTTTTCCCCTTTATGGCACATGGACCTTGGAGCCTTTCCAATAATTTTTCCACTTTCTTCAACGATAGGAAGCCACTCCTCATTTTCAACCACTTCAATTGGTGCCATGTTGTTCCTACCCGCAGACATTTTAGTTTTTACATACTCGTATCCAAAATAGATAAAAAAAAGGATATAGAACAATCCGCCGCTGATAAATGCCCATGCTTCCTTGCTCATGTAAAAAGCTGAATATACAACAAGAGCTGTATGTGCAAGAATGATGAAAAACAAATTGCGAAGGTTCCGTTTGAAAAGTAACTCCTGAGACTCATTCATTTCCACCCCTTTCATATATCTACGGGTCATTGTACCCACAATATCAAACGACGAAAAAACGGATACGCCTAATATGGCACACAGGATCAATTCGATCAAGGCAGGTTTAAGCTTGAAGAAAATATCGTTTTCGAGTAAGATTGAAATACCGGACAAAGCGACCAGTAAACCTGTGTCGAGAAGTACGAACCGATCGAACCGTTTTTCATTGTACCAAGTAATCCCAAGTTCACCAATACCAATCAAGAGGGCAACAATCAAACCCACTTTCATTCCCCAAAGTTCGTCCGCAACAATAAAAACGAACAATGGAATAAATCCAGGAAGTAATTTTTTAAATAGTTCCGCTTGTTTCAACTGGATAAATAAGGTGAAATGATCGACAATAAAAAACCATCATTTAATTTGATCCTTTGGGACGGACCTCAATTGTTGGCCACGTATCGGTTGAACGGTAAACCTTATAGACTTTAATGTAAAATACGAGTGGCGAATAAGCTGGAATTGAGGATTGCGACTGACCGGCATAAGCAAGTTTTGATGGAATAACCAATTTTGCTTCGCTACCTTGTTTCATTAATTTCACTGCTTCGTCCCAACCGGCGATAACCGAACCGGCACCAACCGTCATACTAAATGGCTCGAATTCACCGGAGGCATCAAATTCATAACCATCCCTTATGCCTTCAGTAGCGTCATCTTCAATTAGATATCCCCTATAATAGACTTCCACAAGATTGCCTGCTTTGATAGAAGTTGTATCAGTTCCCGCCTTCGTCTCGATAAAATACAGCCCTGTACTCGTAGGTGATACAGTTGGATGATATTTGGCAATGTACTTCGATAGATACTCCTTTTCCAGATCACGTGCTGCCTGACCTGTTGGTGTCTTGCACGAAAAAATCCCACCAGCCAGTAAGGCAATGACAATAAACAACTTAAAAAAACTGATTCTCATACTTCAATGATTTAGCGCAAAATTAACCCAAATTTATACCCCGACAAGTAAAATGCGGGAAAAATGATATTTGTTATTAACAATCCTTATTTAATTGCTCAGCATATTGGGGCAATAACCCTTTAAACAGCGATAAAGCTTCTTTCATGGAGAGTTTTGTATCACCGCCAGAAGCATTCCGATGCCCTCCCCCACCGAAATGTGCCAAAGAAAATTCGTTCACTGCAAAATTCCCCTTTGAACGGAAAGAGAGTCTGATCTGACCATTCTTTTCCATAAAGAATGCTGTAAAAACTATCCCACTTATCGACAATGGATAGTTGACGAACCCCTCTGTATCACCAGTTTGAAATTCAAACCTTTTTAGCTCTGCAGAGGTTAACCAGATCAAAGCAGTCCTGAACTTCGGGAAAACCTCCATCTTTTCCGAAAGGCAATATCCCAAAAGCCTCATCCTCTTTTCAGAAAAATTATTGTAAAGTGCCTCATTCACTTTATCCTTATCTGCACCAATATTGATCAAATCAGCGATGATATGGTACATTCCAGGGCGCGAGGCATTGTGGCTCAATGAACCGGTATCAGCAACGATGCCTGTCAATAAACCATTCGCACCTGTTATCGTAAGGTGTTTTTCAAACCCAAGTGCTACTACAAAATCGTAAACCAATTCAGCAGTCGAGCTGACATTGATATCCCAAAATTGATATTCAGTTTCGATTTTTGGATCGGGATGATGATCGATCAAAACGATGGGAGTAGATACTGATCGTACAGTTTCTTCCAACTTACCAAGCCGTTTGAAATCATTAAAATCAAGCAGAAACAAAGCATCTGACGATTTTATCCAATTGGTACACTCTTCTGGATTTTGTTCAAACACCAATGGCCTATTTTCTGCACCCAACCATTCAAGATAAGATGGAAAATCATTAGGGACAATCACTTGCGATTCAAATCCGGCATGGTTGAAGACCTCGCTCAAACCGATTGTGGAACCGATTGCATCGCCATCCGGGTTGGTATGTGGTATGATTACAATACGTTTTACTTCATTCTGAAGCCATTCCTTCACCTTGCGACAGGTGCTTAAATCGAATCTTTCCAATCACTTATATTTTTTATAAAGATGCAAAGATACCATTATTGGTTGTATCCTCTTAAACGATTAGGGCACTAAATTTCATTAAATATGTATATCATTGATTCATAGATATATAAAGAAATTATTTGTCAATGAAGTTTTAAATCAAAATATGCCCTCTGATCTTGAGCTTCTAACATAAATGACTATTTTTATCAAATTCAAATTGAAGATCATTTTATTCACTTTAATACAACTTTATTATGTCTGGAAATATCACATTTACAATGGTTAAGCCTGATGCAGTGAGAAACAATTTCATTGGCCCGATCCTGAAGATGATCAATGAAAAGGGGTTTCGCATCAAGGCTATGAAAATGACCCATTTTACAAAGGAACGCGCCGAAGCCTTTTATGGTGTCCATGCCGGCAAGTTTTTCTTTGATGGTTTGGTTGAATTTATGTGTTCCGGTCCCATAGTGGCAGCAATCCTTGAAAAGGAAAATGCAATTGACGATTACCGCGAATTGATTGGAAACACAAATCCGGAGAAAGCAGCCGAAGGGACAATCAGAAAATTGTTTGCTGAATCGTTTACTGCCAATGCCGTTCACGGAGCCGATAGTGATGAAAATGCTTTAAGGGAAGGGTCGTTTTTCTTTTCGGAATTTGAGCAGTTCTAGGGCAGGGAGCATGGAGCTTGGGGCCTGGGGCAAGGAGCTTGAAGCTTTTTTTGGAAACTGGAGAATGGTGACAGGAAAACGGACACCGGAAATTGAGAATAATTACTGGCAACTGGGTTTTGAAGCCAGTTGCCAGTAACAGATGACACTATGGTAAGTGCGGGATTAAATTGTTGCTCAACTGTCAGCCAACTCAAATATTGAGAAAGATTCCAAATGTTTCATGATTTTAATTTATACGTTTGTAAGTAAAATTATGGAAAGTTGCAAATGGTTGTTGTAACTCCCAATTCATCGTATTGTTATGATCTGAGAATGTAAATTTAAATTTATTGTCAAACACCATACCATCATCGGCATATTGATAATAATGCAACAAAGAGTCAACAGAATATTTAAAGGAGGTGCGGATTTTAGTTTCATAAACATAGTCATTCATTACGCTATCCGGTAAAAATTCTACATATCCATTAACATGTGAAATTGGGATCATAGTTGGCAAGTTCCCACTTGCCGTGCATTCCCATTTACCAAGAATAACCTTTGATGGGTTTGTTTCAATAGTTTCCTTATTACAGCTGAAGGCTATGAGTCCAACAAATAATAACTTCATAAAAAGTTTCATAACAATCTATATTAATTATGTTCAATTTTTCTATTTTTCAACAATGTTGCAGTAGTTAAGATACGTGTCTTTTTGTTTTCTAATATTTCTGCCAACTAGTCGCTAAAAGCCAGTTGCCAGTCGCCAGCCGCCAGTTACTTCCTGAACAACAGACAAACAGGTTTAAAAGCTTTTATCTCATCGGTAAACTGTAGCTTACCAGTCTTCGCATCCCTCCGAAATGCCACTATATTATTCGTATTTTGATTTGCGGCAAGCAAGAAATCGTCGTTGGGTGACAGCGTAAAATTCCTCGGTGTTTCTCCACGTGTTGGTTCCTGTCCAATCAATGTAATCTTGCCACTTTTCGAATCGACGGAATAGATTGCAATCGAGTTGAGCCCGCGGTTCGAGGCGTATAAATAAGTCCCATCTTTGGTAATGTGGATATCCGCGCAGGTATTTGGTTTATCATATCCTGCCGGAAGTGCAGATACTGTTTCAAGGATTGTAAAGCTGCCATCTTTATTTAAAGTTACAACTGAAACAGAGCTTCCCATCTCATTGACAACATAAACGATTTTTTTAGTCGGATGAAAAGCAAGATGACGCGGGCCGCTTCCCGGAGGTACAACAATGGCAGGAACTGAAGCCTTGACCAATTTGGAGTTTACACGATCAATGTCGTAAACAGTCACCTGGTCGATTCCAAGGTCAGGTGTGAAGACCCTGTTTGTACCCGGCTCAAAAAAAGCACTGTGAACATGTGGCTCTCCTTGTCGTGCTTTATTGGGACCGCTGCCATAATGTTGCTGAACATCGGTTGGTCCGGTAAGTTTTCCGTTTTCATCAATTTTAAAAAGTCCCGCACTTCCACCTGTATAGTTGGCAGCAAGCACATAACCTTCCTTATTCACTGATACATAACATGGATGGGCACCGCCGCTGGAAACTTTTCCGAGGTTAGTCAAAGGCAACTGGCCTTTTGTTACTGCAAATGATTCGATAAATCCGGCACTACTGCCATCTTCGCCTTTCGTTTCATGAACGGCAAGCAGGTATTTCCCATTTTCAGTGAGCGCCAGAAACGATGGATTATTCGATTTTGCAGCAAGGCCATGGTCGGTCAATTTCCCTGAAACAGGATCAAGACTGAAATTGTAAATGCCCTCACTCCCACCTTCAGTATAAGTTCCAACAAAAAAATACTGAGGTGATTTAATATTTGCTGGCTGGGCCAACAAATAATTACCAGTCAATAAAATACCAATAAATAATAACCCAATTTTCTTCATATTCATTATCGTTAAATTTATAAATTCCTGATCCTAAGAATGGCAGCTGGCTACTGGCAATTGGCAACTGGCAGCTCGTTCAATAAAAAGTTATATTGGCCTTCAAAAGGGCGATCACATAGGATCGCCCCTACCCTATTCTAAAATGACTTCCGACTTGGAAGACAATGAATTACTTTCCTACCAGTTAAATTTCAATCCGGCAAAGAAACGGCGGCCCGGAGACATGCTCGTAAAATACCTTGGGTCGATGTAATTGAACAGGTTATCGATTCCTGCCGTTACACTTGCCCATCTCGTAATACGGTGCAAAGTAGTCAATTTCCAGTTATAATAATTGGCCAATTTAACTTTTGTGTTCTGCCCTCTTGTATCGGTCCAGGTAATGTTGGCATCGCCATAGTATTTACCTTGTAATGTGATTGTTGGCCTATATTTCCCATTTTGGGCAGAATATTCACCAGTCAAAACAGCGGAATGTTCCCTTGCTTCAAAACGGTCAATTGCCGCATCGCTGCGTTTGGTCAAAGGCTTCGTCAAAGTGTAACCACCGGAAATTTTAAATTGGGGAATTGGCTTATAGTTCAGGAGTAACTCAATGTTCAGCATTTCGGCAGTTTCAATATTTTGGTATTGATAAACAAAAGGTGGCCTGCTCGTATTTGTCGGGGAAAAAACTTCAGTAATCAGGTTATTCAGCTTGTTGTACTGGCCAATGATCGAGGCATTGAAGTTTGAATGGGAATACTCGGAAGAGAAACTGATATAATTGGAATTTTCAGGTTTAAGTGTTTGATTTCCAATTACTTTTATTGGAGCACCAGGAACATTAAAATCCATATAAAGTTCTTTCAGTGTTGGTGCCCTGAAACCCCGGCCATATGATCAACGAAGGTTAAAAGCTCCCGGACGATAATTCAACGCAAGCTGATAGGTGGCATTTGTATTGTATTCGGAGTGAAAGGTTACCCTTCCACCTGCGACTACGGTCATTTTTGGAGCAAGATCCCACACATCCTGAGTAAAAAATATCAAAGCATCTGAAGTTTTTCCGTCACTTAAACCATTGGCAGAAAACAGGTTGTCGTTGTTATACTCAACACCGGCAACCAGTGAATTCGAGTCAGAGAACTTTATATTGTCCTGAAGACGGGCTGTGCGAAAAGTCTTGTCGTAATGTTTAGTGTCCTGTCCAACAGTTGGCATATCAAGACTATATGACATATAATGATCGGCATACCAAACACCTTCCAACTGGTGCTTTTCCGACATCTTATAATTTCCGGTTAACCTCATGTTGTAATCCTCATACCGGCGGTCTTCAAGCAGCGCAGTTGTGTTGTTGTCAACCCGCCTGAAATAGCTAAAATCGCCATTTAGTTTCAATTTATCGGAAAATTGGTAAGCCAACCGTTGACTTAATGTATAATTTTTTGTTGGCTCCACCGTCTGTCCGGATTCTTCAGGGTTGATATCCCAGCCATCCAACTTGTTATAAACTACCGATGTCCTCGAATCGAGGTTGCCGCTTTTCAAGCCAAGATCGAAAAAGTGGTGCTGTTCCCCATAATCCGAAAAACGTGTTCCAAGTGAACCTTCACAGGTTTTTGAATTTTTCTTGGTTATAATATTGATTACCCCGCCAATCGCATCTGAACCATAAAGAGCTGATGAAGCACCCCTGACAATCTCTATCCTTTCAATACTCTCCGTATTGATACGCGATAAATCAACATTATCCTTTGTATCACCAGGATTGAGCCTTTCGCCGTCAACCAGAATTAAAAGGTATTTGTTACCGAACCCATTCATTTGCAAGCTACTACCACCTGAACCCGCAGAAAGGTTCTTAAAATCAATTCCAGGGAAGTAACCTACAAGTGCATCGCCTAATGTGATGGCATCAGTTTTCTGTAATTCAGAACCATAAACTACCTGGGTGTGGATTGGCATATCTTTAAGCGCACGGCTTGAACGGGTAGCTGTAACAACAATTTCATTTAAGTCGATTACCGCCTGCTCAAGTGTGAAATCGAGTTTCAGATTTTGGGTATTAATATTAACCGGCTGTTCAATAGTCTTATAGCCAGAATAACTAATCCTGATTGTTTGAGATCCTGACACAATACCCTTTAACTGATATTTTCCATTTTTATCAGTTTTGGTTGAAAGCCCTTTTGGGGAAAGTACGACATGTGCATCTTCCAAAGGTAAGTTGTCCATTCCTTTAACTGTCCCTTCAATCAGGTTGGCCTGGGAAAAGCCCTGTAACATAAAACCCGAAACGATATATAGTAGGATAATAAATCTTTTCATTTTAAGATTTTAATAATTTCAATTTAATCAATAAATCAGGCACTTATAAAAGTCCTGTAACCAACAACAAGACCCTTTGTACCGAGACCTCATTGGTAATAAAAATAAATTCTGGATTAAATGTGAATTGGGGGGGCACGTAAAAGTGAAATCCCGGCCAGATATACTTTTAAGAAATCGGCCAGATAGAAATTTTCAATCTTAACAAATAACCGAAAACAAGGTGGTATTAAAGGATTTTCATTTGTAATTACAATATTATCAACCTTGTATGATTCAATTTTCTTTATATTGACTATTTCTTCTTTTGCAATTTCGTTCTGGGATGTGGAACTTAAATTGGATTTAATAAAAGGCAATCCAGCATGACTGCCCAAAACTATTGTCAGGGAGAATGCCAGAAGATAAGGTAGTATTCCTGCTATTGAACCGAGATAAAACATAACTTATAATTCAGTGCAAATATAGGGAATAGAAACGAAGCAAAACAATGGTTATTGAATATGTTGCAGCTTGTCAATTCAGCAGTTAAAGAGGCAATCGGCATTAAAGGCCTGGCGGCGCTTAAGGATTTTTCCATGC
>JBAXWR010000078.1:0-28235 GCA_037128295.1 Mariniphaga sp.
AGAATGATGTCGGGTCAAACCAGTATGCACGAAGAACTTGAAAGGCAACTTGCTAGTTTTGAGTCAAAACCCGATTCTTATCTGCTCAATTTTGGTTATCAGGGGATGATTTCAATTATTGACGCAGTTTGTGGCCGCAATGATGTGATCGTTTATGATGCCGAAGCTCACGCCTGTATCCTCGACGGGGTCAGGTTGCATATGGGCAAAAGGTTTGTTTACAAGCACAACGACATGGATAGTCTCCGCAAACAATTGGAACACGCTACTGCATTGACAGATAAAACCAAAGGTGGAATTCTGGTGATTACTGAAGGTGTATTCGGTATGGCTGGAGACCTTGGCAAACTGGACGAAATCGTTGCTTTAAAAAATGAATTCAGTTTCAGGTTGCTTGTTGACGATGCACATGGCTTTGGAACGATGGGTGCTACCGGCGCAGGAGTTGGTGAACACTTTGGTGTACAGGACGGGATTGACATGTACTTTGGTACATTTGCAAAATCGATGGCTGGTATTGGTGCATTCATTGCAAGTAGTGAAGAAGTCTGTGACTACCTTCGTTACAATATGCGTTCCCAGATTTTTGCCAAATCGCTTCCGATGGCGATGGTACTGGGCTTACTTAAACGTCTTGAACTGATTAAGACAATGCCTGAATTAAGAGAAAACCTCTGGACAATTGTCAGGGCACTTCAGTCGGGATTGAAAGCTGAGAACTTCGATTTGGGTGTTACCAATTCGCCTGTTACTCCTGTTTATCTTTCGGGAAGTGTTCCGGAAGGCACCAATGTAATTTTTGACCTTCGTGAAAACTATAATATTTTCTGTTCGATAGTTATTTATCCGGTCATTCCAAAAGGACAGTTGCTGCTTCGATTGATTCCGACAGCGATCCACACCCTTGAGGATGTCGAATACACAATTAAAGCTTTCTCCGAAGTCCGTAAAAAACTCGAAGCTGGAAAGTATGCAAGTACCAAGCTGGCACAGGTTTCGCAATAAAACACTATCAATTAGAAGATTATATAAATAATCTTCTTTTAGAATAAACACAAAAAAATGCCTCCGGTTTGGGAGGCATTTTTTTATATTTCTGACAAATATCTTTCCGCATCAATAGCCGCTTTACACCCCGAACCGGCTGCGGTAATGGCTTGTTTGTAAACAGGGTCCATCACGTCGCCACAGGCAAAAACGCCAGGGATTTTGGTCCTGGAAGTATCACCCAAAGTTTTGATGTAACCTACCTCGTCTGTTTCAAGGTATTGTTTAAAAATATCGGAATTTGGTTTGTGGCCGATTGCAAGAAAGAAGCCATCCACATTGATCTTTACCTCCGACTCATCGGCTTCGCCTTTGTTTTTGATCAGATCGACACCTTCGACAACACCGCTCCCAAATAAACCTTTGGTCTGGTGTTTCCATAAGATTTCAATATTTGGGGTTTTCATTGCACGTTCCTGCATCACTTTCGATCCCCTGAAAACATTTCGTCTTACGATCATATAAACCTTCCGGCAAAGACCTGCCAGGTAAATCGCCTCTTCAAGGGCAGTATCCCCACCACCAACAACAGCCACATCTTTTTTCCTGTAAAAGAATCCGTCACAAGTTGCGCAAGCCGAAACACCTGAACCGGCATATTTCTGCTCATCGGGGATACCCAAATATTGGGCTGTCGCACCTGTTGCAATGATCACTGTTTCAGCTTCAATTACTTTCTCTTCATCAATGGTTATCAGGTGTTTTGAACCAGAAAGGTCGGCTGCTGTAGCTAGGCCCCATCTGACATCTGTTCCAAACCTTGCGGCCTGTTTTTTAAGGTCTTCCATCATTTCAGGACCGGTAATCCCATTCGGATAGCCCGGAAAATTTTCTACTTCGGTAGTTGTTGTCAACTGTCCCCCAGGTTGTAACCCTTCGTATAACACAGGGCTTAGGTTGGCGCGGGCCGCATAAATTGCGGCTGTAAACCCTGCGGGCCCGGAACCGATAATCAGGCATTTAACCTTTTCGACATCACCTTTTGGCTTTTTAATTTCTGGCTGATTGTCAGCGATATTCATTGGTTTAAAGAAATCCATTTGTTGACTATTAATTGTTTTTTCAAAGTTAACCATTTTATGGATACAAATGTTTGCAAAAATGAAAAAGGCGATTACTTTTGCAACCGCGTTCAATAACGCGATCAATTCGGGGTGTAGCTCAGCTTGGTTTAGAGTACTCGTCTGGGGGGCGAGGGGTCGCAAGTTCAAATCCTGTCACCCCGACAGGTTGATAATCAAAGGGTTAGATAGAAATATCTGACCCTTGTTTTTTTGGTATCCCGACTGATTCCCGACTTTTTCTACACAAATACAACCTCTCAAAGATATTTTGTGCAGTCAATTCTGGTTTTACATCATAAAAAAAACGCACAACTTTTGTTGAAACGGACATTTTATTCTGTACTATTTCGCTGGGTCCACCCACTATCAGTCCATCATGCCGGATCGCTCAACAGACAACAGGCTTTGACAACTATATTGCTAATGTGTAACAACACTTGATGCAACAGCAGCATATTAACGAAGAGGCTACCCTAAAACAAGGTATCCATACAATGACAACAACAACACAATGCAAATTTCATATTGTTTTCATAAGGATTACCTAAACAATAGGTTATAAGCGCATTTTAGCCCTGTTTTTGCTTGTGAGACAACAACTACGATGCAAAAATTTTGATAGTTGACATAGGACAAAATTGCTGAAAAACCAATGTTGTCAAGCATGAAACAAGGTATTGTCAAAGCATGAGACAAATATGAGACAAGGATGAGACAAGCATCCGTCATTGCTCTGTCTCATGTCAGTCAAGGCATCTGTCCTACGTCCGTCACGGCATCTGTCAAAGCATCCGACAGGGTATTTTGAACACTTTGTCGAGCATCCGTCACGGCATCTGTCACACGTGAAATAAGCATTTGTCTCACGACCGTCATTCCACTGTTTCACGTCCGTCAGAGTACTGTATCGCTTCTGTCAACTCCTTAAACCGGAAACACCTTTTGCATATCAAATTATCAGGCTGTGACAAGGTTATGACAGACCCGTTTCAACTTAAAATGAAATAACGAATGAATGTATTGACGATTATTATTCTACCCCTAACCCGATTGTACTCCTGATCTTTTCAAGGTATTTGTATTTCTGGTTTCTCGCACTGGCTGCATTTTTATATCCCAGTTCACTGGCAATTTCATCCCAACTCATGTTCCTGTAATAATAACCTTCAAGAAGCTGTCTGCAAGGTTTGCCCAACTTTTCAATTTCATTGTTTACCGCTTCATAAATATCTGGACTTTCAGTATCATGAACGATTATGGTAAGGTCTGATTCAGAATGGCTATAAGAATCATCCAGAGAAATATTTTTTTTGCGCTTCCTGAGCTGCTCCAACCAAAGCAATCTACAAATTGAGTAAAGGTAGGTTACAACCGAACACATCAAATCAAGCTCCATTCTATTTACCTTCTCAATCAAAATGATCAAGCCATCTTGAAAAATATCTTTTGCAAGATCAACGCTCCCTGAATTTTTCGTAATCAATCTGACAACCTTTGGAAATTCGTTTTCATATAATTCATTAAAAACCATTTGGCTACCAGAAAGAATACCATTGATGATTTTTTCATTCTTTTCCTTTGTCAGTCTTTCATAGTGACCAGGTTTACTAACTTTACAGAACCTAACATCATTATATTCAGGATCTCTACTGATATATTGAGTAACTGGTTCTTTGAGAAGATCGGCTAATCTATCCTCCTCTCTCTTTTTGAAATCGTCAAAGGATTGTTGACAAATTATTGCAAGCCGTTCCCGTTGTTTTTGCCTGAAAACAAAGTATGCAGACTTTAAAATTCTGGTAATGCTTATTTTTTCGTTGTAGCCCTCTCCCTTCAACCAGAGGCTAAATTGTGCATCTGCAATGTTCCATTGATCAAATTCAGTATCCATATTAGGCATATTTTTAGTGTAGTTCAAAAATACTTAAAAATAAATACAAAATCGAGGGTGACAAAACGAACTTTTCGACATTAAGGAATAAACATTAAAATCGTGTCAGATGAAAAACACTATTCATTACGTCTTGATCCTTGACCGGAGCGGTTCCATGGAGCTGTTGAAAAACGAGGTTATATCAAGTTTTAACGAACAGGTTGAAATGATCGTTAAGTTGGAGACAAAAGAGCCGGATACAGACATTAAAATTACCCTCTGTACTTTTAATGATACCGTAGAGTTCAAATTTATTGCCCAGAAAACGGATCGGATCAAAAAATTAACAGCCAATGACTACCATCCAAATTCAAATACAGCCTTGTATGATGCCATAGGTTCCTCATTTTTAAAAGTCGGGGAGTTGGTAGTACCAGATGATCAGGTGTTTTTTGCCATTTTTACCGATGGACTTGAAAATGCCTCAAAGTTTTATTCTGCCGAAGATATTAGCTACAAGATCAATACGGCTGGAAAAAACGGATGGGCAGTAAAATTCTTCTGCCGGTACGAAGAACGTTTATTCTATAAAACCCGATTGGAAATACCGGAAGAATACCTTTTTAGTATGACCCTTGATAAGGAAGGATTTGCCGCGATGGAAAATCAAGTAAGGTACAACTTGAATCAAATGATCCATAAACAAAATATGCAATAGCTATGAGCGAAACACTTATCCAACCAACTACTGCATACATGATGGTATGCAAAACAAGTGAACTACTAGATGCCATGAAGTTTCTCAGCCGGGCAGTTCCCAAAAACAAAAAGGGCAGGCTTTACAATTGTGAGATTACGGTCAAAACAAACGAAGTGAATTTTGTCGCCATAGGTGCAACAAGGGTGCTTTATTGCAAGTCAGCCGGGCCAGTGAGGATAAGCATCCCATTCTTATATTTTTTGGATATTGTCAAGAATATCAAAACATTCAATGCCGAAATATCAATTGTTGAAGGGAAAATGACAATTGGAAACCTTACGCTTATGGTAAGTACTTGCTTCTTTAAAGATGATACGATACTCCGTAGCATCAACCTCCCGATTAACTATTCGACAGCAGACATACTTCGGTTGAGGGACAAATACACACCGGAAGAAATTGCTTTTAACAAACTTGACGGACTGATAAACAGTACGCTTGCAGAAATAAATAAAGATGTCAAAATGGTTGCCGGAACATTATTCAAATATGGTATCACTAAAGAGGAAATAACAAAAATGGTCACTGAAAAAATATTCAACAAACAACTTAAATCCAATTAATTATGAGCAACGAGATTGATTATGCCCATCCTACTAATAAACTGGAGGAGGTTTTGTTCGATGTCAAATTACAGAGCATCTATTCGGATTTCCCCCCACCGAAAGATTTATTTTCCAAACAGGTTTATGCCCCAAATCACAAGGCTGTGGTAAACCAGTCAACCGGTGAGATACTTTCCGTTGTTGGGAACAATTATAAATTGATTACCAATAAGGAGGCATTGGAAATGGGGAAGAGTTTGTTTGCACACTTGTACCCTGATGTGAACCCCCAGGAGTTTATCCCATACAAGGTTGTTGGACCAATGTCAAAAGCTTCGGTACATATTGATTTAATTCATAAGGACGTCAACTTTAACGTTTGGGAGCAGGAAACTTGGTTGCCGTTTTTACGAACTACCAACAGTTACAACCGTGCTTATGCCTTGGGTTTCGAGATCGGGTTTGTCCGAAAGCTATGTTCAAATGGAGTATTGTTCAACAAAAAAACCATGAAATTGAAATATGTCCACGACCGTAAAAACAAATTCGAATGGATGAATGATTTAGCCTTGATAAATTCAACTGCTGAAATTTTTAAAAGTCAAAGCCAAAAACTGCGGGACTACGAAATAGAGAAAATATTGTTGGTGCCGCTTGTTTTCCAGGTCCTCAACATCAATTTGGAATTACCTGAAGAAAAATCTGTTACAAAAAAGTTGAACAATCTTGAAAATTTAATCCGAAAGATAGGTCAGCTTACCGACATCTATTTTAAGCTTACTGGAGCCAATGCTTATTCGGCATTAAATGTAATGACTGATCTGGTTTCCCATCAGAATGACTATAAAAACTTGATGGGCTATTATTTTAACGTCAGGTCATTTTATACCAAACCTTCCGACTGGATGCTGGATTTCGCACAAAAGATTGACCAAAAGCCTGTTAATATGGTTGAATATCTAAAAAATACCATCATCAAACTGGAAGATATCAAGGAGAAAACTGATTTGGACTGGGTGCTGAATTGAGCAAGCTTTTGTTCTATGCTTTACCATTCAATTCGCTTTCAACTTTTAAAATAAATGCTGATGGTGTGGTATTTAAAGCCTTGGCCAATTTAAAGATTGTTGTGATTGTTGGTTGCCGAAGTCCGCGTTCGAGAAGTGAGATATAGGTCCTGTCAAGGTCGCAATACTCGGCAAGCTTCTCCTGAGAGATATGATTCTCATCCCTCAATTCACGCAAAACTTTGCCAAATATCTCAACAATCATAACTCAGACTTTAGTCAGAGCGAAATTGAAATATTTAACATTGCGACACCACGGACTATAGTCTGAATTAATTATTTTTGAAGGTTTATAAAACTTAATATTAATCTGCTTTAAAATCAAATTCAAAATGAACAAGAACAAGAAAATTTGGGTCTATACCCTATTAGGTATGTTATTACTGATTTTTAATAGTTGTACCAAAAATGAGGACAACAATAATCCAACAACAAGTGACACTGTATCCGATATTGACGGAAATGTTTATCATACTGTAAAAATAGGAAACCAGATATGGATGCTTGAAAATCTTAAAACTACAAAGTACCGTAATGGAGATTTGATCCCCAATATTGCAGATACTTTGTGGAAAAATCTTTACACAGCAGCTTATTGTTGGTATGGGAACAAAATTGCTCATAAATCTACATACGGTGCTGTTTACAATTGGTATGCAGTATCCGATAGCCGCAATATTGCACCCACAGGATGGCACGTAGCTACTCGGATTGAATGGGAAACATTAATAGAAAATCAAGGGGGTATAACAATCGCTGGAGGCAAACTAAAGGAGGCCGGAACAACCCACTGGACAGATCCAAACACTGGAGCAACTAATAGCAGTGGATTTACTGCCCTTCCTGGCGGTTTTCAGGAAAGTATAGGAGGAGGAGTTTATGGAATGGGTAAATATGGTGATTGGTGGAGTAGTACCTCAACAAGTACGACTTTAGCTTGGAATTGCGAACTTAGTAGTATAAGTGTTGCTGTCCGCACTATGTCATTCACAAAAAAAGGTGGATTCTCAGTGCGTTGTGTTAAGGATTATTAAAATTGAACCCAATAAATATGATAAATTATAAACGTAAAAATTTAAAACGATGATCGACCCAAACAAAGAAATTAAATTGAGAATAGACCGTATTCTTGCAGATAAATCCAACAAAAATGGTATTCACATAGGCGAACTATCTAATATATTATTTGGTGAATTGGATGAGGGATTATTTGCAGAGGGAGAGAAAATGGACATTAAAACATTAACCAAAAAAGTAAATGGGATTCTTTCGCGAGAAGCAAAAAAGAAAACCGGAGGCGTTTACCTTAAAGTTAAAAACCCAAAAACTGGAAAAGACAAAAAAGGATTCTATAAAATAAAAAAAGCTGGTGATGTTATTCAAAATCCAAAGCCCATTATTCCACCAGTTAAAGGGGTTGTCGCCACAGACCCAAGTATATTTATAACTAATCCTGACCCTGTTTCAACTCTATTTATTGGTAAAGCCGGTGAATGTGCAGTGATGTCAGAGTTATTATTCCGTGGATATAATGCCAACTCTATGATGGTAGATGATGGCGTTGATGTTGTAGCGAGCAAGAATAATGTGTTTTATTTTATTCAAGTAAAAACAACAACCGTTACAGATAAAGGGCGCATACATGTAACGATTAAAAAAGAAAGATTTGAAGCATTTGCATATTCTCAAATTCGCTACATAGTGGTTGCCCGGTGTTTAATGGCCGGGCTTGAAACAAATCTTTACTTCATATTTAATAATCAGAATATTGACGAATTTATTTCATATAAATATGTTAGTAAAAATGCGGAATCAATTTTCATAAAAATAAAAATAGATAAAGATAAAGGAAATACCCCAATGCTTTATCATGAAAATAATGAGAGGGATATTAGGTACTACATGAACAGATTTGATTTATAAACATGAAAAAGCCAACGTCAACATTTTGGGTCTGCATTTCCGCAATAATCTGTACTCCTATGATATGCTACAAAATTTAGTAATTTACAGTTTATTTACTATTGATACGAATCCCAAATTGACCCCAGAACAGAACCGGAAAATCTGGTTGGCAGCCCAACAGTTGAGGGAGCTTAAAAAGAAGTATGCCGTCAAAAACAGTCAAGTTGACAATGACGTTAACAGGTTGGAAAAGGACGAATTAAGTGACTCCTTTCGAAGCACAACTGAGGATAATGATAAATTTCACAAATAACTTTCAGATGGAATCACAGAAGTTGACAAAGGATCAGAAAACGGCACTGATATTGAAAGCCAGAAACCTGATATTGATGCGCAAGGCAAAAGAAGCGATGCAGAAACAGAAGAAATAGGCTCCTGAACTTAGTACTTTGCAGGTTTAATACAAATTTGTCCGATAAAATAATATTTGGGTATTTGATGCTAGGTGGTGTAATTTCACCTAATTTCGGACCTATTAATTTTGAGGGCATTCCTGGCAGGACATAATGACATGGATAATTTGTTTAATACCAAATTGGTAACAACTTACCCTCTTTTTTATGATTTCCGCTCAGACATACTTCAATTGATTTTTTAAAAAGCTTAAAAATTAGGACATGAAACTGATTGCAAAACTTATGTTTATTATATTGTTGTTCGGATGCAGCCAACCGTCAGAAGATCAAATAAGAAATGGCGAAGAAAAGAAGAAAGAAAAAGAAAGGCAGGAAATTATTGCATCCATTAAGCAAAAGTATAATGTCAAGTACAGTTGGGATGATTTCTTGACAAGTAAGAATTTGTGGGATTATAGATTTACTATATCCTACAAACCTGTATTGGAGACTAATTATCAAATATTTGAATACGAAAATTATAAATTAAATGATATTTTTGAGAAAGAAGGAAATGAATATGCCTCAATAACAGTAGGATTTATGTTCTATTTTGTATTTCCCGTCACTCGTGAAATTAGGGATAAGCTATTAATTGACGGCAACCCCTTTGTTGTTGTAGTGAGTATTGATGATATTAAAAAGATTGACTTTAATTTCGATGAAGATATTAGTGGAAATATTAAAGTAAGTGTTGTAGGCCCTAAGTTTACAGGCAAAGGCAAAATAATCGAGATTATTGCATTACCATAAATTATAAACATAATTATTAACTATGAAAAAACCAACGTCAACATTTTGGATTTGCATGACTGCAATAATTTGCACTCTTATGATTTGCCTAACTGTACTGCAAGCAAACAGATACTATGTAGATTCTTCTGCTTATAATACAGTTATTGATAAATACAATAAAACAAAGATAGACCCAAAAATGGAATAAAAACATACATGAAAAATTTATTACTAAATGCTCTTCAATGGATTGCAATTCCATTTATCTTTTTTATTACTCTAATAGTAGTAACTGGTGTAATAAATTTCTTTTGGAGATTCATTAATCCAGAAAGTATTTTTAATAAAACAATAGCAGAGATGGGTGCTTGTGGGATTGCATCTTATTTTTCACTTGATTGGAGTTTTTCTATTTCACCAAAGAAAAATATAAATACACTTTATGTAATTTGTCTTTTTGCAGTCTTATTTTATGGAATGGCAATCGGTAACTCAATAATGAAGCGAGAATTTTTTGATTTATGGGGTGAAGCTGCTAATATAGTGGGATTTTCAATTGCATTTTACAAGTGTAAAGAAGAGTTGGACTAAGAAATTCAGGACAGTTATGAAAAATATCACGCGATAGGATTTGGTTGTTTTAAGGAATTGAAAAGTAAAACATCCGATAAAAGTACAAGATCAATAAGTCACTTTATTGAAATCTTTGCCGGGTATTCGAGATGCCTTAATCTCTCTTGTACATTGGTTGGTTTATGAGAATGTGAACAAATGAAAGGGTGTAACCATGAATTACACCCCTTGCATAAAGCCACAGTATCATATCTCTGCAATGATAGAGTAATGACAGTCTTATAATTTTTGCATTAAAATATTTAAACGAGTGTATGCAAACACATTTTAAGGCTGTTTGGCGGGCTTGTGACAATCAGTTGACACATTAATCAAATGAAAAATGAGTTGCGAAATACATAAAAGATGCCATCAATTTTATGGTGAAAAATAGTTTAAAGACAAATCTACATGTTTTTCAATTTTCACAGCTAAAAGTGTCCTCCCTTAACAATGATTCTAACAAGTCCCTTTGATTAAATAAAATGATAACCTGAGAACAAAGTTCCATAATCTTCGATAAGTCAAAGATATCGCTTATCACAATCAATTTGATTTGATATTCCTTATCCAATGCCTCCTGCTCTATGGCACCCATTTTCTCATAAATCCTGTCATACTCCAAAGAGTATTCCTTTTCCGTGAAACTTTCTAAAATGATCTTTTCCATTTTGATTTCTATTTATTGAATTATGGCAATATTGCCAGTAATTTTTTTAATTGAGGTTGATAGACCTCCAGTTGATTTCTTTATTCAATCGCTCTTTATCCCGGTGGGTGCTGCCGTTACGGTACAACCTGATTTGGAGCAATGATATTTTTAAATGCAGTGCTTTTGTTGTCATGGTTAAAACGCTGAATTGTTTGTTTTATCTTGATCATAAACCACACTGCTGTTAGGCTGAACATCACCAAAAACCGTCAATTCCTCATTGGCATAGATGATGATGGGACCAACTCTTCCCCTTCTGTTTTTGGCAACCGAAAGAGTATAGTTTAGATCTTTGTCCTTCCATGGGAATATTACCACGTCTGCATCTTGTTCAATCGCACCCGATTCCCGAAGGTGGTGAAGTTCTGGCTTCTCGTTTGCTGCTGCCCTGTTAAGCTGCGAGAGGCAAATAACAGGTATATTTTCAGAGAGTGCTATCTCTTTTAGTGTACGGCTTATCTCAGATATTTGCTGTTCCCTGATGGCCCGTTTGTCAAATGGCTTAATCAATTGAAGGTAATCAATGATTATCAGGTCGCATTTTCCGGCTTTCCGGTTTCGGATCGTGTTCGATTTGATCATATTTGCAGTTAACCCGGCATGATCTATCCATTTTATCGGAAGCTTCTCATAGTTGGCAGACAAAGCGTTTATCGTGTCCCAGTCCTTATCCTCCAGTAGTCCGTCCCGAAGGATTGTCCGGTTAATGCCACTTTCACCCGATACCAAGATACGCTGTAAATCTGGTGCCGACATTTCCAAGGAGTAGAAATTAACCCATTTACCCGATTTTGCTGCCTTATTTGCAAAGTGAAGGGCTAAAGAGGTCTTACCAACTGCTGGACGGCTTGCGATGACTACAAGGTTTCCGTTCCTCCATCCTCCGGTCGCAATGTTCAGTTCATAAATACCTGTAGTTATCCCAGGCTGTTTCCCTTTTGCATGTTCCCGACAATCGGCTTCCACTTCAATTATCATTTTCTGGAACACGTCCGACTGGAACATTCCGGTATTTGATCCTAAACTGCTATCTTCAAGTGCTGAAATTTTCCTTTTTAGTGAATTTAACAAATCTTCGATGTCTGCACCTTCTTCATAAGCCTCGTATATTGTTTCAGTACTGATCTTGATCATTTCCCTTTGGATATGAAGCTGCTGAATGATCATTGCATGGTGTTCAATGTGTGCTGCCGATGCAATGCGCGATGTCAGTTCTGTTATATACATTGCTCCTCCAACTTCTTCCAGAGTACCTAATTCCTTCAATGATCTGGTCACAGTAACTAAGTCTATCGGCTTACTTGCGATTTCAAGCCTTTTAATGGCATCAAATATTTTGCGGTGATCGTCTGAGTAAAAAGAATCTTTGTTTATCAGATTGCTTACCTTGTGTATGGAATCGGGTTCTATCATCAACGATCCTAATACAGCCTTTTCGATTTCGATGTCTTGCGGAGGGATTTTCCCCAAATCTGCCTTGTTTACCATTTTTGTGGGATTTTTGGTTTTGTTGATGTTTTATCATTTCCTGTTTCTGTAAATTCCTGTTCCCAACATTTCTGATTTATCCATGTGGAAAGGTTTTTCCAGTCGGGGACGAATTTATTTTGTCCGGATAGTGATTCATGATTTTGTTTTTCCTTATCAAGTGCCGGAAGCAATAAGTGTACGGATTCAGGTCTGTTCTTTTTAAGGAAATTGTCCAGTTCAGTATCTAACCCTCGTTTGTTGCCCGGAAAAGCTTTCCTAAAAACATCAAAAACGACAGATATATTATTCTTATTATTCTTATCATTCTTGTTTGGGTTACCTCCCGTTTACGTTCCGTGTACTTAGCGTTTACCTGACCTTGGTAATCTTCATATTTACAGACCGTTATCCGTGTAGTAAAATGGACTGATTCCAGACTGATAATGGAATCCCTTTCGAGCAATTTAAAGTAGTCCCTAACAGCCTTTTTTGATACATTCCAATCCTTTGCCCAAGTACTAAGCGATCGTATGCTCTGTCCTTTTTGGCACTCGATTAAGTGCCCATTGACCATTACTTTGGTGTCGGAATGGTTCACTGTCAACAAAACATCAATCCACCATTTCAGCCGTTTTTCCGATTTCCAGAGCCAATGGTCTTTCAATTGTCGATGTAGCTTTATCCATCCGTTTCCGTCCATAGTTATAGCGTTTTTAGGTAATGTTGAACCAAATACGGCTTTTTGTCAAACCTACTCTTAAGCCGGAGGGCTACCTTCATAGAAGTGACAAATCGTATGAAGTAGCTTACGGAATTGATTTCAGTCTTTCGGTTGCCCGGGGATTGCTCGATAAACACGCAATGGGTATCCCTGTCAATCATTAGAAATATCACGTTGGGAACGGTTGTTTTGTCAAGCTGTGCTTTCATTTGAAAAAGTATTGGTTTAACAAATGATGGTTAAGCAAATGACTCAGGTGCAAGCCTAAAGTATTAACAATTAAGATCGTGAGATATTGTTTTATTGCAATAAAATCCCTAAATTTGCGCTTGTCGTTTACTAAAGGGGCTGTTGTACCGTGGGGGTGCTTCGGCTCTTTTTGTTTCATGCGATTACCTCCGTTTCTTAACTAATTTGCTGTCAATATTCCGACAAAATTCCTCTTTAGTTTCAATAGGGTTTGAGGTCATCCATTCGATGATGTCCAATTTTCGGAACAATAATTTGCTATTCCTTTTGAAGTGCGGAATTTCGTTTTTAGAGGTTTTAGAATAAATGGTTGGTTTGCTATATCCGGTTAACTCACAACAGGTATCAAGTCCGAATATTTCCGGTATCTGGATTTTTACCGGTTTCGAATCTTTATCTTCTGATTTACTGTTAAGAACCGATAATAATTGTCCAACAGTCAAGAATGTAATTGGTGTTTCGTTCGTAATTCCCTCAATTTTTAGATACATGACTTTTATTTTTTAAGTTTTAAATGTATCATTGGCCAAATGACGAAACAAACGTAAATACTTGTATATAAAACAAAAATAGGGATACCTATTAGTACCCCTATTTTACTCCCTATTTTTGAGTGATGTTAAACGGATATATCAATAAATTTTTCAGGGTTAGCTTTCTTTGGATCTTTGAGATAAGATAATATTTGTTTAGTCTCGATCTGTTTTCCCTTAATAAGAAAATATTGCTTAATGAAGTCGTAAGTTTGTTGGTGAGTACCCAGCTGGATATCTTCATCCTCTTTTAAACGGATAAATATTCCAGCAAGAAGGTTTTGCCTTCCCTTAAAATTAATCTTTCCATTTATCGGATTCCCTTTTAGGAAGTTCTCAAATTGATCCTCTGGATCAAAGTAAAACTTAAGAATTTGATGTAGTTCAGGAATTATTTGTTCATTGATTTTTGGTTGAAAAACACTACTGGAGCTTTCAGTTGTTTTCTGACCATTACCATATATTTTACTATAGTATTCTTTTTGTTTAACCTTGATTTTATCAATACTGATTAAAGGAAACATTGGGAAGATTCCCATTCTTCGAGTTTGTAGCTTAAGCTCTTCTTTGGAAATTGGTATTGTTGCTCCATTTATAACTAAAACCCCTTGACCTGTTGTTTCCATTTCAATATTAAAGTCCTGCCAACCCTTGGAACAAAGAAAATCCTTTAAAACTTTAATTGCGGGACCAACAAGATCGTTGTACCGTTCGGCATCTTTATCTCTCTTAAATTTGAGATAATCGCACATGCTAAACATTGCTAATGAATAATCAATTAGCATTTCATCGGTAATGGGTTTCAGGTAAACCATAATAGGCATAAATCTCATTGCTTTTTTTATGGCTTCCAGTTTAAAAATTCGATTCACAGAATTATGATCATCAATTAGAGATTTTCTTCTGACAACTTCTGAATCTGGCAAATACCAATAAAGCATTGATTTAACTTGTTTCTCCAACTCAATTTGTTCCAATAATTGTGTTATTCCGATATTGTTCATGGTGGTATTTTTTATTACTCTTTTATAAATTACGGTTTGCCTCTGCAATTACCTTACTTCCAAATGAGCTCAGATAAACCTTTGTAGTCGAAAGTTCTTTATGTCCCAACGCTTCACTTATTACGTCCTCTGGAACATTGGATTCTTTTAATCTCATTGCGTAACTATGCCTTGATACATAGCTTGTTAGCTTAACATTTTTAAATTCCAATTTGTCTGCCAACTTTTTAAGATGAATATTAAATTTCTTGCTTCTATTCCTGATATGCTCATACAGTTCTTCACCTTTATAACCTTCGATTGAGACAATAGGAATAAGAAAATCCCCAATCAATAAAGTGTCATTTTTAAACCAATCCAGAATATTTTGAATCTGCTCAGATATTTGAATGTGAATGAACCTTGCTTTGCCCTCTGTTTTCTGTCGCTTGTAAACTATGCACTTCGTTCCTGAATCAAAATTTATTGAATTTTTATTGAGTGCTGCCATATCAACAAAACTCATTCCTTGGCAATAGTAGGAGAATAAGAATAAGTTCCGACTCCAATTTAAAGGGTAAGTTTCCAAAGTGGCTGATTTTAATTTTTCAAGATATTCACTTGGTAAATATCGCTTTGCAGTTTCTTCTGATAGCTTCGCCACTGAATAACCGTTCTTACCGAATGGATAAGTAATTTCTGAGGCCTCTTTACCCTCGATAGCTTTGTTTAAAAGGGCCCTAATCGCACGCATATAATATTTAATTGTATTGCCGGAGCAACCTCTTTCACTATTCAAGTAGTCATGAAAACCGTTTATGTACTTTAAATCAATTTCATTGAACATTCGGCTTCCAAAATTTTTGTCATAAAGCTTGATCATGTTCAAAGCATTTTGATAACAAATCATATTTCCTACCTGACCGGTTTTACTCAACTTTTCAATATGCTGCAAAAAATACTGTTCAATTCCCTTTTTTTCTGATTTATTTAAGAAAGCTTGTACAAATTGATTGAGTGTCCAATCTATTTTTTTTTCGTAAAAATCCTCTATTATTTCATCACATCTTTTCGCATACATATCCAAAGCGATATTGTTTAATACCCTTTCAGGATGAAGGACTATTTTCTTTTTGTCATTATTGGGATCTCTCAATTTTTTATCAAGTTCAAACCTTTGATATTTATTATTCCATTGACCATTCAAAGCTGTAATAAGAGGCAAAGTAATTGATTTACGCCTGTTGTCTTTTTTAACGTACAAGATCACCGGATATGCTCCGTCTTTGACTTCATGTCCTTCGTATGCATCAAGTGCAAACCTACAATGTTTGTTTTTCATAGCTTTATTTTTTCCCCGACTGATTCCCGACTAATATTATATAAAATACGCTAAAAATGTAAAAATTCATATAAATTTACATGATTGATTTACAGCACAAATATAAAGATATATAATAGATTAGCAAGAAATATAAAATAAAAAATCCACGTCTGGGGGGCGAGGGGTCGCAAGTTCAAATCCTGTCACCCCGACAGGTTGATAAACAAAGGGTTAAACAGTAATGTTTAACCCTCTTTTTTTTATTACCATGCCGGAAACATGACGTTTTCAATAGAGATACATCGGACAAAGGGAGTATTATCCTGCAATTCCTGATCCAACATCATAAAAAAACCGCTTCAAAATTCTTTGAAAAAGTATGTAGTTTCTGTCATGCGATTCACAATCCTCCATGTTTGTGATAAATGTTCCGAATTTCGGGAAGGGGTTAATCTTTTGTAACACAAATTGGAACAAATTGAATTATAAAACCTTCCTTCCGAAGCTGTCATTACGAACCAAATACTGAATATTAAGTTATTCGGAGTTTTATGGTGTTTGGTGCGGCAATCCAATGTTTGAAGCACTTTCAAAACAATGTTTCTGGTGCAATGCTTCATAAGATGCGATTGCTTTGTCGTGCAGGTGATTATCTTTCAAATTTAGATTGTGCAGCACTCCGCGCAATTACAGTTCGTGAGAGAGAATGTGCTATTATGTTGTTTGTTTGTGGTCTCACTCTTGAATTGTCATTGCGAACGAGCGTATTGATTTTTAAAGGTTTGCAGTATCGAAGTGCGAGTGAAGCAATCCCATGTTTGAAGCACCGTCTGGAACAATGTTCCTGGCGCAGTGTTTCTTAGCATGGGATTGATACCGTGTTTATTCCTTCTCCATACTAAACAATCTATTGTAATGGTTTTCAAGGTGCATCCGCATCGCCTGGGTGAATTGTGCGGCATCGCCTTTCTCCAAAACTTCGACTAGTTCTTTGTGGGAGAGAAAATGTTGTGTATCAGGATGTTTATTGATTAGCCCACTGGAGTAGGCATAGTTGAATACTGGTAGCAACATTTTCTGAAATCCCCTAAGGGTGTCATTTCTTGTAATATCGTATAACTTGCCATGAAATTTCACTTCATGGTCGATATCGAATAGTGTCTCTTTTGATGGTGACACCTCGTCTTTAATAATTTCGTAGAGTTCGGAAATATCCTCTTTCGTTGCCCGCTGTGTCACAAGATCAGCCATCCCAACTTCAATGACCAATCGCATCTCGAATATATCCTTCAGAGTATTTTGATCTAAAATATTAGGAATCAGTGTTTTTTGAAGAATCTCCGACAAGTCTGGGCTTTTAATGATCGTCCCTTTGTGTTTGACCGATTCAATTAAGCCCATTGTCTTAAGTCTGTTGAGCGATTCGCGGATAACAGTCCGGCTTACCCTTAAAGTTTTTGCCAGTTCCATTTCCTTCGGGATTAGGTCGCCTGGATTCAGCTTCTTACGTATAAAAAGATCAATCAGATAAAATTCAACTTTATCGACCAAACTCCGATTATCTATTTGTGGTTCGTCCTTTAAAAAATCTTCTGCTGTCATGTTGCAAAAATATTAAAAAAAGTTAATTTTTTTTTTGAAATGATAATTTAATATTTACCTTTGCCCGTCTTAAGTCAGACATAAGACTGTAAAAGTAGAGAATTAAACGATTAAAAAAAATTTTATGAGGAGAATTATTGCACAGAAGCTTTTTTTGCTTGGAATGGCACTTTTTCTGTCATTCGGTATGGCCATTGCGCAACGGACGGTTACAGGTATTGTGACTGATGCTGCGGATGGTTCAACTACTCCAGGTGTGAACGTTGTTGTTCGGGGAACATCAACAGGAGCCAACACAGATATGAATGGTAAATTCAGTCTTGTTGTTCCAGCAAATGCCAATGAATTAGTGGTTTCGATGGTTGGTTATCAAACCCAGATAATCAAAATCGGAGGTTCCAATGTGCTCAACATAGCACTCCTTGCCGAGAGTAAAGATATCGATGAAGTAGTGATCATCGGATACGGCACACAGACCAGGAGCAAAATGACCTCTTCTGTCGCAAAAGTTGATACGAAATTACTGAGTACAGGGGTACGTTCCAATCCCGCCCAGGTTTTGGCCGGGACTGTTCCAGGTTTGAGGGTTGCAACCAATACCGGAAGGCCTGGTTCGCTGCCAACGATCATATTAAGGGGAGGAACCAATTTTGATGGTAGTGGCAGCCCGTTGATCATTATGGATGGACAAATCCGCGGCTCTCTGAGCGATATCAATCCTGAAGAAATCGAAAGTATGGAGGTATTGAAAGATGCCTCTGCAACTGCAATATATGGTGCAAGGGCAAGCAACGGTGTAATCCTGATCACCTCGAAAAAGGGGAAAGCAGGTAATTCTTCTATCTCCGTTAAGGTTAAGCATGGTTTTAATTACCTGAATGTTCCCTATAAATTTACAGATGGCGGGGATTATGTCAAATGGGCCAGGCTTGGGGCAGAACAAGCCATTAAGAATGGGACTTTGGCTGCGAGCAATGTCGCTGGAGTTGGGCCAAGAGGAACTGGTAACATGTACAAAGATCCAGCTACTGGTGCAATACTGGATGGAAATTATGACTCAAGGGCTATTTGGAGTGTGATGAGACTGGATGCTACAAATCAGGAACTGTTAAGTCAGCCCGGATGGAAGCAGATGAAGGATCCGATAAAGACCAATAATTCAGGCAATTATGATCCATTGGGAACCAATTACGATTTGATTTATAAAGATTTCAATTATGGCGACTATGGTTTGAACAAAGTTGCAGCCACACAAGATTACAACCTGGGTTTTTCGGGTGGTAATGATAAGGGTAAATATTTTGCAAACCTTGGTTATTACGACGAAGGCGGTTTGTCGTTGGCTACTTTTTATCGCAGGTTAAATTTTGCCTTCAACGGCGAATACAAAATGAACGACTGGCTGACCTCTGAGAGTGGAGTTCAGTTTGCAAAAGCCAATTGGAGGGATCAATCGCTACAAAATGGGGAATCGAATTACTGGGCACGAATGCTTTCGGCTCCACCGACCATGCGTGGGACCAATGCGAACGGAGATTTGATCCTGGGGCGTGACGCAAGTGATGGAAACCCTGCTTATAACATTGACAAATATGTAAGAAACAATCAGTCAGATAAGTTCACCCTTAACCAGGCATTTAAGATTGATATCATGAAGGGCTTATATGTAAAGGCCAGTGCATTAATGATGTATGATGAATCATTTACCGAATCGTTTAACAAGGATTTCCGTACAGGTGTGATGAGTTATACCAATCCGAACACCGGTTGGAACAGAAACAGGGATGCCTCCGACAACTTTGATCGTACCGTCAGGCAAACATACAACCTCATTGCTAATTATACGGCTACATTCAAAGAAAAGCACAATATAGCAGCCATGATTGGTGGAGAATATTATGATTCATTCAATAAAGGAAGTTATGCCTATGGTGCCCTTGCGCCTACTGATGATTTTCAGGATTTGGCGTTGACTTTAAATAACGCAACCTCTCAAACAAGGGTGACCGACTCATGGCATTCAGAAGAACGAATTATGTCAGGTTTTGGTCGTTTTAACTACGATTATGACGGGAAATACCTATTTACTTTCACAGTCAGGAGAGACGGTTATTCACGATTAATTGGCGACAATCAATATGGTACGTTCCCTGCATTCTCAGGGGGATGGCTTATGCACAAAGAAAAGTTTTTGCAGTCAACCAAAGATTGGCTCTCCTATCTTAAACTAAGGGCAAGTTGGGGTAAAAATGGAAATATTGGCGGAATCGGCACCTACGAATTGCAAGGTGCGTATGGGTCACAAACTGCCTATGCCGGGACCATTGGATTTTTACAGACCGGTATTGCGAATCCCAATCTGAAATGGGAAAAGTCCAATACAGTTGAGATCGGAACTGATATGGGCTTTCTCAACAACAGAATTTATGCATCTGTTGCTTATTATAATAGAATCACAAGCGACAAGATCGCTAGCGTTTTACTCCCAACTTCATCAGGCGTATCCAGTGTCAGGACCAACAATGGAAGCATGAAAAATATTGGATTGGAAATGGAAATTACTGCCAAAATTATCCAGAAAAAGGATTTTCAATGGCAGATAAGTGCCAATGCATCAAGAAATAAAAACGTAGTTACTAAACTACCTTATAATGGAAATGAAAACAACAGGCAGGATGGTCAGCAGATTTATGATCCTGGTACCGGAAAATTGGTTTGGGTCGGCGGTTTGCAGGAAGGCCAGGAATGGGGCGAAGTATTTGGATTTGTAAGTGAAGGAATCATCAGAAATACTACTGATCTTGCTAATTATAACAAAGTTGACCTGGCAGCAGGGCAGGTTTGGTACGGCGCATCTGCCGGGAAAAGGGTAGCAAGCCAGCAAATCATGACGCAAAGGGGTTTAACTCTTGCCGGAGGCTGGATTCCAACTCAAATGGGTGATATGATATGGAAGGATATCGACAAAAATGATACAATTGATACCCGGGATATGGTTTCTCTTGGACGTCAGGTTCCACGTTGGACCGGTGGTGTTACTTCGACATTGACATACAAAAATTTCACACTCAACGTGCGGATGGACTTTGCTTTGGGACATGTACAAATGGATCAGATGCAATTCTGGGCCCTTGGTTGCGCTCAAGGTGAGTTTGCCCCTACTACTTATGTAAACGACACATGGACCGCTGACAATCCCAATGCCAGCTTACCAAGATATGTATGGGCAGACCAATTGAACACGAAAAATTACGACAGGCCCAGTACAATGTTCTGGAGAAAATCTGATTACCTTTCGTTCCGTGAAGTATCACTAAGTTATAAATTGCCCCCTTCCCTATTGAAGAAGATCAAGATGTCTGGCTTTGTATTGACTGTTTCAGGACAAAACCTGGGTTATCTTACCGATAAAATGCTGAATTTTCCAGAACGTACCGGAAGTCAAAATGGTGCCTATATGATACCAACACAATTGATCCTTGGTGCTGATATTACTTTTTAATTGAAAATAACAATATTATCTTAAAAAAGGATTATGAAAAAGATTAAATACATAATAATAGCTGCGTTCTTTGCATTGGTTGCCTTTTCATGCCAAAAGTCGATTGAACTTGCACCAATAGATTATTTTGGGGATGGGAATTTCTGGCAAAATGAAGCACAGGTTACCAATTTCATGGTAGGAATTCATAAACAACTAAGAGACAATCAGTTCATGCTATTACGCCTGGGTGAAATGCGCGGAGGAACTTTCAGTAATGTTGACCGTCAGAATACCTCGTTGAATGAATTGCCGATCATCGAGCAAAGGATTGAAGAAAACTCGCCAGGGGTTTCTTCCTGGGCAGGAATGTTTGGTCCGATATTGCAGATCAACCTGTTTATTCAGAAGGTTAGTACAGTTACCTTTTTGACCGATGCAAAAAAGAATTATTTTCTTGGGCAGGCTTATGGATTAAGGGCTTTCTACTATTTCCACCTGCTTCGCACCTATGGTGGTGTACCTCTTCGTTTGGAACCTGAAGTTCTGAATGGCAATACAGACCCTGTACTCTTGAGAAAGGCCAGATCAACAGAAGCTGAGACACTTGCTTCGATTAAAAGTGATGTTGCCAAGTCAGTTGGATTTTTTGGTACCGCTGCAAGTCCGGCAGAAAAAAGCCAGTGGAGTCCCAAAGCATCATTTATGCTTAAGGGTGAAGTCATGTTGTGGTCAGCAAAGGTTTACGGTACAAGTGCCGATTTAGCTGAGGCAAAGTCAGCGCTAACTGCAATTACCGGAAATACTTTGCAGGCAAGTTTTGCCAATGCCTTCGCATTTGCTCAAAAAAACAACAACGAAATCATATTCTCATTGCGATACCTGGTAGGTGAAGCTGAAATGACAGGAGTATCACAATTCCTGTACTCGACATTTAACTTCGACAACCTGCACTATAAAGATTCGCTTGCAACAGGTTCGCTCCTCGTTGATCCATTGCTGATTGCTGCAACTAACTCTCAACAGATCATTCAACGATATGGATACACCTTTGAATTATTTAAGGCGTATGATGTTAAAGATAAAAGGCGGGATGCTACATTCTACGATTACTACAAAGTGACCAAGAGTCCTTATGCTATAAATGTCAGAAATACTGCTCTTATTAAATTCATTGGAACTATCAATGCCAACAAAAGGTATTTCTCCGACGATTGGCCAATCTTTCGTGAAGCCGACAGATTGCTGATGTTAGCAGAGATTGCAAATGCAGAGGGCAGTGATCCAAGTAGTTACATCAAAACGATCAGGGACAGGGCTTTTGCACCTGCAGTGGATCCAACCCCTTTCGTCAACTCGACCAAAGACAAAAACGAACTCGCAATTTTTACCGAAAGGATGAAGGAGTTTGTCCATGAAGGAAAGACTTGGTACGATTTAAGGAGAATGAAATATGGAGCAGATCCGTTGGTATTTAAAACAGCAAGCCATAATTTCGGAGTTTTGAACAAAACAACTCAATCCCATATGATCTTATGGCCTATCGATAAAGCCATATGGACGAATGATCCTACTGTGAACCAAACACTTGGATATCCAACTTCCAAACCGGCTAATTAGGTGGAAAATTAGTTATGATAGCAGTACATTGGTTAACATTATTACCCAATGTACTGCTTTTCTGTTTAAAAATTTGCATCTTTGACCAAGCAACTCATATTGCCTTTTGATCGAATTGGCACTAAATTTTTCAACGATGAACAGAATTCCAGCATTTTTATTGACCCTACTATTTTTGGTTAAAAGCCTGATTTGCTTAACGGCTGAACCAAATACCTCAAAAATATCAGCAATTCAATTTTCTCCAATCCGGACGCCTGCAATTGTTGGAAAAACAAATAAGGGACTTTATCATCTGAATATATTAAATGAAGGGAGTACAGAAACCATCGATTTAAAAAAGATTGTCATCAAATTTACTCCTGACAGTCAACCTGACTGCATTTCATCCCTGACGGTTGCAAATACCGGAACAATCGATTCGATTTTTGGAACTTCACAAAAGGTTGGCATCAAAACCACCATCTCAGGGAACAGAACGATGACTACCGGACCCAATGTCATCAATTTGGATTTTGTAATCAAACCTGATGCGCAACTTACTAAAAAGTTTGAAATTCAGGATATTGAACTCATTTTCAGCAATAAACAAACAATTAAAGTAAATCCCGACTCGAAATTTGCTTTTCGTCCAACCCTTCTGTTGCGTGCATCAGGCCAGGACCAGGTGGATACTTATAGGATTCCGGGATTAGCCACTACAAATAAGGGAACCCTTATTGCCGTTTACGATATCAGGTATCTTGGGGGCAGCGACCTTCAGGGAGATATTGATGTCGGAATGAGTCGAAGCACCGATGGCGGTCAGACATGGTCAGCCATGAAAAAAGTGCTGGATATGGGAGAATATGGAGGATTGCCACAGGATCAAAATGGAATTGGTGATCCCGCTGTTCTTGTTGACAAGGCAACAAATACCATTTGGGTTGCAGGATTATGGGTGAACGGCATACCCGGCCAAACAGCATGGGGTGGATCAAAACCTGGATTGAAACCCGGGGAAACAGGTCAGTTGGTTCTGACAAAGAGCGATGATGACGGTGTTACCTGGTCACAACCAATCAATATCACGGAACAATGTAAAAAGTCGGAGTGGAACCTGTTTTTCCAGGGACCTGGAAATGGGATCACCATGAATGATGGAACGTTGGTCTTTGCTGCTCAATATAAAGATTCACAAGCTATACCTTTTTCAACAATTATCTACAGCCGGGACAAAGGCAAAACATGGTCGGTCGGAACCGGAGCCAAATCCAATACTACTGAATCACAGGTAGTTCAACTGAATGATGGAAGCCTGATACTTAACATGCGTGACAACCGCAATGGAAAAGAGAAGGGCGATCAAAACGGCAGGGCTGTTTCCATTACTTCGGATATGGGTCAAACCTGGAAAGTTCATTCATCTTCAAATTCACTTTTACCCGAATCGGTTTGTATGGCAAGTCTTATCTCAGCGACAGTCAGGATTCACGGTGTTCCAAAAAACGTACTATTCTTTTCGAATCCCAACGTTAAAAGTACCCGATCCAATTTGACCATTAAAGCCAGTCTTGATGAAGGTAATTCCTGGCCGGTTGAGTTCCAGTCCGAGCTAAACAGCGCCAATTCATTGGGCTATTCGTGTCTCACAATGGTGAATGAATCTACCATAGGCATATTGTACGAAGGAATAAAAGATCTTTATTTCCAGAAGATAAAAGTTGATGAATTGTTGAATAACCACCCAAAAAAGTGACGATGAGCTGGAAGGCGGATAAATCTTGGAATGTTGGCCGGATCCTTGAATCTCTTCTGCTACTTTGTTTAATCATTTCTGGTCCGGTTTTGATGGGAGCCGATGTGGATTCTCATAAAGCGGTTAAAGATTCTCCACATCGGATCGCTTGCATTGGGAATTCCGTTACCTACGGTCTCGGATTGCATGACCGTGAGACAGAAAGTTATCCATCTCAACTTCAGAAGATACTTGGGGAGAATTTTGTTGTCGGAAATTTCGGAGTCAATGGTACCACCCTTCTAACTAAGGGACATCGGCCTTATATACAGTCTGAAGCCTACCACCAGGCATTGGATTATAAGGCAGATATTGTTGTGATTGATTTAGGTTTGAATGATACCGATCCGCGCAACTGGCCCCTTTACAGGGATGATTTTACCCGGGATTATCTGAATCTGATCCATTCTTTCAAAACAATGAATGGAAAAACTCCCAAAGTTTATATTTGTTTGATGACCCCGATTTTTCATTCCCATCCAAGATTTAAATCGGGAACACGCGACTGGTTCTGGCAGATACAGAAAAAGATTGAATTAGTGGCCAAAAGTTGTGGTGCGGAACTGATCGATCTGCATACTCCTTTGTATTCACGCCCAGACCTTTTTGCCGATGCACTTCATCCTGACATCGAAGGTGCCGGAATCATCGCCAAAACAATCAGCTCGGCGATAACCGGAGATTATGGTGGTTTTAAGCTCTCGCCGGCCTTTTCAGAGCATATGGTTTTACAAAGAAATCAACCTATTGAACTTTCAGGGACAGCCAACCGACAGGATCATATCAAACTGAATTTTGCGGGAAAATCATCAGAATGTACAACTGGGTTCGATGGAAAATGGCATCTTGCACTGCCGCAGACTATTGCAGGTGGACCCTATAACATGCAAATACTTGTCAATGGGAAAATCGTTGTTGACTGGAACGATATTCTGATTGGAGAGGTTTGGTTTTGCTCCGGACAATCGAATATGGCTTTCAGGCTCGACCAATCCCAAAATGGGAAGGATGAATCTGAAAAGGTACATGGCGAAAATTTAAGGCTCCTGAATTTTCAGGGAATTACGGAAACATCAGATACCAAATGGGACTCCACAACCTTGAAAAAAGTGAACCAACTCTTTTATTTTCAAGGTGAATGGAAAAGATGTAGTCCAAAGGAAGCCAGCAGTTTCTCTGCCATTGCGTACCATTTTGGGCAGGAATTAAGGGAACGCCTCCATGTTCCGGTTGGATTGATCCTGGTAGCAGTCGGTGGTGCCCCTGCCGAAGCGTTTATCGACAGATATACTTTGGAACATCATCCCCAACTCGTCAATGTGCTGTACAATTGGAGCAGCAACGATTTCATTATGGAGTGGTGCAGACAACGGGCTATGGTAAATATTTCATCCGGCAAGAATCCCCTGCAAAGACACCCTTATATGCCAGCCTATGTTTTTGAAGCAGGGATTTCAGCCTTCCGGGGATTTCCGGTCAAAGGAATACTCTGGTACCAGGGCGAGTCGAATGCCCACAACATGGAGCATCACGAAGTTGTTTTCCCTGAGTTGATCCGGTCATGGCGGCAATTCTGTAAAAATGACAAACTGCCTTTTGTATTTGCGCAACTCTCATCCATTCAGCGTCCTGGCTGGGAACTATTCCGCGACTCGCAACGCAGGATGGCAGGAACGATACCCAACTGTTATATGGCAATCACCTCCGATTTGGGAGATTCTCTTAACGTACATCCAATTCACAAAAAAGAGGTGGGACATCGTTTGGCTTTACAGGCTTTGCAAAAAGTTTATGGTCAGTCGGTTAAGGCTGATGGACCAATTCCTTTGAAAGCAACAAGGATTGAGAAATCCCGGGTGGAGATCTTATTTGGTCAGGATCAGAGTTTGCAAACTTCTGATGGTCAATCCTTGCTTGAACTCGATGCCGCAGGATCGGACGAAGTTTTCTATCCGATTTCGGGAGAATTAAAGGGCAACAAAATAACAATAATAAATAAAAATGATCAGGTTATCACGCAGGTAAGATATGGATGGAGACCTTTTTCGCGGGGAAATCTTGTCAACAGTTATGGGTTGCCTGCCTCGACTTTTAGCCTGAACGTAAAATAATTAACTAAATATCAAGATATTATGAAAGGTTCAGGTCTGATTCTTATCATTGTTTTAAGCATTTCAATTCTGATTTGTTCCGGTTTCAAACCAAAACCTGATGAAAAAGGAAAGGCTATTGTTCTAAAACTGGAACCAGGGCCAAATAATCCACGTAACAGTGAAGGTGACTTCATTAGCCTGAAAAATCATCGTATCTTGTTTGTTTACAGTCATTATACCGGTGATAATGGTGGGGATCACTCACCCGCATATCTTGCAGGGAGATTTTCGAATGACGGAGGAAAAACATGGTCGCCCGATGATGTAAAAATCGTTGAACAAGAAGGGACGATGAATGTGATGTCCGTCTCGCTTCTTCGGCTGCAGGATAGAAAAATTGCCCTGTTCTATTTGAAGAAAAATTCAACCACCGATTGCATTCCAATGGTTCGATTCTCGACAGATGAGGCAAAAACATGGAGTGATCCGATAGCTTGTATAACAGATAAATCAGGGTATTTTGTGCTGAACAACAGCAGAGTTATTCAACTAAAAAGCGGCCGTATTTTGATGGCAGTGAATTTGTACAAGACTCCAGAAGGGTCACCTTTAAACCAGGGGAGTTTATGGAGCTATTATTCCGATGACAATGGTATAACCTGGAAATCAGGGATTGAAATCGGGAATCAGAATAAATTCCTTACCCAGGAACCAGGCATTGTTGAACTGAAAAATCGAGATATTTTTATGATTATCCGTTCAGATATCGGTTTTCAATGTTCGTCTGTCTCAAAGGATAAGGGGGTGACATGGAGTCCAGTAGAACCAACCAATATTAAATCACCGGTATCTCCAGCATCCATAAAAAGAATTCCATCAACCGGGGACCTGCTGATGGTTTGGAACAACAATGGTGGGGACGATCCAACGATAAAAGGGAAGCGAACACCGTTGACCATTGCGGTTTCCCAAGACGAAGGGAAAACATGGGGGAAAATAAAGAACATCGAAGTTGATCCTGATGGCTGGTATTGCTATACTGCCATACATTTTATAAAGAAAGATGTATTATTAGGATATTGTGCGGGAAATAGACCTAAAGGTACAGGTTTGGCAGTTACCCAGATCACAAAATTGAGCCTTAAATGGTTTTATCAATAAAATATAAACAATTAAATTTCAAAAACCCGTATGAAGCCAAACTGCTGTACTAAAATAGGCAAATTACTTATTATTAGTGTGTTGATTATTATTTTGCCCGGGTGTTTTTCAACCTGGAAAATTAAAGCTCAGGGAGTGAAAGGGCAAGTTTCTGCAATTGACCCGCAAACAATTGAAGTTAGTACTCCTGCTCCGCTTTTCCGAGACCCAATTTATGATGGTGTGGCTGATCCTGTTCTTGTCTGGAATCCAATTAAGAAGGTTTGGAGTATGTTCTATACTCAGCGGCGTGCAAAACTGGATCTTCCGGGAGTTGAATGGTGCCATGGAACTGAAATAGGAGTCGCCGAATCGGAAGATTTTGGATTCACCTGGACATATAGAGGTACATTGTCGCTTTCGCATCCCGATGAAGGTTATTCATTTTGGGCTCCGGATGTAATATT
>JBAXWR010000079.1:0-27907 GCA_037128295.1 Mariniphaga sp.
GTGGATGGATTGTATCTCCTTGGTGGAAATACGACTTACCAGACCAACGCTCTTGCTGATGGTTATTCAGGGGGTGTCCTGGAAAGCATTAACCGCAAATTTTCTTTTAACAACAGGGTCGATGTGGACCTGAACAAAGTAACTACAGGACTCTCTTTCCACAGCAACATCAGTTTCGATTATTTGATCAGTTACGATCAGACTGTGGCCAATCAATACTCGGTTTATGAACCGACCTGGGATGCCACGACAGATAAAATCCTTAGCCTTAAGCAATATGGGCTTGATGCACGTCCTGGTACACAGGTAGTTGGAAATACATTCTTCTACAGGAAATTCGGATTTTACGGGCTTTTCAGCTACGACAGGACTTTTAACAATGTTCACCATCTTTCAGGATCATTGCTCGGATATGGAAGTAATTCCAAGGAGCAAGGTGATTTTCAAGGTGTTAAGCAGGCACATCTAGGATTGCAGGTCAACTATGTTTACAATAAGAAATACCTGATTGATTTCAGCGGTGCTTTTGTCAATTCAGTGAAACTGCAACAAGGCAACAACAGGGGATTCTCACCAACATTGGGAATTGCCTGGATGGCCAAATCGGAGGAATTCCTCTCATCCGTTAAAGCTATTGATTATCTGAAACTTCGGTTATCTGCGGGCGTAATTAATTCAGATCTTCCGATTGGTGGGTTCTATTATTACGATAATCGTTATACAACCTCGGGGAGTTATGCATGGGACGAAGCTGTCAGAAGTCGTTCCGGAGTCATGTCGAGCTGGCCAAACAGTCCTGATCTTAGTTTTGTAAAACGCAATGAGATCAATTTGGGTATCGAAGGCCTCTTTTTCAAAAAGACAATTGGTGCAGAGGTGAACGTGTTTTATGATGTTTACAATGGTTTGGTTAGTCGTCCTGGGACTCAATATCCAAGTTTTTATTCCGATTTTATCCCTTACCTGAATTTTGGATCGCAAAATTACAAGGGGATCGAGGTCGCCCTCAATTTCAACAAATCTGTTGGGAACTGGAAGTTTTATTTAAATGTCAATGCGTTGTATATTACCTCTAAACAAACCAAAGTTGACGAAGTTTACAACAATGCATATCAATACAGGCAGGGTCAACCGGTTGATGCAACTTTTGGATTGCAGGCATTGGGATTGTTTAAAGACCAGGCTGAAATCAGCGCAAGCCCTATACAATCATTCGGGACTGTCAGGCCGGGCGATATAAAGTACAAGGATCAAAATGGAGATGGTATTGTTGATGCGAACGATGAAGTTTATTTACGTCGTTACCAAACTCCGTTTTCGGGTGGTGTACAGTTGAAAATTTCATATAAGGGTCTGACATTGTTCGTTGCAGGCGAAGGTCGGAGCGGCGCACAGAATTTTAAGGAAAGCAATTATTATTGGGTTGACGGGAATAAAAAATATTCAGAGGTTGTTTTGAATGCATGGACTCCTGCTACAGCTGCAACAGCCACCTTTCCGGCACTTAGTTCGCAGACAAGCAGTAACAACTACCGCAGGTCCAGTTATTGGTTGTACAACAACGATTATTTCCAGATCCGTAAGGTCCAGTTAACCTTCAATATGCCGGATCGTATTTCTAAGGCAATGAAAATGAAGAAATTAGACTTATTTGTCGATGCATCCAATATTTTTCAGTTTGCAAAAAATCTGGAAATCAGGGATCTGAATATTGGTGGTGAACCTTATTACCGTACTTTTTCGGTGGGTTTAAAAGCTAATTTTTAATTAACTTAAAAAAATGAAATTATGAGATCTTTTAAGATATTTTCATACCTGATGGTTTCACTTCTGATGGTTACTGCCTGTAAGTTTTTGGAACCTGAAAATGACAACCACAGTACCTTGGCCAGGATATACAATGAACCTGCGTTTGCAGAGGGGTTGTTGGTACGGGCTTTTACTTATATTCCAACAAACGATTACCGGTGGGATGAAGTCGCTACTGATGATGCCGTATCCAACGATAAACTTAACTCCTTCATGAGGATGGCCAAAGGCGAGTGGTCACCGCTTTACGATCCCCAAAATCTTTGGGACAATGGGAATAAGTCTATTTTATACATCAACGAATTCCTAAGCATAGTTGACACTGTTGAATGGAAGTGGACAAGCATGGAACAGGATAAATTGTTCATCAGAAGGTTAAAAGGAGAAGCTTATGCCTTAAGGGGAATGTTCAAATACTACCTTTTACGCAACCATGGTGGAATCGGATCGGATGGAACATTATTGGGTACACCTATTTACAATGAATTTATTTCGACTATGGAGGGTTTCTCCAAACCAAGGGCAACTTTTGCCGAATGTGTTGCAAGCGCTTATACCGATTTTACAGAAGCACTTAAATATCTTCCAATGGACTATGGCAATGTAGCTACAATAAGTGCTTTACCTGCCGGATTCAGTGAGGTGACGGATATCAATTCTTACAATACTGTGATGGGCGATTTTTCACGTCAACGCGTAAGTGGTACCATTGTAAAAGCACTCAGGGCCCGCCTCGCTTTGCTTGCCGCAAGTCCGGCATTTAATGCTACCAGCGACCAGACTTTGTGGCAAAATGCTGCCAATTACGCAGCCGAAGTCATCGCTGCCAAAGGTGGAATTTCAGGATTGGATCCCAAAGGCCATATCTTTTATCTGGCAGCTCAGGTAACGGAAGCAAACCTCACAAGTGGCGACCTCAAGGACCTCGGTGAAATACTATGGAGAAGGCCTGTTTATACCGACAATGCCCGCGAAGTTGCGAATTTTCCACCTTCCCTTTACGGGAATGGAAGGGTCAACCCAACGCAAAACCTTGTGGATGCGTTCCCGATGGCCAATGGTTATCCGATAACTGATGTGACCAATTCTAAATATGATGCCACAAAGCCCTATACAGGCAGGGATCCAAGGCTTGGACTCTATGTTGTTTACAATGGCAGCTCTATGAAAAGTACCACAATCAACACTAGTGTGGGTAGCGGCAACAATGCAAATGATGCGATTCAGACTTCCACAAGAACAGGCTATTATCTGAGAAAACTGCTGCGTGAAGAGGTAAATGCCAATCCTTCGGCAGCATCTACCCAGCAACATTTTCAGACACACGTCCGTTATACTGAAATGTACCTTGCCTATGCCGAAGCTGCAAACGAAGCGTGGGGACCGGATGGCAAAGGAACCAACGCTTTTTCTGCAAGGGAGGTCATTGCTTCAATACGCAAAAGGGCTGGAATTACACAACCTGATAATTACCTTACTTCCCAGACTACCAAAGACCAGATGCGTATCTTAATTCGCAATGAACGAAGGCTTGAACTTTGCTTCGAGGGGTTCCGGTTCTGGGATTTGCGCAGATGGAAAGAGGATTTGTCTGTTCCGGCAAAAGGTGTGAATATAAATGGGACAACTTATACCTACTATACTGTTGAAAATCGTGCTTATGACAATGCTTATATGCAATACGGGCCGATTCCTGACAAAGAGGTGATTAAGTTTAATTTTATCCAGAATAAGGGTTGGAAATAAATTGTATTTATAAATAAAGATAGAAATATGAAAAAGATATTTTTAATACTAACACTGATTGTCGGGCTAATCTCTTGTAAAAACTTCGATATCACCCATCCCGATTTTGACTACACATCAGGTTATTTCCCTTATCAGTTCCCTGTGAGGACTTTGGTGCTGGGTGATTATATTTATGACAATGCGAACGACAACGCGCATAAATTTGTCATTTCGGTAGCAATGGGTGGGTTATATACAAACACAAAGGACCGCAAGTTTACTTTTGCCGTTGACAATACCCTTTGCAATAACATCCGTTTTGTCGATAAGGGTGACCAGATTGTTGCTCTTCCAACTAATTATTATACGTTAAGTTCACCTAATGAGATTGTTATTCCTGCTGGCGAGTACAATGGTGGCGTGGTAGTTCAATTGACTGATGCTTTTTTCGCAGATCCATTGGCCATCAAAAATACCTACGTAGTACCTATAAGGCTCAAGTCTTCAGCAGATGTTGACACGATCTTATCCGGAAGTTCAGTAAATAAATCGGCAGATCCGCGTATTGCATCCCAATGGAATATTGCTCCTAAAAACTTTACGATGTTTGCCGTTAAATACATCAACGAATACCACGGCAATTATTTCCATTACGGATCGAGCAAAGTGAAGAACGCTGCCGGGACGGAGGTTGAAACAACAACCTATAGTGAAGTTTATGTTGAGAACAATACGGTTTCAAAATTGGTGACGACTGGCAGAAACCAGGTATTGTTGACCACTTTCTTCCGTTCAAAGGTGATGACAGGTGAAATTAAAATGCTGTTGAACTTTACAGGCACTACCTGTACAATTGCCGCTTATCCCGGTTCAGCCTACACCATAACAGGATCAGGTACGTTCACATCTAAGAAATTCAACTGGGGAAATAAAGAACGCGATGGCATTGAGATAAAATACACCGTTTCCAATGCAACAAACTCCTACGAGGCTACTGAAGTTCTTGTTGCCAGAGACCGCGCTGTGGTAATGGAAACATACACACCTGTTACGTTCTAAGTGAAAAACAAATTGTAACGAAGCGAAGAAACTATAATCAAACTTAGATGTCTGGTTATAGTTTCTTTCATTTCAGGGAATTGATTTTTGCCAGTCATTTTTGCAAAAGCCTTAAATATAGGATGATGAGAAAAGTCCCGATAAAACAATTCGGTAGGACATTCAGGTTATCATTTTTCTTGATTTTAGTGTTGATTTGCACTTGTAAACATAAAGGTTATTCACAGGCATTAGTCTCACCTGGTGAAAACCTGAAACTTTTGTCGAGGATTAATCTGAACTTTAAAGGACTGGAGCAGGCAAATCAAGACAAAGACAATCCTGATCTGGGTGCTTCTGATTTGTTGAAATATTACAAGTCGCGTACATTTGTAAAACACCCTGTTGACCGGAAACTTAAGTCTGAAGGTTTGGGAAAAACCGCAACACCAGGTGAAATCCAAACTGCCGACAATGCTCTGAATCATATCTTTGTTGGACAATCGGCCTATTCCCCTTACTTTTGCGGCAAGGATATCAATTGGGGAACGCGCCCTGTCCCCGACAACGAATGGGTGTGGCAACTCAACCGGATGTCGTTCTGGAATGCAATGGCTTCTGCCTATTGGCACACCGGTGATGAAAAATATGCCAAAGAATGGTGCAAGCAATTGATCGATTGGACACTAAAAAATCCGAACGACAAAGACCATAACTATGCCTGGCGCTCCATCGAGGCAGGTCTCAGGGGGCATAGCTGGACTTCCTTGTTTCAGTATTTTGTTGATTCTCCTAATTTTACGCCTGATGTTTTGGTCGCATTTCTGAACAGTTTTTACGACCATGCCGAATATCTAATGACCAAATACAGTACCAAAAGCAATTGGAGTTTAATGGAAGCCGAAGGTTTGGCTTTTATCGCCATCACATTTCCCGAATTCAAGGATTCCGATAAATGGTTGACTGAGGCAGTCCGCCGCTTGAATGCCGAAATAGACATTCAGGTTTATCCCGATGGTCATCAAAGGGAACTGGCCATGGGTTACCATTTGGGTTGTATCGATTGGTTCATAAGGACTTATGACCTGGCTAAAATAAATGGTAAAACCGGATTCTTCCCATCTTCCTATATGGATAAAGTTCAAAAAATGTGCGAAGTGCCTTTAAAATTGGGTCATCCGGATGGGACGAATGCCCAGTTTGGTGATTCCTGGGCAGGGCTGCCTGGGCAACACAAAAAGAAATTCCAGGAATGGGCTGAACGGTTTAACAGGAAGGATTTCTTATACCTGGCGAGTGGAGGGGAGCAGGGAACGAAACCGGATTCAACTGCTTATGCACTTCCATACAGTGGGTTGTACTCCATGCGCAGTTCGTGGGATAAGGATGCAATCTGCCTTGTTTTGAAATGTGGTCCCGATGGCGGAGGCCATTGTCAGCCAGACAACGGTACATTTGAATTATCGGCTGGAGGAAGGACCCTGATGCCCGATGGTGGAAGCTATATTTACAGCGGTGATCCCGAAAACCGGGCATGGTTCAGGCAAACTAAAGTACATCAGACACTTACGCTCGATGGTCAAAATTCAGGATACGCACCTAAACTACTAAAGTGGAATCCCGGTAAAACCGACAATATCCTGGTTGTTGAAAACAAAAGTTATAACAATCTGATTCATAGGCGCTCCATATTCTTTGTCGATAAACGGTATTTTATCATTGTCGATGAAGCTTATGGAAGTGCCGCCGGAAATGTTGACCTTCATTTTCAGTTTGCAACAGGTGTGGCGGTTTTTAACAGCGATGAATTTATGGCAACATCCGATTATAAAGAAGGTTGGAAACTTTTGGTACAAACACAGAAACAGGAAGGATTGGGGATGGCTGAAGAAGAAGGCCAGGTGTCGTTTTTATACACAAAAAAAGAGCCACGTCCCGCCTTTCGTTATAGGATCAATAAAACCTCCGCAACTTCAAATGTTAGGTTCGTTACTGTTGTGGCTCCATATCAGACAGAGGTTCCAAAGGTTAAAATTAGAAGGATCAGTGATATAGGAGATCTTTCCAGCCTTAGATTTGAAGTTGAAGAAAATGGGATCAAAAAACAGTTCGGATATACTCTTTAAAAAAGTGACAAGAACAAAACATCAAACTTTACAAATTCTATAAAATATGAAATCGAAAATTAGTGTTTTATTAAGCTTTTTATGCCTGGTCATTTTTATGCCAGTGCTTGTGAATGCCAATCAAAATCCAGGTTCGGATGAAAACGGGCCACAAAAGTTGGAGAATCCGATGTCGGTGCAGTACCTCAAAAGCCAGTTGCTCAAATCGCAACCACGCATGGTATTGAATTCAACTATTGAAAAGAGTTTGCTAGGGAAACTTAAAAGCGATCCTGTCGTTCAGAATTTGTACAAAGCCATTCAGTTGAGCGCCGAAAAAATTCAGAAAAAACCTTTGCTTGTACGCAAGCTCGAAGGAAGAAGATTGCTGGGCGTTTCGCGGGAGATGCTTTTACGGGTCAATATGCTCGGAATGGTTTACCGGATCGAAAAAAGCCCTAAAATATTAAACCGGATCAATGAAGAGGTGGTTGCTGTATGTAATTTCCAGGATTGGAACCCATCCCATTATCTTGACGTGGCGGAGATGTCAATGGCTGTAGCTTTAGCCCTCGATTGGACCGCAGGAAAATTGCCAAAATCGACCATCGAATTGGCAAAAACTTCATTGATCGAAAAGGGGATCAAGCCGAGTTACAATGAAAAGGGGAATACCGGTTGGATCAAAGGGACCAATAACTGGAATCAGGTATGTAATGGTGGGATGATCGCCGCTTCAATTGCAATTGCTGAAAAAGATCCTGAGCTGGCAGCCAAAACGATCAGCAGATCATTGAACGGTATGCCGTATGCCCTTCAGGAATATGCTCCTGATGGTGTTTATCCAGAGGGATCGACCTATTGGGGTTACGGGACGAGTTTTTCAGTTGTTACATCTGCGATCCTTGAAAGTGCTTTTGGAACCGATTTTGGTATTGCTGAATATCCTGCATTTAAAAAGAGTGCAATGTTCAGGGTGTTGATGAATACTCCATCTACCTGGTATTACAATTATGCCGATTGTGGCGACAAAAGAAGTGAGGGAGGTGATGTGACATTGGCCTGGTTTGCCACTAAGACTGGCAATAAAGCCTTTTTTGAAAAGGACCGTTTTCTTCTCCCGAATCTGGACCTTGGCGAACTTTCCAGAATTTCGGGTGCTGCCCTGGTTTGGATTTCGCAATACAAGGAAAAAGCAGGTGAAACAGTTCCCCGAGCCTGGAAGGGTGATGGACCAAACCCGATCGTGATTTTTCAGGGACCTGAAAATGATCCCCGTGGCTATTATTTCGGCGGAAAAGGCGGAAAAGCAACCACAAGCCATGGTAACATGGATGCCGGTTCATTTATCTTCGAATTGGATGGTGTGCGTTGGTCGGTTGATCCAGGTAATCAGGGTTATAATGAGGTGGAACAGGCTGGTTTTGACTTATGGGGAAATTGTCAGGACTGTTGGAGATGGACCTTGCTGACCAAAAACAATTATGGGCACAGTACTTTAACGGTCAACAATTCACTTTTTGTCAACAACGGATTTGCGCCATTAAAGGAATTCAAAGATGGCAGCAAACCGGAAGCCACCTTCGACTTGACCGCCTCTTATGGTGAAAACCTTAAAAACGCCACAAGAAGATTCGTGAAAGAAGACAACCGCTCGATCCTGATCGAAGATCAGTTTACAATCAGTAAAACAACCCAAAGTATCACATGGCAAATGATGACTACTGCGGATATCGAAATCGTAAAGGGTGGGGCGATCCTTCGTCAGAATGGGAAAGAGTTGAAACTCGACAACCTTGCCCATCCTGAGTTGACCCTCTCTGTAATCTCCCTCGATCCTCCACCTTTTTATCTCGATCGCAAAATCGATGGGCTAAAACGGATCGAAATCCGCTTGCCTGCATGGACAGTTAAAAACGGCACTACGTCAATGAAAGTCAGGCTTTCTGGAATCTAAAATATACTTTGTTATAATCGTTTAATGAGAATTATTGTTGCAATTCCGAAAAGCAAACTATTTTGCCTTTTTGCAGTCGTCCTTGTTCTTACTACTTCGGTTAAGGCAAGTATGCAGGAAAAAGGTATCTATGCCTTGGAGAATCCGGTCACTATTTCCTGGCTGAAAACTCATTTGAACAAGCAGTCCCCAAAACTTATCCTGACTCCCGAAATCGAGCGGCAATTGAAGCAAAAGCTAAAATCCGATCCTTTGGTCCAGAATTTTTACAATTACTTACAGAAAGGAGCAACCGCAATCCTGGCAAAACCCTTGTTGAAAAGGGAACTTGAAGGGTTCAGGCTGCTGGCAGTTTCGCGCGAAATGTTGGAACGGATGGGTATTTTATGCATGGTTTACCGCCTCGACAAGAATGCCATGACGCTAAAGAGAATAGATGAAGAGGTAAAAAATATCTGTTCTTTTCAGGATTGGAATCCCCAGCATTTTCTTGATATTGCTGAAATGTCCTTTGCAGTTGCCCTTGCCGTCGATTGGGTAGGTGAATCCCTCCCAAAAGGGACAGTAACCATAGCTAAAACTGCCCTGATCGAAAAAGGGATAAAACCCAGTTTCAACGAAGGTGGTGAACGAATGGGCTGGATCAATGGTACAAACAACTGGAATTCGGTTTGCCATGGCGGAATGGTGGCTGCATCGATTGTGATTGCTGATATAAACCCAGAATTGGCCGCCAAAACCATTTCAAGGGCACTTAAAATGTTGCCAAACTCATTGCAGGAATATTCGCCGGATGGCATTTACCCGGAAGGGCCAACCTACTGGGGTTACGGAACGAGTTATGCCATAGTTGCTGCCAATTCACTTTTCACAGCGTTGGGCAGTGATTTCGGAATAACAAAAAGTCCCGGCTTTATGGAGAGTGCCAATTTTAGGTTATATGCTACGGCTCCATCAGGGAATCTGTTCAATTTTGCCGATTCGGGTGACAGAAACGATGGGGACGGAGCTGTTATCTCTACCTGGTTTGCTGCAAAAACAGGTGATGCTTTGTATTTTAACCGTTCGTTTTTTGAAAATCCAACAGATGCAGGACGATTGGCAGGTCCTGGATTAGTATGGCTTTCACAATACAAGGAGCAGAAACATAGTGAATTACCGCTAAATTGGCATGGGAATGGTCTAAATCCGATTGCGATATTTAGGGGCGGGAAGGAAGATCCTGGTCAGTTGTATCTCGCAGCTAAAGGAGGGAAAGCAAATATCAGCCACGGGAACATGGATGCCGGTACTTTTGTTTTTGAACTGAACGGCGTTCGATGGGCCGTGGATCCGGGGAATCAAAATTACTATCTGTTAAACCGGATCGGGTTTAAGTTATCCGACCAATCTCAAAAAGGGGAACGTTGGACCTTACTGACAAAGAAAAACCAGGGACATAGTACGATAACGGTCAATGATGCCCGTTTTTTGGTCAACAGCACGGCCACAATCATCGATTTCAAAACATCACCTACTCCCGAAGTTACGATCGACATGACATCCCTGTATGGGAAAAATCTGAAATCTTTGAATCGCCGGTTTGTAAAAGAGAGCAACAAATCAGTTTTGATACAGGATCGTTTTGAAATCAGTGACTCCACCAAAAACATTACCTGGGGAATGATGACCCTGGCGGATGTAAACAGAGATGCTCAGGGCGCAGTTTTAAAGCAGGATGGCAAAACATTAAAACTGACGATTCTGGAACCCTCTGGCATAAAGGTTTCGGTTATTTCTTTAGATCCTCCACCCATGGAAATCGACAAGACCATCAAGGGACTTAAGCGGATAGAAATCCGGCTTCCAGCTTATCTTGTAAAAAATAAGGTTGGGGCAATTAAAGTTAGATTATCAGGTGATTAAAGGAATTAGTTGAAATATATTGAACTGGATTGAAAAGAATTAAAATAGTCTGAAATAGGTGGAAATAATTTCTATATTTCCATAATTGCTTTTCTCTTTCGGTCAAGTTGTTTTTGAAAACATTATAAAGGAAGCGAATTTCGTTTGAACGACTCCCAGATCCCCTTTTTTTAAAGGGGGGAAGGGCATTGCCGTCAAACTAAGGATTGTTTTCTCCGACAAATTTGCTTGAAATGTAGGTTAGATTAGGTAAGAGGTCAATAAAAGTGGAAGGTGTAGCTTCCAAATTATCGTTGAGGTTAACAGATTTTTTCAAATCAGAAGAAATTGAAAGGTTAGGGCGTGAGAGCGGGTTTATTCAACGGTGCGGTACTTTAACAGCAGACAGCTTTGTTAATGTTTTGATAATCAGAGATTTTGACAACCACGCCAGAAGTTTGACAGACATTGTTTCATATCTTTATCTGCGACACAGCCAAACTATTACAAAACAAGCACTTGACCTACGGTTTACATATTGGTCGGTTTTGTTTTTAAAGACATTGTTGGAAAAATTCCTTAAGAGATGTAGCCGGATGAATCAAGACTTGAACAATTTTTACACTTTAATTCTGTGAGTATAAAAGATTCCACCTATTTTCAGTTGCCACCGGCTTATGCAACACTTTATCCGGGTAGCGGAGGATCAGGATCAAAATCAATGATCCGCATCAATTTTGAATACGATTTTAAAATATGTACTATATACGACCTTAGTGCTCATGAATTTAACGAACAGGACCATACCGACAGTAAAAGCGTATCAGAAATTATACAGCCAAAAAATTTGTTGATCAGGGAAGTAGGGTACATTAACCAAACCTATATAAAGGCGATAGACAAAGCCTCTGCTTTTTATTTAAACAGGCCAGGTGCAACCGTTGGGATGTACGAAAAAGTTAAAATGGGAAATTTAAACAACTTGACTATTTCAAGATAATGGAAATGATGATAGGTGGCAAAATATCCACCATTGAAAAGGAAGTTTACCTATCCAAAGAAAAAGATATTAAAACGCGCCTGGTAATAGAATTGCTTCCAGAGAAAGAATATGAAAAACGTGTAAGGAAAATCAAATAGGAGGCATAGAAAAAAGGGAGGAAAGTAAGTAAAGACCGTATAATAAGGGCCAGGTTAAACCTTTTATCACCAAGATACCCAAAGAGCTGCTTGCACAAGATAAATTGAGGGACCTTTACCGACTCCACTGGTAGGTCGAATTGATCTTCCGGACTTTAAAATCCGATTTGAACTTCCGTCCGGTGTTCCACCAAAATGAACTCAATATTGAATCCCATTTAAACATGTCCGTGCTGGCATGTTTTATCGCAAGTTTCCTTCGGTATAGGCTGCAAAAGAATAATATACATCATTGTTGGTCGGAAATAGTCAGGATTATGAACACTCAAAAAATGCAACCTGAACTCGGTAATAAATACAAAAGGGGAGAAAATACTGTTGAAAACATGTACACGTCCACAAATGAAAGCCAATGAAATATACCAGGCAATGAAATATAAATCCATGCCTTTCCATCGAAAAATAGCAAAACTAAATATAGTGTAGCCCGAACATTTTTTGTAGTCCCGCCGACGAACAGCTACCCCGCGATGCCCTATATTTTAATGACTTACAAAATTGGAAATGCAACTTGGGTTAAACTGTTGAATTGTTGAAAATCCACCTATACCAAATTATGTACATATATAAAAAACAAGTGCCTATATGTTAATTCATTAATATATAGGCACTTAAAAAATAAATATTATTGGTAATAATTTCAGCCCAACAACCAATAAACATCAACCGGAATTATTTCACCGGAGTAAAAACCACCTGCTGACTATTTTTTAAGGATGGATTGATAAATTCCAAAATAACCTGAGTAACACCCTTTGGCCAGTAACGCTTCAAAGAGTTGTCCTTCACTTCAATAAAGGTTATTTTTGGTTTTACGACCTTCGCATTATAGGTCATATTCAGGGTAAAACCATCGCCTTCAAACTTTAAAACACCGGGGCGAAGTTCCGAAACTTTGCAGTAGGTGATCAGATTTGAACTTGTCGGTTCTTTTTCTAAACCTCCCAATTCAAACTTGTCAGAAATTGAAAAGCTTTTGCCACGCACCAAGGTGTAACTGCGGACCCAACTTTTCACCTGCGCCTCTTTTGGATAAGCTCCGGCAATGTCGGTTGTGAAAGTTGCCGCCTTTGTGTTTGAAGTAAATGCTGAGTTCTTTGCTTTAAAACTGGCACCATCTTTCTGATCTATCCCATTGATCACAGGCAGATTATGAAATTTTGACTGCATGGTCCATATTTCATAACGTCTTGAACTAAAGGTTTTTGCAGTATATTCTTCACGACCTAGGTCGATCAGGGCAGGTTTGCCATCATAATACATCACACACGAACCAATATCGTTGTGGTTGTGGCTCTCGGCATTAAAACCACCCTTTGCCCCAAAGAAGAATCCCATAAAGCTCCCCTCCTGATCGCGTGCTCCGGCAACTTCTGTATTGGGCAACCAGAAATTGGCCACCAGGGCTTCTTTCCCTTCAGCTTTTTTAAGCTCATCCAACATTCCAAGGTTTTTGATCTGATCGCCAATCTTTCCACCTAAACTATGGTCGCCCCAATTTCCCAATTTTGCAAGATAAGCACCAAACTGCTCCATTTGCTTGTCTTTTATCGCTTGACCATACTTGTAAACAGTGGGTGCGTTTCCACCCGTTGTGGCATCGGCATCGGCAAAATTGATAAAGTACGGTGCGTGGATATTGACCTGATAAAAATATTTGCCAATGTTTTGTACTAGCTGATCATCGTAGACATCAAATTTGCCATTCGTCGCCATCTTCAAAATATCAAGACTTTCATACAACAACGCACCGGCCGCCCCCCAATAGGAAGGGCCTTCGTCACAACCCCCATCATCGGAATAACCATTCAGGAATTTATCCAACGAATTGATGATCTTCTGAACTTCGGCCACTTTCTTTGCCGGATCGTCTTCCACTAAAAGATAGCTATTCAGCATATTGTAATTGATCCATGGGTTCCAGTTGTTTGGACGGCCACCTTTAAATCCCATGTATCCAAAATCGTCCCTTTCAAAATAGGGTTTCAGTGCCTTATTGGTGATCTCTTGTTTCAACCTTTTGGAAATCAGAGGATGTATCTTATCAAACTCATTTTTAAACAGATACAACGTCCACGACAGGTTGTTCGTTATTTCCCCGACCCCAAGGTCAACATAAGGCTCGTTTACATCGGGCAAACCTGCTTTGGCTTTCTGTGACCCTAAATGAGCCGACCAACCCCACCAGGTTTGTTCGCTAAAGTACCATACTGCATTGACAATCTGATCCATAAACCTTCCTTTCCCTTCTGTCAACTCTCCCATTACCAAAGAGATAAGAGCATTGCTACAAGCTGCATAAGCCTCCTGCCTACGGTTACCCGAACGGATAAATTCAAGGTAATCGGTGGCTTTTACGACCGGCCAGTTGTAATCAAGGTATTTCTCTGCTTTCGATACATACTCTTCTCTGATATTTGCCGGAAGGCTTTGCCAGAATGTTCTGTTTTTGTAATCAGGAAACTTGTTCCAGGAATTATCGGTGATCAAAACCTTCGCAAGGTCAATGGCTTTGGCTTCATTGGCGAGGATGTTCCTCTCTTTGTTGGTCAATTCGGCTTTTGCCTGATTTGCCGCACATAAGATAAAAAGTGACAAGCAAACAAACAAGAAACCCTTAAAAACAGGATGATTTGTTCTCATAGTTAAAAAAAATTAAGCAATTATAACACATTATTAATCAATGACATATATACTTAAAAACAAATAGGTTGTGATACGATATTTCAATATTCCTAAATATCTTTATCGTTTAACCTTAATCGACTGCCTGTTACCATCAGAAGTTAAAACCTGGACAATAAAAACCGAAGAACCGGAACTGTTGATATCGAGCATTGCCACATTGCCTGATGAAAAAAGCTCATCGATCATTCGCCCCATCAGATCAAATAACCTGACCTTTCGGGTATTCACTGGAAGGTTCAAAACACAAACCCGCCCACTTTTCGAATCATAATATCCTGTAAAGCTAAGGCTATTCTTTAACAATTCAACGCCCGTAGTCGAAAGTGGAAGCATTTTCACATCATCCACATACATCGTCAATCCTTTTTCCTGATAGAGTTCTGTTGTGTTCCTTTCAGGTGAAATAAGCAAATACCCCGACGGTGTGAAACTAAACTTGGATAAATCGAGACTCCCAACGGCAAACTGTGCTGTTCTCCATTGGGCAGTGGTATAACCTGCTGTAATTTCATAAGGATCGGTAAAGTCCACCAAAAGCACATTTCCGTTCCCGTCATAAATACGCACCCCTATTTTCCCGGGGGCATCTTTATAATACTTGAATTCAACAACAGAATTGGCTTTAACTGTCAGATCGTAGCCATAAGCCTGAACTCCCCGGTAAGTTAAACTGCTCGCATTGGTAGCAGTAACATATTCCGAATCGTCCTGACGCAAAACCCTCAACACTTTTTCGCTTGTATTGATTCCTTTTTTAAAAGGATTGACAACAACTTCACCCAAAACAGCTTTCGCATTTCCGTTTGATGCCGGGTTCATTTTCCAGCTTACAAACTCATTGGAGAGGGAAGCTAAACCAAAAGACTCAAACGTCTCATTCAGTTCCTGTCCATTGGCAGTCAAATCCAGTCCAGTGAGTAAAGGATCTCCTGCCGGAACCAATTTTACTGTAATAGTCTGGGTCGCACCTGCCGGAATGGTAAACTCAAATCCTGTAAAGTAACTGTCGGTATTTTGTTCCTCATAACTTGTCGGGGGCTTGGTTGACCATGCTTTGGCTTTTACGGCATCAATCCCATCGAAAACCAGATAAAGCGATTTGGTGGATTGAGTTAGTTTAATGATTTTATCACTTACCCTCTGCGGAACTGCCTGAGTAGCCAGGTTCCATCTGGTTGTTAAGGACTTAGTCCCGGCTTTTATTACATCCTTTATTTCCACATACCGGTTCAAAACGATTGAAGCAGTCCGCATGCAACTGGTCAAATCGTTTTTATAGACGGGGGTGAGGTCCATTTCAGCAGATTTGAGGTTGGCAGTATTCACAAGGTTTGCAACCGGCACATTTCCTGTAACCAATTGTTTGTTCCCATTGAAGGTTAATGTATTGTGCGCCATATTGTTATACCGAAATACATCCCATCTTTCCGAGTTCTGACCCATATTCCACAAGTCAACACCATTGGTTTCAAGGTTGTTATAGTCACTCATACCCAGATCAGCTGCCCAGCGGATATCATTGGCTTCCATCACAAACGAACCTATGTCCATGTGGGCATGGTTTCCTGAAGGAGTGCCACCTTTTACTGCCAGGTAAATATCGTTGGCTCCCCAACCTGATCGCATTGCAGCCACCGCGCTTACTCCCTGGGCAATATAAGTTGTTTCTACAGGTGCCGGCAGATTGGTCAATGGCAAATCCTTACTCCAGATCAAAAGAAAAGGTAGCAGCCGGTTGTTGCCAAAACTTGCATCACCGTTGGTGAGGGTAAAATCAAGCTTCTGCAATTCGTTGTACAGGATTGTCTTGTCGGTAGCACGCGAAGCCAGCCAGAACATCCCGACCTGCACTCCCATTCCGTTACCACAATCTGCAAAGTTAAAAGGAAGAGGATTAATTGATTTAAGGGCTCCCCCGCTCATTGATTTGGTACCATTTCCCTGCATGTGCGTTACAAAATTGCCGGTTTTCAGAAACCCTTCCATTGCCGTAAGCTCCCTGTCGGTGCCCCACATCCGTTGTAACAAGTCAATCAAAAGGATATTAAAGGTTGTGCCATATTCCCAGTAGCCCATTCCTTCGGGATAGGCACCATTGTATTTATAAACCCCCATCGGAATTTTGACAGAAGTAACGGCCCTGTCGATCAAAGGCTGATAATAAGCTGGGTTCTCATCAAAAACAGCTCCTACTGCTGCTGAGATTCCCGCATTGCAAACCTGACTCCAGTTGTTATCGCTAGTCAGCCACCACTGGTTTGCCTTTGAACCTGTTGTTTCCTCGATTCCCTTAACCTTAATTGCGGTCGCTATGGTGGTACGCGATGCGGGGCTCAGGTAGTTGTACAACCAGTCGTAACCAATGGCCATTGCTAGCGACATTTCGCCGATATCAAGAAAATGGGTCGGGTTCCAATCTGAAAAAGCAGCCATGGCCAACATTTCTGTTTCTGCCCGTGCTGCATAACGAACATCACCGGTCATTCGGTAGGCATAGCTTAGGAAACTGATTCTCCTGATCGCCTCCCGTGAAACCGTAAGCAGACGTATTCCGGTCAGCACTCTTTGCTGAACCGGCAAGGTCAGCATCTTGGTACATTCTGCTATAATTACGTCATGCGCTTTGCTCAATAAAGGTGTCGAACTCAACTTGTCTTTCAAGACCGCTTCATCTGAAGAAAGAAAGAAAAATCGTGGATGCCCGGTCAACGGAAAGGCTGGCTCGCCAAATAGGTTGGTGACACAAACAAGATAAACACAAATAAAACACAGTTTAATTAATATTTTACTCATAATTAGTTAGTTGTAATTTTCATTTATTTAAGGTACGGACCCTTTTCATTCCATTTTACTTCAACATTTGAAAGAAACCATGTTTTTCCATTGTCGTTATTCCCCTGAAAGAAAAGGTAGGTCCTTCCATCCTCATCTTTGAAAAGGTGTGGATGCCCCGATTCACTGTAATTCCAATCTCCGGGATCACCATTGGTCAGAAAAGGTTTGTTCGACAGGCGCTCCCATTTTATGCCATCGGCACTTTTTGCTACACCAATCTGTTGTGGATTGTTGTTGTAAGCTCCACCATAAAACATATATAGCAGATCGCCTTTCTGAACCAATGCTGCAGCTTCGATACAGGCTCCTTCCCAGGGATACTCAGGTTTTAGTATGGGTGTATCTGTCAATTGTGTCCATTGATCTCGGTTAAAACTGGTATTTGCCGGAGCACATGCTACACCCTGAATCTGAATTTTAAAGTCCTGATCACGCGTCGCAAAGTAGAGCATGTATTTATCTTTATATTTAAAGATTTCAGCATCGATGGCACGACCGCAGTTCCAATTTCCGGTTGGGTGAAAGATGGGATTCGTTGCATTGCGGGTAAAATGGATTCCATCTTTTGATACTGCATGACAGATCGCGTCATTTTTCCCATTTCCATACGTCTGATAAAACAAATTGACCTGATGATCAATCACGATGGCGCATGGAGCGGCGAGGCCTTTCTTTTCATATTCGCCATCCGGCGTTATTTCGCCAATTTTTTTCCAGTTGTTCAAGTCTTTGCTTTCTGCGATTCCAAGTCCCCAGCCCTGAACCGGATTCGATTTGTCCTTGTAGGCTGGAATGGAGTAATACATCAGGTATCGGCCACCAAATTTGATTACAAACGGATCTTTGGCAAATGGGACACCGATCCGTGAAGTATCCCCAAACATCATTTTTGGACGTGCAGCCTTATGTTTGTTTTGCCCTCCGGCAGAAACTACTAATAGGAATGCAATAAAAACAAGCGGTAAGAATTTGATTTTCATTTGATTATTAATGGATTATACAATGAGTTTAATCAATTTTTCATATTTTCAAAACTACCAAAATAATCATTGTGGTTTCTGCGAAGAAATTGCTGCTTATACATAGTTTACCGGAATAGGAGATTTTTATGCAAACTCATTTTATCGGTTGTTCGATCTTTCATTCTTCATCAGTCACGTTCTGAGAATTATAAAACAATTGAAGAACTAGTTAAAGGTACCAGTTCTTATTCCTGTAACATGTTCAATTACAGCTTTCGGGGAACCATATCTATTATAATAATTCTTAGCTCCATCTTCTAATTTCTTACGATACGAATTATCCGCTATCAATAATGATATAGCTTCTTTCATTTCATCGAGATTTGAAACTATATGAATATTTTCACCATGGACCATGGTTTCAGGTAATTTATTTGAAAGCGGAGATGAAATTATTGCCTTCCCCATTGAAAGATATTCTCCTAATTTCCAGCCATGGCAATCATGAACTGCAGGTGTATTAAACACAAATGAGGATTTTTTTGTTTTTTCGATATACTCCCTAACATCGTACTGTTCAGTAAAAATCAAATTCTTAAACTCTTCATACTGGGGATGATCATAAAATGCCAAAAACCCACCTTCAAAATTGATATTCATTGATTTGCAAGTTTCAACAAATGCCCTTCTAATCAAATTGGTTCCTTCGATACAATTTTTATGAGACCATAATGTACCTATCATGAACACATATGTTTTATTGCCAATATCTATGCCATCATTAGTATATTCTGCTATGGAGGGTCTGAAGTATTGTCCGTAATAGTCTGAAAGATGATTTTTAAATGAAACTAATGGCGAAAAGTTGCATTTTAAATAATTAGAATAACAATAATATGCCATTTCATATTTACCCCAGATTCTTATTCCAAATCCTGGAGGAATGGATACCATTTTAGCGTGATAACATTCATTCGTTAAAATTTCCGAGAAATTTATTTTAGCATATTGATCACACCATTCATAAGCACTTTCCTTTACAGATCTCTTATCCCTAAAATCAATAATATATTTTTTAAATGCATTTTTAGTTACTACTACGAAAGCCATGTAGTGGTCATAAGAATGAGACTCGTTCTTTCTTTTTAATTGCTTGAAATATTTTTTAGAGAATTTAACGTTATCTTTACCAAAAACGTCATACAGCCCTTTAATATAATAGGAAGAATATAATATCCTGATTGACGGGTCGATAAAAACTTTTGGTTTTTTCATAATGTGTTTTTTTTAATTTTGTCGGCGCGTTTGCACATTAATTGGAAATTAACAATAAAGTATAAAACGTATAAGAGGATGGGCGGCATTCTACTCGATTGTATTTAATTTAAATAGACTATTAACCACATTATTCGATTTTTCATGATTAGTACCTTTATATATAAATATTAAATTATGATAAAAGTGCATTGAGGTGATTTTTTTGTCGAAATACGATTTTTCATAGTTTTTAATCCTAAATTCTTCATTATTCAATGAATCTGTTAGACTTTTGAAATAATTCATTGTTGTTTTTGGATTGTTTAAATTGATACTGTCCCCACCAAAGTCTTCCCAGTATGAGGTTTGAGTATCTTCAATAACATATATTCCACCGTCTTTTAATTTTGGAAATAAAAAATTAAAAGAACCTATTACATGTTCATTAATGTGACTACCATCGTCTATTATAATATCTAATTCCCCTATTTCTTTAATTATTTCATCAAGGAATTCTATATCTATTTGACTCCCTTTGAATATTTTAATTCGATTTTCTTGTATTTGGGATTTATCATAAATATCTATACTAAAAATATCTCCAAATGGGAAATATCTTTTCCACATTCTTAATGAATGACCACCATAATTTGGATCCCAATAACCACCAACACCTATTTCTAGTAATTTGATTTTCTTATATTTAAATTTGCATAAGTGTCTTGAGTAATGAGGTGTATATAAGTGTTTTCCAAATTTATCTGTTCCATAAAACTTCGCTAATTTGTTTAAATTATTTCCGAGCCCAAAAGTTTTAATGAAGTTGAAAAGGTTACGTAATTTACGTTTTTGTGAAACAGATAATCTTTTTTTTAAGTAATTTGCAATCATAATTATTAGTATTAATTTAATAGTGTCTTTAATTTCTCAATTTGATATTTATTAAGATAATGGGTCGAATATGCCTTCTCAATATTAAAGTCCATTGATTTACTGAATCTCAATTAATGTCTTACAATTAAATTCTTTCGGTTTATCCTTAATCCTGTTTTCTTATTGTACTTGATAGTCACGATTATTGTTAAAGCAATAGTGATTACTCGAAATAGGTTTGTAGAAAAACCTCCCAATGCATTACTGCTAACTTCAAATAATCCCCATGATAGATTCATCAGAATATGAAGGAAAATGGGAACCCATAAGTTATTGTTCCATTCAATGTATAACCAGGCAAACCAAATAGCACCAAGAGAAGTTACGAAAAATACTCCCATTGTTTCGGGAAATGTAGAGCCTTGATAAAGATGTCCCGTTCCGAAAATAAAGGCTCCCAATATGGAAGCTGGAATAAAACCCCAACCCAATTTTCTGAATAATAATCCAAACAAGAAACCTCTGAATAGGTACTCCTCCATAAAACCGGCAAATAATGTCTTTTGAAGCAAACCCAATATTTTTAAATCTGAACTTATCTCTCCGCGCAATGCTGAGCTGATTAGCATTGGCAATACAGTCACAAAGGAAAACAGAAACCCTATACCGAAGCCCTTTTGGATACCAATATTATCCAAAATCTTATTAAAGCCATATAAAAGTCCGGTGACCAAGACTGTAGGCACTATCCACCACAAATAGGACCAGGCTATTTTCAGATAATCAGAAGAAATGGAAATTGTGAAACATTCCGACAATATTCGTTTGCCGTAATAAGCAACTAAAAATGTCAAAATCACTATGGTTGAACCGATTATACGCTTTCTATACATGTTGTTTCTTTTTAAATAAACGCTTACGGTAGGCCAGATGCTTTATTTTCCAAACATTTTCTCTGCATTCTTGTACATCAGATGATCCACCAAATCCAGCGCATCGTCAAATGTTAGCCAATTCTCTGTTACCAATTCAGTTAAAGCCTGGGCAATTCCTTTGCGGGCAACAAAAGCATGGCCAACTAAGTTTTCGACGATCTTATCATCGCCACCGAATGTGAAGATCTTGTTGTTGGGTACGGTAAGGATGAATTTTTTCAGAAAATCTTTGGCTGCCAAAGGATTAAGCGACCATGACCAGCACATATCGATGTAGGCGTTGGTATAATTTTTTGCCAGGGAAAGCATCTCCTCATAATGGGGATAACACAAATGGAAGAAGACAAATTTTGTATCCGGAGCCTTCTTGCAAAGTGACGCACAATCCGAAGGGTTGTCTTTGACCCATTGCATGTTCATCGCATTGTTCATTGCCCATTGGCCTGTATGCATTTTAACTGGCAACCCATATTCGGTGGCTTTGTCGACACAATACCAGAACAAATGGTCCTGGAGTTTCTTGTCTTCCCCGGGACTGATTGCCACTGATTTGATTTTGCGGTCAAATATCTCCTCGACCTCGCTGGTCCCTACCCTTTCAAAATCGAGCCTTCTGAAATAGGCATTCCCAATTTTCACTGCTTTGGCAGCCTTGCCATATTTGGAAAACCACCAGTCAATCAAGGCGAGCCAATCGGTTAAATTTTTGATTTTAAAGTTCTCAGGGACTGAATAGGAATTTAGGGTAACCTGAATCAGACCATTTAGCGCAATATCCTGAAACAACAAGTCGGGGGACTCGCTTTTTTTACAGGCAACATTGGAGGAGTGTACATGACAATGTTTGATATTTGCGAGTTCGCGGATGATCTGCTTGTAAAACCCTTTTTTTCGGGTTTGCTCGTATCTGTTTTGGAGTTCCGGTATATTATCCTCCGAAATCTCCTCGATACCATAAAGGATCCGGATTGTAGTCCGAAAAACAATTCCGGAAGCTGTGTTTTTTAAATAGGGCCAATACTCTTTTAAGATTTGCCATTTATCACTTGGGGACACATCTTTTGAGAACAAACGACCGATCTCACTTTCTGATATTCCAGACGAAATCAAATCAAAGCCGAAATACAGATTAAGCAACAAAGCCCAGTCATCGCATGGAATGATGGGTTCCAGACAATCCAACCGTTCCGATTCATCCATCAGGTGCTCATGCGTATCGATGAATGGGGTTTCAAAAACCTTTTGCTCAATCAGTTCTATAATCGTTTTCATCAAATCTGTTTATTGTAGTTGGTGGTAAGGAGGCAAATTGATGCCAACAGGCAGTTGTTGGCGGCTTCGTTTGATGTAGGTTTTATAACTTGAACGGATTGATTATTGTTAATTTATCATCAATCCGTTGTAGGTGATGCATATCTTTCATTTGCTAATTCTCTATCAAATTTATAATCAATAGGTAAACCGTGTCTAATTGGTATTAAGTGTTTATCAAGTTCTTTCCAGTTGGTTTTTTTAAGTTCAAAAATTGTTTCGTATTTTGGAAAGACTGAACTAATATCTGGGTTTTTGAGTTTGTAAAGTTGCTCATTTAGCGTAATTAAACGAATATAATATTCAAATAATTCGCTTACAGATAATCCCTTTTCTTTTGCATAATGATTCGCAAGTTCGATTGTCTGATCATCAATATTTAACAATAATTGAGTTGTCATAATTGTATTTGATATTTTTACAAATTTACGTAATTATTCTTTGTAATTCAAATCAAAGCCGAAATACAAATTCAGCAACAAAGCCCAGTCATCGCATGGTATGAATGACTCTATGCAATCCAATCGTTCAAATTCATCATTCAAATACTCAAAAAACATCGTAAATATCTTTTTCCGCACTCGAACCAACATCAACCATTTTGCTGACATCAGCAAAATAGAAGTGAATTGTAAGAAATGGGTCCCTTAAGTTTTTGTAATAGTTGATTGTTAGCACTGTAGGTCCTTAACCATTGCTAACATCCGAAGTTAATTCCAGTCAGGAATCTTGGAAACTCCCACATGATTAAACTCCAAATCCTTTTTATCAAAAAATAACGATACTTATATTTCAGTATATTTCAGTTCTTTGCGTATATTCTCAATTTGCTCGTTGGTTAAATTGGTGATTTTTCCGATAATTCCGTTTGGTAAACCTTCGAGAACGGCATTTTTTGCCGTTTCAAACATCACTTTTTCCATACCCTTTTCCATACCGATCTCCACGCCTTTCTCTACGCCCTGATTAAACTGAAAATCCATAGAAGCTTTAAAACTTAAATAATCATTGTAGCTTTGTTCGTATAGTGTCAGTTGTTTAGCATCGTAATTTGCGATTTTGGCCAATTCAAATCCTTTTTGAAAGATTGGTTCGTTCAATATTGCCGGTATATCTTCAAACGAGGATAAATTTTTCAAAAAATAGATCCATTTATCTTTATGTGTCTTCAAATCCTTTTCTGATTTGTTGAATCGTGGCATAACCACAAAAAAGTACTTCAATTTATCATAAAAGACTTTGTTGTTTTGGTCCTTATACTCAACTTCCATTACATATTCACCGTCTTTGTCACCTTCGTCGAATTCAAAATCCAATATTCCAATGAAATATACCGGTTTTAGTTTAAAATTCCAATCAAATTTGTCCTTCCGCTCGTTTTCGCAATACAAATCAAAGATAGCCCTTCTAAATTCCGGTATTTCCGGCGACATCTCTTTATCGCGAAATTCCAACCCAACAATATTGTATTCCGGAGGCAACAATTGATTTAAGAAATCTATCAACAAATCTTTGCTGCCCTCTTCGCCGAACAATTTTTTAAACCCAAAATCGGTGTATGGATTGATGTAGGTCGATTGCGGCTTCACCAATATATTGTTCATTTCTGCTTCCATTGTTACAAAATTTATATCCAAATTTACTACATTTTTCTGTAAAACGTATTTACTTTATTTTATTAGTTAAAAGTAAAAACCGTTCGTTTTCGCCGATATACCTATCTTCTCAAACATCTTCACCGCATTTATCAATAAATTGTTTGGATTTTAAAACTTTATCCATTACATTTGCACCATCTTATTCCCGTTAGCCCCTGAAGCAATTCAAGCTAGCGGGTTTCGTTTTTATCACCCCATCATTTCAAAACCCCCATTGATGATAAATTTTTGAAGCAAGTTATGTACTTTTATGTTTATTTTGAATAGTGGAATCATTGTACCCTCCAATTTTTCAAAATACGCCCTTGCCTTGTTTTTGTCAACCGTATTCTTAAGATCGTCAAAGCGCCCATATTCATTGATATTTAACTCGCTTGTGCCGGAATTCATCATATTTCGGAGCTTGGTTTCATCCAACCCAAAAAGTTGGGAGAGGGTATGAATTTGAACATTCTTGGCTTTAGCCTGATAATCAGCAATATATTCCTTAAAGGTCTTGTCGGATTCTTCTACTACATTCCCACTTTGAATATCGTGAAGGAATAGATTGGCATACTTTTGCTCTTCTTGTGTTAATGATGCAAATGATTTATGCAACTCATCCAGATCATACTGCCTTTTATCGCTGTCAACATCTTCATTTTTAAGCGTTTTAAGGTATTTCTCAAACCTGGAATTCATATAATCGGCATCAATGACACCGGTATCAATTTGTGTCAGATAGCCATCAATTTCATAAGGAACATCAACCAAACCGCCGCCACCTCCGCCATTGAACAACTCTTTGTAACGCAGTGCCAAAATCAGGTAAGTATTGTAATCAAATATCAATTCGATCACCAACTTTGGGTTATCTTTACCCTGATCGAACTCATATTTTAATTGGCTCCATTTAAAACCTTGAATTTTTGCAGCTTCCAAAAAGTTATTGAACGTTTTGAAAAGTATCGCAAACCTACCCCGTTCGGAAGGATCTGCAGGCAGCTTCTCAAAATTCTGAATACCTGCACCATTGAACAAGTGGGATATCTCCTCAAATACGGAATTCATCCGATCAAGGTTATAATCCAGATGCTCCACAAATAACCCGAAATCTTTATCGCCAGAATACAGTTTCACCGCTTTGTTGATATTCCTTTCCATGGTGTGTGGCTTTCGGTAATAACGAATCGTACCAAAAGGTTTGTCTGGACCAAACAGACGGTTTGTACGCGAAAATGCCTGTATGATGTTTTCAAATTGCAAAACCTTATCCAGATAAAGGGTATTTAACCATTTGGAATCAAACCCTGTGAGCATTTGGTCAACCACAATCAACAGGTCAATTTGTTTCTCCGGTGCCGTTTCCAGGCTAAGATAAGGTGCTTTATGTGCAAGCCTTGCAGCAATGTCTTTTCTGAATTTTGAGTGGGTGGCAAACGTAAAATCCTGACCATAACGGGCATTGTAGTCCTCAATAATTTCGACCAGACCCTCTTCCTTAAATAGTACGCCGCCGTTGTTGTCAATATTGGGGTCGAAAAGGGAGGTGATTTTCAAGTCAGGACTTATGCTTTTTATCAACCTGTAGTATTCAATCGCTTCGTATATGCTGCTGGTTGCAAAAATGGCATGGAATTTATTGTTCTGGCTAAGGGTTAACCAGTTCTCCAGGATGTCGTTGACGACCATCTGCTGATGTTCTTCACGCTCATATTGGGAACGGGGCAAATAATCTTCAATTCCTTTCACGTAATTTCCGGAATAATCTGTAGTTCCGGCCATTTTCACCTCCTTCATGTATTCGTTGAAGATTTCCTTTTTCGCGGGATCGGAAAATGCCTCGCTTTCGTCGGCAGCCTTTGCTTTTTCGAGGGCAACCGCTCTCCTTAGATCCCGATCTTTATAAGTCAATACTTTATAAGGGTCGAAGCCCAGAACGTTTTTGTCGCGGATACCGTCGGCAATGCTGTACCGGTGCAATTCGTCGCCGAACACCGTTGAAGTTGTATTCATCTTCTTTTGGTTTTCTTCGTGGATGGGCGTACCCGTAAAACCAAAAAATATGGCCTTTGAAAATGTATGCTTGATGGTTTGAAGCATTTCACCAAAAGTTGAGCGGTGACATTCGTCCACAATAAATACGATCCTTTTGGTATTCATCACCTGAATATCGTGTGCATTAAGCCAATCCTCATCGTCTTTTAGGTTGCTCATCTTCTGGATAGAGGTCACAATTAAGGTGTTGGCCGGATCGGTACTCTTTAGTTTTGTGACCAGGACATTTGTGTTTTCAGTTGCCTGGACATCTTCGTTTTCATCGGCAAAACCCCGGTATTCTTTCAACGACTGCGTCCCCAGTTCGATGCGGTCCATTAAAAAAATCACTTTGTCGGCATCTTTGGAGTTGGCAATCAGTTGTGCCGACTTAAAACTGGTCATGGTCTTGCCCGAGCCTGTGGTATGCCAAATATAGCCACCCAATAAATGCCTGATTTTCCAATCGGTTTTCGCAACCTTGTCGGAAATGGCATTGGCTGCATAATACTGATAGCTGCGCATGACTTTAAGTATCCCGTCGGAACCATCGGCAACCGTGTAGAAACCAATGAGCTGATGTGCCATCGGTATGGAGAGCAACGAGGATGCAATGTCTTTCCAGTGGTTGATGGGTTCGTTGTTGAAGTCGGCCCAATGGAAATAAAAGTCTTTGTTAAATTTGCCATCGGGACCAGGATTTGAGAAATAAACCGTTTCGGTAGGTTCAATGGCCACAAAAACCTGAAGGAGCGAAAACAGCCCTTTAAAAATACCTTCATCCGAATATTTTTGGATCTGGTTGGTTGCCTGGCTCACCGATACCCCGCTTTTTTTCAACTCGACATGGATAACGGGCATACCGTTGATCAATAGCATGATATCGCCACGGCGGTTGTTCAGGATTTTTGACTTGCTCTTGAAAATGGGTTGCTGTGCAATCTGGTAACGGCTCTGACCGGCGGCAATTTCGCGGCGGTCGTATATTTTAAGGCTGATTTCCTTACCAAAATGCAACGTGTCTTCAGGATGATCGCGGGTGATGGAAACGGTTTTGCCATTGATGAACCCATTCAATCTGAGGGGAGTTCGCAACGTGGCGATCTGCTCCATAATCTGCTGCATTTCACCCTCTGTGAGCGGGTAATCGTTGAGCCGGTCGATGCCACGGTTGTTATCGAAAAGAATTTTTGCCCAATTCCGCAATAAATCTTCTTCGGTATAATTCTTTAAAACGGCCGACTCCCACCCTTTTTTCGAAAGTAGGTCTGTTAAGGCTTGTTCAAATTCGGTTTCTGTGGTAAATGACATGGTTATCTATATTTTTTCTTTTCTTCATTCCTGATTTCTGAGACGCGGTCCTAAAAGTCTGAAATATTTACCGCAAAGGTACGCAAAGTAAAATTCGCAAAGGTACGCAAAGTGCTAAATCACTGTATTTTATCTTTGCGTAACTTTGCGATCCCTTTGCGGCCTTTGCGGTAAAATAAACCTTTTGGGACACCCTCTTTAAACAAACATCTTTTCCAAACAGGCTTTTTTGATGTTTTTCAATTTTTTTCTTTTCTTCATTCCTGATTTCTGAGACGCGGTCCAAAAAGTCTGAAATATTTACCGCAAAGGTACGCAAAGTAAAATTCGCAAAGGTACG
>JBAXWR010000008.1:0-63776 GCA_037128295.1 Mariniphaga sp.
TAATCTTTGGGACCGATTATCAAAAATTTCAGGAGGCCCACGATATGTTGAGTCTTGGTGCCGCTGTTTGCATCAGCAATTATGAAGAACTCGAATTTCAGATGGACACATTTTTGTCAAACCCTAAAATACTCAAAACTGCTTCTGCCTGCGCCGTTGACTATGTCAATCAAAACAGGGGAGCATCAAAAGAAATTGTTAAATACCTCTTCAACTGACCTATCATTCCGATCCAATTTGTTTCATCCCATTTCATATGCAATTCTGTATATTCCAAACCATTGGCCAATCTTGAAATTTGCATTTTGGTAAACTTTTAGGCTCCTCAAAAAAGTTAATAACCTATATAATAGGTTATTAACACAACTCAGTTGATAACTTTTAAAATCTTTTTTAAAAAAAGTAGTGACAATTATTTTACACTGTCTATCTTGCAACCTTAGCAAAGAGGGTTTATGAATATTATTAAAAGCAATTGAATCAACCTAATAATTAGAAGCGATGGAAGTAAAAGAGATCAAATCTCAACCAAAAGATGAACCACCAAAAACTTTTTCACCGGATGAGGCATTTGTGGCATCCGTAAAATATTTCAATGGTGACGAACTTGCAGCCCGGGTCTGGGTCAACAAATATGCCCTTAAGGATTCTTATGGGAACATATTCGAATTGACTCCTGACGACCTTCATCGGAGACTGGCATCCGAAATTGCAAGGATCGAAAAAAAATATCCAAACCCTCTTTCTGAGGATGAATTGTTTGATTTGTTCAAAGATTTCAAATATATCGTTCCGCAGGGAGGCCCAATGACGGGTATAGGCAATGAATTTCAGGTTGGTTCATTGTCAAATTGCTTCGTTGTAGGAAATGGAGCCGATTCCTATGGAGGAATAATCATGGTGGATCAGGAACAGGTTCAGCTCATGAAACGGCGTGGTGGAGTTGGACACGATCTGTCCCACATCAGGCCCAAGGGCTCACCTGTTAAAAATTCTGCACTTACATCAACAGGAATTGTCCCGTTCATGGAACGGTTCTCAAATTCCACCCGCGAAGTTGCACAAGATGGCCGGCGTGGTGCGTTGATGTTGTCTGTTTCCATTAAACATCCCGATTCAGGCGATTTTATTGGTGCAAAAATGGACGAGGGTAAAGTTACCGGTGCCAATGTTTCCGTAAAAATTGACGATGAGTTTATGAAGGCGGTACAAGAAAAAACAATGTACCAGCAAAAATATCCGATCGACAGCACCGATCCTATTTATTCTGTTGATACAGACGCAAGTAAACTTTGGGAAAAAATCGTGTTCAACGCCTGGAAATCGGCAGAACCCGGGATTCTCTTCTGGGACACCATTATTCGCGAATCAGTCCCCGACTGTTATGCCGATCTCGGTTACAAAACTGTATCGACAAACCCATGCGGAGAAATTCCTTTATGCCCCTACGATAGTTGCAGATTAATAGCCCTCAATCTATATTCATATGTTGATCAGCCATTTACAGCGAATGCAAAATTCAATTTCGACCTCTTCAAAAAGCATATCCGACAGACCCAGCAGATTATGGACGACATTATCGATCTGGAGCTGGAGAAAATAGATGCTATTTACAATAAGATCATTTCGGATCCTGAAGATGATGAAATAAAGCTTGTTGAAATCAACCTTTGGGAAAAAATCAAAAATATGGCCGTTAATGGACGGCGGACAGGAATTGGCATTACTGCCGAAGGGGATATGGTTGCCGCACTTGGATTGCGTTATGGTTCAGAAGAGGCGGTCGAATTTTCGGTTGAAGTACACAAGATTGTTGCATTGGAGGCTTATCGTGGATCAGTACAATTGGCCAAGGAAAGAGGCGCATTCCCTATTTATGATTCCAAACGCGAGAAGAGCAACCCATTTATTCAACGCCTGGCTCAAGCCGATCCTGCCTTGTATAAAGATATGGCTCGCTTTGGACGCAGGAATATTGCCCTGCTCACCATTGCCCCAACAGGAACCACAAGCCTGATGACCCAAACAACCTCGGGGATAGAACCTGTTTTTATGCCTGTTTATAAACGCCGACGTAAGGTTAATCCAAACGACAAGGATGCACGCGTTGACTTTGTGGACGAATCAAACGATAGCTGGGAAGAATATATGGTATTCCACCACAAGTTCAAAACCTGGATGGAGGTTAATGGTCATGAACTCAAAAGAAATTATTCGAACCAGGAGTTGGACGCATTGATCGCAAAATCGCCTTATCATAAAGCCTCATCAAACGACATCGATTGGGTATCAAAGGTCAAAATGCAAGGCGAAATCCAAAAATGGGTCGATCATTCGATTTCTGTTACAATTAACCTTCCCGAAGATGCTACAGAAGAACTCGTCAACAAACTTTATTTCACCGCGTGGGAAAGTGGTTGCAAAGGGGTTACCGTCTATCGTGAAGGTTCCAGATCGGGTGTTTTGATCTCGACCAAAGATAAAAAGAAAGATGGTGTCTTTCCGGTAAAAAGGCCTGAGAAGCTTGATGCTGATATTGTAAGGTTACAGAACAACAAGGAAAAATGGATCGCTTTCATCGGACTTATTGAAGGTAAGCCCTACGAAATTTTCACCGGGTTGGCCGACGATGAAGATGGATTGCTGCTTCCACGTTCTGTTCAAAAAGGCTTGATCATCAAAGGTCGGGAAGAATCAGGGGCTTCACGTTACGATTTCCAATACGAGAATACCAGGGGTTATAAGACAACCATTGAAGGGTTATCTTACAAATTCAATCCAATATTCTGGAACTATGCAAAGCTGATTTCCAGTGTGTTACGTCACGGTATGCCGATCGAGAAAGTTGTTGAGCTGGTTTCCAGCCTCCAATTCGATGTCGAATCCATCAATACATGGAAAAATGGAGTTGCCCGTGCCCTTAAAAAATACATCCCGAATGGTACAGTTGCTGAAGATGCCAAATGTGAAGCATGCGGTTCAGTAAACGTGATTTATCAGGAAGGTTGCCTGATCTGTCAGGACTGTGCCTCCTCTAAATGCGGTTGATTTGATTTAAAAGTTTAAAAAATAGAGACCTGAAAGTTTGGGTCTCTATTTTTTTTGTAAAAACCCGCACTCTTATACCTTTGTTGTTCGGTTCAACTCCCTTAATTTCATATACTTCATAAATGTCGCAAACGAATTGATGATGCAAAGGGCAACACCATAATAACCATCCAGAAATCCTAACTTCAGAAAGAAACCTTTGAAAAAAGTTGCAAAGCCCTTTCCAAAAACACCTGCTTTGCTGATCTTCTTGTTTTCCGAAAATAATTCATGGGCTGAAGTTGTAGTGAAGTGATTAAATTGGTCGATGTGCGCTTCAATCGAAATATAGGAGTAGTGCAAAAGGTCACCTTTTAAAAATCCAATTTTCGTATCCGGTTGCATATTAACATGGTCATGTGGGTTACGTCCGCCCCAATCCCCTTTCTTCCGGTTCCAAAGCCTGAGTTTTCTGTCGGGGTACCAATTGCCATGCCTGATCCAAACGCCACAGTAGTTGTTCATCCTGTTCATTACGTAGCCATCATGGTGAAACTTCTGCTTGGCTTTTATGATCGAATTGGAGAGTGTTTCACTTAGGGCCTCATCTGCATCAAGTGAGAGAACATAGTCAAAACTCACCAACGATTTGGCATGGTTCTTTTGTTGGATATAACCGTCAAAAGGGTGTTCATAAAATCGTGCCCCTAAGCGAAGGCAAATCTCGCGGGTTTTATCAGTCGAAAATGAATCAACCACCAAAACTTCATCTGCCACTTTTTTTACAGATAATATGCACCGTTCTATTGCTGACTCTTCGTTATAGGTAATGATGACTACAGATAATTTTTCCATTGGATATATGGTAAAACTGGCTTAAAAAAGGTAACAACTTAAAATTAAAATACAAAAATAAATTAAAATGGTTAAAAACCATCCGGTCACAACACTCCAGAGACACATAAAAATTTATCTTTGTACCTTGTTCGGTAAAAAGTATGAATATAATTAACTATAATACTTATGATTAGCTATTTTATCAAATCTTTTAAAAGAAAAATTGCAAGAAGGTTTACAAAGAGATATCCTACCACGGTCAATTCGTACGAAATTGAAAACTATGGCACGGTTAAGTTTACCCGTTGGGAGAACCCCCTCTTCCTAAACAGAAAAATAGAAAGCGCTGGTGTGAAATTTTTTAGTCGGTTTTTAAAAGAGGGTGATACAGCCATCGACATTGGGGCCAATATTGGTCATGAGTCTCTTCAGCTTGGTTTGGTAACCGGTAAAACCGGCATAACCCTGTCTTTCGACCCTAACCCCTATGTCTATGAAATCCTTGTGAAGAATTCCCAGCTAAACGCCGATAAAACCAATATCAACACTTTTAATTGTGCAATAACGGACAAGGAAGAGGAGTTCTACTATTATTCTTCAGAAGCTTCGTTTAGCAACGGAGGGATTTCACGCGACAAAAGCAGCAAACATGGGAAATACACATTCAAGGATAAAATTAAAGGAATTGTTTTGAAATCGTTTCTTGAAAAGAATTTCCCGGACCGGATCGATAAACTGAAACTGATCAAAATAGATACAGAAGGTTATGACAAAGAAATAATTAAATCTATTTCCAGCCTACTGGATAAATACAAACCAGTCGTTATCACTGAGTGTTTTTTCAGAAACACCAACGAGGAGCGTTTCGAACATTTTCATTTATTGAAAGATAAAGGGTATTCCTTATACTATTTTTCTGACTTTGAAGCCAATGCTGAAATTATTCCTATTTTGACCGAAACAGATATGTTAAAGTGGAAACATTTTGATTTATATGCCATTATGGAGTAATCTTCTCAATATTGATTTTATAAAAAGTTCAGAATGAGCATAGTTACATCGAAATTGTTAAGGGCCGTCGTTCCAAAATTTATTCATAAAGTATTGCTGAAAAGGGCTGTGCGCAGTTCTATTTTTACCTATTATAGTAATTTGCCCACCTCTCCGGACGGTGAAATTGAAACTGTTCTTGATTATTTGCGAAAAAAAGCTGTAACTAATTTTCCCTATTTCGCCTTGGACAAATATATTCCTTCTGACATTAAGGTTTTCCGCGATAAGGAAAAAGGATTGAAATATGTCCTTCTTGATGGCAAGCGACTCTATTTTAAAAAGAAATGGAATAAGCTTAGGATCAAAAAAGCTTTTAATGGATTATTGAAGGAACAGGATCCTGTTTGTCCCCATTGCTATGAGAATGGAGAATTCAAAATTGTTCAGGGGGATGTGCTTGTTGATGTGGGTGCAGCCGAAGGTAATTTTGCTTTGAGCGTTATTGAGAAAGTTTCAAAGGTGATCCTTTTCGAAAGCGATGAAAGATGGGTGGAGGCATTGAATGCGACCTTTGAACCATGGAAGGAGAAAGTAACGATTGTTAGGAAGTTTGTTGGTGATATCACAAATGACGGGTTCACAACACTTGACGACTATTTTACTGAGAATGAAAAAATTTCATTTCTAAAGATTGATGTTGAAGGGGCTGAAAAGCAACTAATAAATGGGGCTAAAAGAATTCTTCAAAATACAAATCCCTTAAAATTAGCCATTTGCACTTATCACAAACAAGAAGATGAAAAGCTGTTTACGGAGATATTAAGAAACCATGGATTTGAAACCTCTCATTCAGATGGCTATATCCTGATGTATCATGACCGAAAATTACAACCTCCCTATTTTAGACGGGGACTGATAAGGGCAGTGAAGCATTAAATCCTAATAAATATATTTGTCTTTAATAAACCGCTTAAAAAACCTTTTAATTGTCTTTTGCAGTACCCATTTGACCTGACGTTTTATGGAATTTGGTTTACAGGAAATGGTGGAACATAATTTCCCGTTGTGTGAGCCTTGTTCCACAAAAGGTGGATGAGCCCAATAAATTTTAATTACCCCATCCCTTGTCAGGAAATTATGGTACCAGTCAATAGAAATCGGGCACTTATTCTTTTTTACATCCTCAAGTATTTTTTTAGCTCCTTCCAAATCAATTAGATAAGCACCGGCACATCTTCCATGAGTGGCCCGGTACAAATGTTTTCCCCTTTTTGTGGCCCAATAAGAAGGATATCTGAGCGAGGTATTTTCGATTGAAACAATAAATCCCTTTTCCAGGCTATTCATTTCATCAGCCAGTTTTCTAAGATTTTGATTAAAATCGCCTAAAAAGAATGGGTCGTTTTCAAAAACCAGGGCATACCTATTGTTGTTGTTCACCATTCTTTCATAGGCATACAAGTGGTTAAGCGTACAGGAAACGACACCATCCGACCACCTCTTCAACATTCCTTCTGTAAAGTAGCTGTCCAATAATTCCTTTGTAAAAACACTTGGATCCCCATCGGTCACGAACTCAAAATCCAGGTGGTTGGCATTGAACAAATCGATGATCCGTTTTTCGTGGATTTGGTATCCGTTTTTTGCATGGATAACATAAATGCCATCGATTCCAATATCGCTCAACATAGGGGAAATAATTGAAATAATTTTGAAATAAAATAGATATATTAATACATTCAATTATGATTCAGATAATTGGATAAAGAAATTCCAAACAGGATCGTTGGGTGGTGGTGCAATGATTGTGATTGAATTGCCATTTACAGGATGGATAAATTCAACTTTCCTGGCATGAAGATGGATTCCGCCATCGCTATTTGACCGGGGAAAACCATATTTCAAATCACCCTTGATATGAAGACCGATTGCCGCCAATTGCGCCCTGATCTGGTGATGACGTCCAGTATGTAATTCTATTTCAAGTAAATGGAAACGGTCTGAAGAATTCAGATAATGGTAGGAAAGACTTGCCTTTTTAGAATCATTCTTTTCGGTCGCATAGGCAAACGATTTATTTTGTTTTGAATCTCGCACAATCCAGTGATCCAAGGTTCCATTTAAAGACTCAGGCTTTTGATCAACAACAGCCCAATAAGTTTTTTGGATAGCACCCTCCTCCTGGAACATTTCGTTCAACCGTACCAAAGCTTTTGAAGTCCGGGCAAAAAGCACTGTTCCGCTGGTTGGCCTATCAATACGGTGGGTTATTCCCAAAAACACATTGCCAGGTTTATTGTATTTGTTTTTCAGATACTCCTTCACCTCATCACCAAGTGTCCTGTCGCCGGTTTTATCACCCTGAACAATATCACCACACCGTTTATTGACGGCGATGATGTGGTTGTCTTCAAAAAGCACGTCCAGTTGCCTAATCATACTGCTCTTTTTCGTTTGGAAAGTCACGCGACTTAACATCTGCCACATAATTTCCAATGGCACCTGTGATTTCGGAAGCCAGGTTCAAATATCTCCGTAGAAACCGTGGGGAGAATTCCTGGGTCATACCTAACATATCATGAATCACAAGTACCTGTCCGTCAACACCTCCACCAGCACCAATTCCAATTATGGGAATTTTTAGTTCCTGAGCAACCTGAGTACCCAACCGTGCCGGGATTTTCTCAAGGACTATCCCAAAACAACCGGCCTGTTCAAGAAGATGGGCATCTTCAAGCAGTTTTTTTGCTTCTATTTCCTCCTTAGCCCTTACTGTATAAGTACCATATTTATGGATCGATTGTGGCATCAACCCTAGATGACCCATTACAGGAATCCCGGCCATAACAATCCTTTCAACAGATTCGATGATCTCTTTTCCACCTTCGAGCTTTACTGCATCGGCATGTGTGATTTTCATAATTTTAATGGCCGAACTCAATGCTTCAAGCGAATTGCCCTGATATGTCCCGAAAGGCATATCCACAACCACCAAAGCCCTTGTAACACCTTTCACAACCGATTTCCCATGGTAAATCATTTGGTCAAGGGTGATTGGCAAGGTCGTTTCGTTTCCAGCCATTACGTTCGATGCCGAATCACCGACCAGAATTACATCAACACCTGCCTGATCGACCAATTTTGCCATGCTGTAATCGTAGGCTGTGAGCATCGATATTTTCTCGCCATGCAACTTCATTTCAGCAAGGACATGGGTTGTGACCCTTTTTACCTCTTTTTGTACAGACATAACTCCTGTTTAAACGGATGAATAATCCCGACAAAAGTAGAAAAATCGGACTAAGTAATCACTGGTTTTGTGAATGACTTTCCGTGAAGCTCTCCAATATCTGCTACATTTAAAAAACAATAGAAGAAACAAAAGAAAACAACTCCTTCTCTGACATTGAGCATCGACTCGAAAAGGAAATTAAAAATACTGATACATAGAAAGATACATAACAAAGTATTCCTGGTAGAAATAGATTTGTAAAAAGAATAGGCCAGGATAGTTATTAACATTAAGAAACCGATCAAACCTAAATCGACAAATGTTTCAAGAAATTGATTATGAGCATTGGAATGGAGACGAAGTGGATCTTTGTATCCGTGAACCTGATATTTTTTAACCAATTCGTTGTTCGTATCTCCAGGGCCAACACCGAACATGAAGTTACTCCTAACGATCTCCACACCAGATTTCCAGATATGGATACGTGAAATAATTGTTCCATCACCTTCATTTCCCTTTACAAGTTCTGGATTCGCAATTAATTCATATACAGACTTAAACCTTGGATTTTGAAAGCCGATTAGTGCAACAAGTCCTGTAAATACAATAATTGATATTTTTTTTGATCGATGGTACGGGTTGGTTGCATAGAAAACAGCATAACCTATAATAATACCCACGGTGCAAATGATCATTGCTTTTGAAGAAAGCAGATAAATCATAATCAGGAATAAAGGGATGGAGGCGTAAAAAAAATTATTCAGTTTTGAGTTCACGATCAGATCATTCCTCAAAAACTCAACGCAGGTTACAAATGCAAACAACAAATAGGCCGAAAAATAAGTGGGATGGAGAAATAAAGATAGGTTGATAAACTTAAAATGGCTGCCCCCAAAATCCCAGGACGCGTACCTCGGATCAATCGTATTAATAATCAGGCTATGAAAGCCAATACTTATCGATTCATAAAAAGCGATTGACAAACAAATGATTGAGGAAACGAAACAGCCCACAATAAACGATAACAATATTTTTAACTGGTTCTTTATAAAATAATGGTTGCAACCAGCGAGAATGATAGGAAAGGCTATAAAAGAGGCTTTTTTCTCAACAGCAAAGAATCCGGCAGGCTTATTGGAAGACCACAAAATACCCAAAATATAAATCGCAAAAAGCAAAATTAAAAGAACAAGTTGCGGGTTAAATTCATATTGCCACCTTCTGCTCAATAGCTTATGAAAAGAAAGGAGTATTACCCAACCCACGATTAGCCCGGTCAATTTATTATCCAAAAGTGGCATTGAGAAGACCAGCAATAAAGTGAGCCTATCACAGTATTTTGAAAATAATGCATTCAGTTTCTCAAACATTATCCGGTAAATTTGGTCGAAACGAAATAAAAAGATGGGCCACATTCCAAAATTAATGACCCATCCTTTCTGCTTCCCGGAAAACTTCCTTTTAAACTCTCAGGAATATTTTCTTCTGATAAAGGTAGTAAAGCACAAGCCATTCCAGAACAATTGCCCCGAGAATGACGATCCATCCACCAAGTGGTTCAGCCAGAAAACCAGTGAAAAACATGGAGGCTTTACGAAAATCGATGATCGATGATCCAAGATAAATTGTGATCGAATTCATTCCTATTACCTTGAAAAACAATATTTTATATGAAAATATCCCTTTGATCCATCCTTTAACATCGATGGAAAAATAAAATAAAGCCAAAAGCATAAAGCTGATCCCTGATGTCAACAGGTTAAACGGAACTGTCCAGGCGGCTTTAATGATCGGGTAAAATGGGGAAAGGATAAGTGCAACAGAAACCAAAACTGCGCCTGTCATTGCAAGAATTGCTGCTTTTCGCTTAGAGGCCGGTTCCCCGTCACGAAGGATCGAACCGGCAAATGAACCCATCAGGGTAACAGTAATTGCAGAGACAATACACAATAAGCCTTCAGGATCAAAGGTCTTGCCATGTAACCTGCCTGGTAAAAACATCCTGTCGATCCAGGCGTTCATCCCACCTACCTGATCAAGGACCCCTGCTCCATAACCGGGAACAGGAACAGCCAACTGCAAAATTGCTATCCCTGACAAGATGCCGATTAACCAGGCCAAACGTGTATTAAATGATTTGGTATAGAGTACGATAGTTGCAGCAAATAAGTAGCCCAAACCAATTTGCCCAAGAACACTGGCTACACGCATTGTTGCAAAACCATTTTTCAAAGCACCATTGTAGATAATCCCAAGTACGACCAGCAAAAGCCCACGTTTGACTATCTTTTTAAATAACTCTTTCCTATTGGCTCCTTGTTCAACCTTAGCTGTTATGGCATAAGGAATTGCAACTCCCGAAATAAACATGAAAAGTGGGAAAATGAGGTCTTCAAAATGAAATCCGGCCCAAGGCACATGCTCCAGTTGCTCCGCAACAACATCCAGCCAACCCCATTTGAGGGTTTCAGACAGGGCGACAATCAGACTGCCCCCACCAATGATCCATAACATGTCAAAACCACGCAATACATCCAGCGATTGAAGCCGATCGGGTAGTTTTGTCTCAATTTTTTTTGTTTTCATAAAAAATCAATTTGGGATTAATTTATACCAATAGTGTATGCCAAAGTTATTAATTTGCAATTACGCCACAAGATACCATTAAAGGTTTCTAAGAAAATTTCCTATATAAATTTGCTGTCGTTTTGGCATAAAAGGTGACATTTTAATTCAATTCTGGTTCCGTAATTGTGCCAAATGTGCCAAATGCCGTGGCTTGAAGAAAATTGGCACAACGATTGAAGGAAGCAAACTACTGAATAAAATTAGGAATCAACAATTTAAAACAATTATAAAGAAATGGGAAAAATTATTGGAATTGACTTAGGAACAACCAACTCCTGCGTTGCAGTAATGGAAGGCAACGAACCGGTGGTTATCCCCAACAGCGAAGGCAAAAGAACTACTCCATCGGTAGTTGCATTTGTTGACAATGGCGAGCGTAAAGTTGGAGACCCAGCTAAACGTCAGGCAATTACGAATCCCCACAAAACGGTTTACTCGATCAAACGTTTTATGGGTGAGCAATTTAGCAACATGTCGAAAGAAATCAAGCGTGTACCTTTCCCTGTTATTCAGGGCGATCACAACACGCCACGAGTTAAAATAGAAGACAGGTTCTACTCCCCTCAGGAAATTTCTGCGATGATCCTTCAGAAAATGAAGAAAACTGCCGAAGATTACCTTGGCCAGGAAGTAACCGAAGCGGTGATCACCGTTCCTGCCTATTTTAACGATTCTCAGCGTCAGGCTACCAAAGAGGCTGGTGAGATTGCCGGTTTAAAAGTTCGCCGTATCATCAATGAGCCAACTGCTGCATCGCTTGCATATGGCCTTGACAAGATGCACAAGGATATGAAGATCGCAGTATTCGACCTTGGTGGTGGTACTTTTGATATCTCTATCCTTGAATTGGGTGAAGGTGTTTTTGAAGTAAAATCAACTGACGGCGATACACACCTGGGAGGTGATGATTTCGATCAGGTGATCGTTGACTGGCTGACAGATGAATTTAAACGTGACGAAGGTGTCGATCTTCACAAAGATGCAATGGCTCTTCAGCGTTTGAAGGAAGCTGCAGAAAAAGCAAAAATTGAGCTTTCAAGTTCAACACAAACAGAGATCAACCTGCCATACATCATGCCTGTTAACGGGATACCTAAGCACCTTGTTAAAACGCTTACCCGCGCCAAATTTGAGCAATTGGCTGATAAACTGATCAATGCAACAATGGAACCATGCCGCAAAGCTTTACAAAATGCTGGTATGACCATCAAAGATATCGACGAAGTGATCCTCGTAGGAGGTTCAACCCGTATTCCTGCAATCCAGGAGAAGGTTCAGAGCCTTTTTGGTAAAGTACCTTCAAAAGGAGTTAACCCGGACGAAGTTGTAGCCGTTGGAGCCGCAATTCAGGGAGGTGTCCTTTCAGGAGAAGTAAAAGACGTATTGTTGCTTGATGTTACACCACTATCTTTAGGTATCGAAACTATGGGTGGCGTTATGACAAGGTTGATCGAAGCCAACACAACGATCCCTACCAAAAAAGCAGAGACCTTTACAACAGCTTCTGATAGCCAGCCATCAGTTGAGATCCATGTTCTTCAGGGTGAACGTCCTATGGCACAGGGAAATAAAACCATTGGCCGTTTCCATCTTGATGGTTTACCACCGGCACCACGTGGAATTCCTCAAATCGAAGTTGCTTTTGACATCGATGCCAACGGGATTTTGCATGTCACCGCTAAAGATAAGGCAACCAATAAGGAACAGTCAATCAGGATCGAAGCTTCGACGGGTCTTACCGATGCCGAAATCAAGCGGATGAGGGACGAAGCTGCTGCAAACGCTGAATCTGATAAACAGGCGAAGGAAAAAGTTGAAAAGCTGAACCATACTGATAGTTTGATCTTCCAAACCGAGAAACAATTGAAAGATTTTGGCGACAAAATCCCGGCCGACAAGAAAGGGCCGATCGAAGCAGCTCTCGGCAAATTGAAAGAGGCCTATAAGGTTCAGGATATGGATGGTATTGAAAAAGCTTCCGCAGAATTGAACACAGTATTCCAGGCTGCTTCTCAGGAGATGTACAATGCAGCCGGTGCGCAAGGCCAGGGCGGTCAGGCAGGACCTCAGGGTGGAGGTTCACAGCAGCAAGGCCCAAAAGGCGATGGTGATGTTACCGATGTTGATTTTGAAGAGGTGAAATAAAAGCCTTAAAAAGCAATTGTCAATCATAACAAATCCGCTGTATGTTAATTACATACAGCGGATCTTCTTTTGTACATGATCAGATAAAAAAGTCTAATTCCAATTGCAAGCAAAAGAGTCTAAATCCCTGTTGGTGGTAAATACGTTTTATGATTAGCAAAGAAAAGATTTTCATTGCCCAAGGGGGAAATGGAATTAAAACAATTGGGGTTTTATAGTTAGGCAATTTTTTGGTGCAAGGGTAAAATACCACCAGTAAAGAACGCAACCATCCATTATTCAAAGCATCTAATGATGGAATAACGTTAATTTTAAAAACCATGAAAAAACTGATCATATTAATTATAGCCTTGATTCCCATTTTTTCGAATTGCAAAAAGGAAAATGAAGCAATCCCGGAATTGCAGATCAGGGAAATTGCCTGGAATTCATTAAGTGAACAAGAAAAATTAACTGTTATTGTTGATTGGAAACAAGCACCTGTGAGTGAATCGACTTACAACCAAAAAAGTGTTTATGCCGTGCGCTTCAACACCACCTATGATGAATTGCTTGGGCCAATTACGGTATATGTTGATATTTCCACGAAAGTTGTTTTAGGTCAGGCGTTAAGGGATTAGTTGTTCAATTAAATCTCTTTCAAGTTTTTTGATTACTTATTTATCAAAGGACATCACAGCCACCTATCTCAATAAATTTGGAAATCAGGGGTTTATCATTCTGGTGAAAGTTCGATATTAGAGATAGTTGGAAACAAATAAAATTGACCCTGAATAACAAAAACACAGCACCGTCAATTATCAAAACTTGCAAAATATGCAAGTTTTGATAATTTTGATTTATCTTTGTATTATGAAAAATTTGATAGAAAGAAAACAATATAATGATAAACTATTGTCGTACAAGGACAAAGATATAATCAAAGTGGTAACAGGATTACGCCGTTCGGGCAAATCCACACTGTTGGAGTTGTTTAGAAATCGTTTACAAAAAGAAGGCGTATTGCCCGAACAAATACAGTTTTTCAATATCTTGAACTTTTAAGGCGGGGTTACAAAATTTGGACAGGCACACTTCGCAACGGCGAAATTGATTTTATAAACCCAGAATGGTATTGATCGGGATTTGTATGATGTGCCTGTTATAGAGTTTATTAAAGATATAACCTTAAAGGAGCTTTTAATAAAATGGGTTTGATCTATTCTTTATTAAAACGACTGCACGGCAGCAACCTGCCCCTACCGGCGGATGCATGAAACTTACCACCACCAGCGACAGGGACTTTACGAGTTGCCCGACTCAAACAGCAAAAAAATGTTTTTAAGCTGATTTTCATTATTAGGGGAAAGTGGTGTTCTAGTATTTGGAAAACGCAATGAATAAGGTGATTGCGAAATTTGTGAAAAGCCTCACAGAAAAACCGGAATAACATAATTTATTGCAGAAAAGATCTTTACTTTTACGGGACAGTTTGAATAAAAAATGGGTAATAGTGTTTTTTGAAGTGGACGATAAAAGGTAGCAAAGGATATTTCTATAAAGGTATTGACAATACTTTTCATTTCAACATAATTCTTCATGTAACATGGACAAACAGAGAAAAATACCAATCAAAAAAGAGAGTAAAGTCAATTTGGACGACTCCCAATTGAGTCTTTTTTCCCTTGAATAAACAAATAAGATGACAGCAAAAAAAACCGCAACAAAAAAAGTTTCAAGCTCAAAAACTACCACCCAACCGGAAGTGGTATCTACACCTATTACAGGAACAGTGCCCGGAGCAGCAGGAATGGTTATCGGGATAGTCAGGCAGTTGAGCAATGATCCCCTCAATGAAAACCGCATTCTCATCAAGCTTCCCTGGCCCGACGGAAGTACGAAAGAACTATGGGCGCGGGTGGCAACCCTTTATGCAACCCAAGGTGCTGGCAGCTTTTTTCTTCCAGAAACCGGAGATGAAGTGGTGGTCGGATTCTTCAACCAGAATCTCAATTGTCCGGTGATTCTCGGAAGCCTTATTGGCAGCAAACAAACTCCAGGTTATGCCCGCACGGAACAGAATCAGAAGAAAGCCATTGTAACCCGTGAGAAGCTAAAGATTGAATTTGATGAGGAAAAGAAGATCATCTCCATCCAGACACCAGGCAATAACCAATTGGTTATTAGCGATGAAGGAAAGTTCATTCAGCTATCCGATCAGAATGGAAATACGCTGAGCCTCGATTCAAGCGGAATAACCCTATCTTCGTCCAAAGATATCATCCTGAAATCAAAGGGAAACGTTATTATTGATTCTGTTTCCAATGTAAATATTGGATCCAAATCAGATATAGTTCTAAACGGATTGAACGTAAAAGCAACTGCCCAGGTCGGATTTACCGGTAAAGGGAATGCAACAGCTGAATTATCGGCTTCCGGAACAACTACGGTCAAAGGTGGAATTGTCATGATCAACTAAATAATATATTATGCCTCCAGCAGCAAGATTAACAGACATGCACACCTGCCCGATACAGACACCGGGCCTTCCTCCTATTCCGCACATTGGCGGACCCATTGTGGGACCCGGTACTCCCACTGTACTTATTGGTGGAGTGCCTGCCGCAGTTCTGGGCGACATTTGCGTTTGCGTCGGCCCACCCGATTCAATTGTGAAAGGTTCAGCCACTGTGCTGATCTGCGGTAAACCTGCATGCAGAATGGGTGATACCACTGCACATGGTGGTACAATAGCAGGGGGATTCCCTACCGTTATGATTGGCGGTTGATAATTAGAACTTTAAAAATTGATTTAAGATCATTAAAATGAAACGAACCTTATTTGTGATTATCCTGGTTGTATTTATAAATAACTGGTTGTCAGCTCAAAAGCTCGAACCTGTTATTGTAAAGGCTGGTACAAACCTAAATGATTATTTCCCCATGTCCAAAAGATACCTTTATCCCGAGTTTACCCTGGGAAAAGGCTTTTTTCAAAACAACAGAATTGTCCCTTGTCTTTTTAACTTTAATCTTTTGTCGGGTGAAATTGAGTTTATCAGTTCGAAAGATACGTTGTTGATTGCCAAAAAGCAGGAAATCGTTTCTATTGTTGTGGCGCAAGATACATTTTACTATCATGAGGCTTATCTGCAACTGATTCAAAATGGTCCGCTCAAAGTCTTTTTGAAGCGGGGCCTCAAAATTCAGGATATCCGAAAGGAAGGTGCCATGGGATCGGTAAACCGAAGCGCAGCCTCAGATTCATATAGTTTTTTAATATTGGGTAAGCGTACATTGGATTTGAAACCAACGGAAGATATTTTGCTTCAGAAAACCGAAGAGTATTTCTATTCATTAGATGGAGTTGACTATATTCCATTCACGAGGAAAAACATCCTCAAGGTCCGGCAAGTGAAGGAGGACGTGATTAAAGATTTCATAAAATCCAATAAAATCGATTTTGACTCAAGGGAGGGTATTTTAAGATTGACCGACTTTGTGAATATGCTTTTAACCCAAAAATTCGGGAAATCGAAATAAGATGAGAAAATTTGTGCTTTTGGTTTCATTGGTCTTTTTGATCCCAACTCTGAAAATCAGGGCGGCAATCCTAAATGATTCAATTCCTTCGGGGAAAAACTTTGATAAAGCAGCCTTTCGTCTCTGGTATCCCGATCAAACCAAAACAATCAAAGGTGTCATTGTTCTTGTGCCCGGTTCAAACGGCGATGGCAGGGGATTGGTCAGTGATTTGTTCTGGCAGGAACTTGCACAAAAACACCATTTTGCATTGTTGGGTTGTTATTTTACAGATCGCATTCATGAAGACATGGAGGTCGAAGATTACGCCAATGCCCAAGAGGGAAGCGGACTAGCACTTTTGACTGCATTAACCAATTTTGCCATGAAAGCAGGTTTTCCCGAATTGGCGAATGCTCCCCTTGTCTTATGGGGACATTCAGCAGGAGGGGAATTTAACTACGAGTTTGTAAACTGGAAACCTGAAAAGGTGATTGCGTTTGTTGTTAACAAGGGTGGATTTTACTTTACCGCACTAGGTTCAAAACAAGCCAGAAATGTACCCGGCATTATTTTTACAGGTGAAAAAGACTTACAGTCGCGGAAAGACATCCTGAAGGGGATTTTTTCAATCAATAGAAGGGTTGGGGCATTATGGACTTTTGCCGAAGAACCTGGAGCGGGACACGAAATCGGACAAACACAAAAATTGGCCGGTATCTTTTTCAATGAAGTGATTCCTCTGCGGATTCCCCAATCGGTTGATTTAAAGGATAATTCAACTGTGCTTCAATTCTTGTCTGTCAATTCAGGTTATGCAGGTAATTGTAAATCCCTATCATACAAAGAGATATCAAATGAACAAAAAGATCCTTCCATCTCGTGGCTTCCGACATTGAAATTTGCAATGGCCTGGTTGTCGTTTTTTACATTTGTTGCAAACTCGTAAATAACATCAGTAAACCCAATAAGATTCCAAAATTGGTTCGCCAAATATGGTAATCAACGTTGTTTATTTTGTGCAGTTTAAGAATTATTTCGTACAATTTTTCAAACAGCCTCGAAATTTTCAAGAAACTTATTTGGTTAAATAAGTCGATCACATATTTGTTATAACGCATTGATAGTCTTGATGTTTCAAAGCTCCCGAAACTCGTCTTTTAAAAATTGCCCAATATTGACCCTTATTTCAGCACCACAGTTGTCTTTTCTGCATATGTTTTTTTGAGTGCCTTTACATTCAGTTCTTTCCACACCAGAAATTCGTGCAACCATCTGGTTTCTGAATTTTTATAGGAGATGATTGGTTGGTTGCCTCCTAATTTACAAATACTAAAAATCCAATCATGGCTTCCTGAAACCTTTCAAAATTAAATTCCTTTTCGGTTCCCAAATAGATCACAAAATCGATCCATTTGTTCTACTCATCGCCACCAACAGATGGGTTCCCATTGAAAATCCCGAATGTTACATCTGGGAGCTCTATCATGAATTTTACCTTGGCGGAATCAAAATGTTGGATTGCGCCCCAAAGTTTCAAAAAACTTTTCATCTCCGTCCGAAAGGGCAATTCCTCTTTTCCGGTCCTTTAATCGCAGACGGTTTTGCTGCTGTGTCGTTACCCTGGGTGGCGCGGTCCCTTCTCCCCGGGTTACATGATCCCAAAAGCATCTGTGCATTTAATTAGTTTTAGTTTGGGACCATACAACCCGGGGTTAATTATTGGGGTTCCCCTACAGGGAAGTGAAAATCGAAGAATTTTGAACGGTTTCCAAAAGGTATCAAGCTTCGGAAATCCAACTTTACTCTTTGCACCAATCAATACACCGTAGGTGTTATAGCATTGTAGAACAAATAGATAACCCATCAACCGGCGGCGCAATCAGAAGGTAGTTGGAAGAGTCAAAGATCAATCCGCCGCAAGGTAAAGGCAGGTTGATGGTCAAAATTATGGGTTGCGCCACCAACTTTTAAGAATTGTCGAAATGGTTTCCATAAAAAAATCCATGTTATTTTGTGCCAGTTTTGTGCCAAATCCACAAGGCAAATTTAAGGGGAGTCAATATGATCAGGATTATCTACTTTGGAACGATAACCTCGATTATTTTTTTTGTCTTTTGCTTATATCTTGTCTATTGTCCCAAAATGAAACTATTTGAATGTGGTCTTGACGTATTTCATAGAAAATCAAATATACTTTCATTGGAATAACCCGGGTACTTTTATTTGAAGTCAGTAAGCCATTTTTTCATCTCAGCCATTAATTGATCATTCTCAATATAATTACCGTTTCTAATATCTTCCCTACCCTTCAGAATTGAATCATTCTGCTCAATAGATAATTGATAAAGAGACTGTTCAGATGAATCAAATATTGTCTGAAGTGCTTTAAGAAAATTCAAATCATTAGAATCTTTTATTCTCGAAATCAAGCTGTTTTTTATTTGAGTTGTCATATTCATAATCATCTGTTTTTAATTTCTTGAAAACCTACGAAAATACAAATTTCCGGGACAAAAAGAACTGATCGGTGAGTGCATTTTTCCAAAGGGTGTAAGTGCCTTATAGACTGAGGCAATGACAATTTCAAAAGAAAGATCTTCCAAAAATTTTGGATTGCGCTACAAAGTCTAATGAGATGTAGAAATGATTTCAAGTAAGATTATATCGATACAAACCAACCAGGAAAATAATGGTGGGCCAACCTGCACCGGATTTTTGTGCCTCTTTTTTTCTATCATTATTTATTTAATAATCAAGCAGTATATGAGCATATTTCACTCTAATACAATGTTTAATAATTCATCTTTCATGTTGTCATACAAAACTTTATAATGACCTTCTATAAGCGTTCCAATGTTGACACCTACGAAAATCGTCACGTCCTTTTCGGGGAAATAAAAAAGAATTGCACCAGCTCCAATACCACTTCCTCCATGACCATAACCCCAATTGTTATTTTGTGTCCTGTAAGCTAAACCAAGTCCATAAACTGGTTTTCCATTTTTATCATTAACCCAATTGCGCATTAAATCGAGCGTTTCATTTCTCAACAACTTTCCATGAACTAGTCCATCGAGAAAATATACATAGTCCATTGGAGTTGCTACAATACCATCATCACCAATCATGGAAATCACATTATTTACTTGTGTCATAGTTACATTTTCGATTTTGTTGTCACTGCGTCTATTTAAGTAACTATTTACAAGTTCCGGGTAATTTAGATAGCCAGATTCGTTTTTGTAAAAAGTGTGTGTCAGCTTTAAAGGTTTAAATATGCAATTTGTCATCATCACACTGTGGTCTTTTCCGGTTATTTCATTTACCATTAATGCAAGTAATAGATAGTTGGTATTGCAATATGAATATTTGCTGCCGGGTTCAAACTCTGATTTTTTATCATAGGCATAGCTAAGCAACTTTAAGTAAGTAAATATTTCATCCTGGTTGCTTAGTAAATTAGCGGAATAAGAATAATCGTAAGCATAATCAAAAATTCCTGATGTATGATTTAAAAGCATCTTTACTGTTATTTTATCACTATTTGTGATATGATTGGAAATTGAAGTCGGAAGGTAATTTTTTATAGGATTATCCAGATTTATCTTTCCATCTTCATAGAGCATCATCACGAGTACAGCTGTATATGATTTAACAATACTTTGAGCATATTGCAAATTGCAGATTTCCATTGAGGTTTGGTCCTCTATTTTTGCAAAACCTGAAGCCCCTGCCCATTCCTGTGTTGTAGTTTTTACTGCCATACTTACCCCGGGTATTCCCTGTTTGGTGTATTTAACAAGGATTTCCTGGAGCTTTTGTGCTTTGCTATAATTAAAAGATTGTAATGAGCCACTGCAACTAACTATTGGTTTCGAGAGGTCTAGTTTTTTGCATGAAACAATGAGCATGATCGTTAAGATATAGAGACAATATTTTTGCATGGTTTTTATTTTATGTGATTGAAATTGATTCGACAACCTATGTTAATTGCGGTTGTCGGTAGCACAGGAATAGATTCATTATAAGCTATTATTCCTACAATTTCGTATTGAAGAAAAGGGGAAATCTTAATTTTATTAGTCGCAATAGACTGATACCAAATCCCCAGGCCTCCATGAACCTGCACTGCTAATTTCCCAAAATTGGTAGCTTTACTCCAATTCCCATTTCCGTCTGGTTCGTATGGTTGTGTGGGAAGAAAGACATCTGCTAATCCTGGACCTAATTTGATTTCCATGTGAACGGGCTTAACTATTTTAGGTCGGTATATGAACTCGCTGTTTATATAAAGCCCATCTCCGTTCAATCGATTTCTATAATAACCAATGTTGAAAGATTGTAGGATATCTCTTTTCTTGTTATACGTCATTTCTGTCCCGATTTTTATTCCGAGATTCCGGGAATTATTTTTTATGTTATGAAATGGTGTAGCAATAGTTTGGAAGTTTACCGAAGCAATAAAAGGCAGGTTCATTAAAAAACGATCAGTGGCTTCTGACTTCTGACTAAAAGCCTTAAAACTTATAAAAAACAATACTATTAATAGTTTTTTCATTTTTGTTATTGATGGCTATCTGAATTACTTACTATGTTCAATATCTCATTTACTACTTTACCAGTATCGAATGGAGCATTTGCCTGTCCGATATTTGCCGAAATAGTAACTTTATCGATTGGATCATAAGCTAACTTCGAGCCATAAAATCCACCATGCCCGTAAAATATTCTGCCATTTATTTCCCATCTATAGATTCCCATCCCATAGTGCTGTCCGAATTTTCCGGTTTCAGAAATATCACTCATTTTTGCAAGGGTTGCATCATTTTTAAAAAGTTTCAGGTCGAAAAGTGCTTTAATAAAGATACCCATTTCTTTTGTCGTGGAAACCAATCCACCACCTCCCCATTCATAGGATGTATTGACGTTTTTAGTCATGTTTATTCTGTTAAGGAAAGCGTCAATCCGCTTCCCATTACCTTGTTCGGGTTCGTAATATTCAAAATACGTGTTCCCCATATTTAATGGTATTAAAACCCGTTCACGAATAGCTTGTGGCAAACTTTGTCCTGTGACCTGTTCAATGATAAAACCAAGAATCATATAATTTACATCGGAATAATGATAACCCACACCTGGTTTATTAAAAGGCTTTTGATTCATTTTGTATTTAAAAAACAAGTTCATAAACCTTTCAGTAGTGTATTGCCTTTTCATATGAAGCAGAACACTGATATTGAACCGTTTGGTTGCGTCTGTAAAAATATCCGAAATTCCAGAGGTGTGGTGCAATAACATTTCTATTGTTATCTCACTGGCATACGACTTCTTATCTATCAGATGTATTTGATCAAATTTTAAGAAATCCACATTTTTCAGGTAGTTCATTGCTTTATCCTTCGTATTTAGTTTGCCTTCTTCTTCCAATTGAAGAATGATGGTTGCCACGAAAGTTTTGGTAATGCTGGCCACGTTGTAATGGTATTCTTCATCAATGGGTTTTTCATTTCTTCCAATGGTTCCAATGCCATGGTTGTATTCAAAACCTGTTTTTTCATTTCTGACATAGAGTAGAAAATTATGCACAGGTCTTTTCCCATTGTGATTGATGTGTGCTTTCAACAAGCTGTCAATCTTTGCTTCTTTGATTTTAAAATCGGATTGTGCGCTACAAAGGATAGGTACAAAAACAATGAGCAGGAGTTTAAAAATGGAACTTGTCATGGTTGAAAACGCATAAAGATTTTCGGCAAAGATAGTCTCCCGCCGATGACAAAACATTAAATTCCAGGTTATTTGTAGTTAAAGTGTATCGGATTTCACTTTAAAGCAAGGGTAAAGTGTGTCGGATTCGGAGTTGAAGTGTACTCTAAAGCTGAATCGAATCCTGCTCAAACCATCTTTTAAAATCCGGTGCTTTCAACCTGCTCATCAAGAGTTCCTTTGGAAGGTTACTTTCGGGAAAAGTCAAAATAAGCAATTTGTTATTTTCTATCCTTCTGAAAGCAGAGATGGAACTTCGGTGAAGAATGAACTTCCGGTTAATTCTGAAAAACAAGGATGGAGATAATTTTTGTTCAAGCTTATCCAGTGAAGTGTCAAGAATATAGGATTTAGTTTTGTTGTCAAGAATATAGGTAACACCACCCTCAACATAAAATCCGCAAATATCATTAAGGGCAATTTTGATGGTTTTACTGCCTACTTTGACACTGACTCCATCGGCTTTTAATGTATCCTCAGTTTGGGGTTTCTGTTCAGAATTTTTCCAGATCAAATAATAATACATTCCAATATAAATGCCATTGACCACTAGTATCCAGATAGCATATATCCAAATATCAAGTTGATAAAAATTTAGGGGAACTGGTTTATCCTTGGCCAATGCATTTAGTATTTCAGTTGCAAGGATGATAAAAATCAGACCTGACAGACAGGTATAAAAAAGTTGTAAGAAAAGACGTTGATAGGTAAGATTGATCAAGGGCGACTTCTTTTCCATTTTTATGATAACGTACCGGACAATCAGCCATGTCAGGTATCCCTGTAGTGTATCAATAAAAAGCGTAATGAAAAAATAAAGATTCAGGTTTACATTGTTGTAAGTTATGAAATAATTGGCAAGATTGATGAATGGTATTAAAACGAGAAAAAGTTTGATGTCTTTATTATGCCAAACAGTCATTTTTTTTATTCGTTAAGGAAAATATTTAAATTTATTTCAATTGATAGTTTTAATCTCCTGCTATATAGAACATTTACTTCTCATTTATCTGTACGGTAAAGACACTCAATAACGTTCAAATTGGGCAGTTATGTACGGTAATCACCGTCATTTATTTTTTTGCAAAATAAGTTTTATTCCTTACAAATTGTCAAACGGCCTCGAAATTTTCAAGAAACTTATTTGGTTAAATGAGCCGAATACATGTTTGCTATATCGTCCTGATAATCTTGATGTTTCAACGCTCAAAAACTCGACTTTTAAAAATTGCCCCACATTGACCTTTATTTCAACACCAAAGCTGCTTTTCTGAATATGGTTTTGTTTAGTGCATTTACAGTCAGGTCATTCTATGACAAATTCAGGTAACCTTCCGATTCATTAATTTTTAAAGGAGATTACTGTTTGGTTGCCACCTTCTTTACGGATACCAATAATCCAATGACGGCTTCCTGAAACCTTTCAAAATTAAATTCTTTTCGGTTCCCAAATAGATCACAAAATCGCTCATTTGTTCTTCTCGTAGCCGCCGGTTGATAATGTCCCGTTGTAATCCCAAAATATCACAACCGGAAGTTCGATCCTGATAACGACCTTGCCCGAATCAGAATTTTGGATTGCACTGAGGTTATAAATGGCTTTTCATCCCCGTCAGAAGGGAGTTTTCCTCTAATCCGGATATTTGATCGCGGACGGTTTGGCTGCTGATTCGTTACCCAGTGTGGCGCTGTCCTCTTTACCCAGGGTGACGCGGTCCCAGATGCTCTTGTGCTTTGACAATGTTTAAGTTCGGGACCGCTTGTCCTGGGTTAGGATAGGCTGCCCTTTCAGGGCGGTAATAGTAGAAGGATTTTGAAACTGTTTCCAAAGGGTATCAAGCTTCGGAAATCAAACTATACTCTTTGCATGAATCAATACACCGTAGGTGTTATGGTATTGTAGATGCAATAGATAACCAATAAACCAGCGGCGCAATCTGAAAGTTGTTGGAAGAGTGAAAGATCATTTCGCCGCAAGTTAAATGCAGTTTAAAGATCGGAATTGTGGATTACGCCACAAGGTTTCAAAAAGTTGCATGAACACCACAAACAATATAATGGCACTTTCACCCTCAGGATCTGTCATTGCGCGGAGTGCGGAACCGATCACCTTTTGAAATCAGAATAAACTGCACGACGACTTGTTCCGATCCATCGGAAAAGCAATCCCAAACTAAGAAGCACTGTGCCAAAAACAATGTTCTGGAAGGTGCTTCAAACATGGGATTGCTTCATTAAGCATTTTAAAACTGCTAACCATTTAATATAGAATAGCTTAATTCGCAATGACAATTTCAAAAGTAAGATCTTCCAAAATTTTGGAGTGCGCTACAAAGTTTTAAAGAGTTTTATCCTCCCCCGTCCGAATTGAGCTTTGCACTTTTCCGAACCTTCGATCGCGGACGGTTTTGCTGGTGTGTCATCTCCCCGGGTGGCGCGGTCCAAGGGTCTTTTAAGCTTTGACTTGGCCTTTGCTCGGGACAGCTTACCCAGGGTTATTCACGGTTTTCCCCATTCAGGGGATTGACCGTATTAGGATTTTGAAAGGTTTCCAAAGGGTATCAAGCTTCGGAAATCCTACTTTACTCTTTGCACTATTCAATACACCGTAGGTGTTATAGTATTGTAGAACACATAGATAACTCATCAATCAGTAGCGTAATCAGAAGGTTGTTTGGAGAGTGAACGATCAATGCGCTGCAAAGTAAATGTATGATGATGATCTAGATTGTGGAGTGCGCCGCTAAGTTTAAAGAATTGTAGAAATGGTTTCCATAAAAAAATTCCATGTTTATTTTATGCCAATTTTTACCATACTAAACAGGAAATTTATAGGGGGATAACATGATCTGGATTATCCGCCATGCCTACAAGGTTTTGCGTGTACGCCTTATTTCTTTCTTGTGTTTTGATCATTAAATTCGGGCAATTCGCCGTAAATGTCTAAATCTTAAGTAAATGACTCGTGGCCAATAGAAAGCCCTATTGATTGTGGCCGCGTAATTTATTCTATTTCTCTTTTCTTAAAATCTCTGGCAGAATGATGAACCGCCAAAATTTCTATGGATTCGTCTGAAAAAATGCGATAAATAATCCTGTAATTACCTTCGATTAATTCTCTTAACTCCTTGATCCCAATTTCTGGAACGATCCTACCTGATTCAGGTCGCGTTTTTAAAATTATCGTTTTGGTTTTGATTCTCCTAACTTGATTATCAGCATATCGCTTTGAGTCTTTTGAGATAAAATCAAATATGTCCCTCAAGTCTGCAACAGCTTGATCAGTCCATACTATTTTGACCATTCCTCAATTTTTTTATCAAGTTCCTCTTCAGAAATTACTTTACCATTATCGGCTTGTTTAATTCCCCTTTCAACTTTGTCAAGTAAAATCATTTTGTCAACCAACTCATCAATCGAAAAATGATCAGGAAATCTGGTAATTGTATTTATAACAGCGGTCTTTGTAAGCATATTCGTTTTTTTTTGTAAAAGTAACAAAAATTCAGATTTGGTATTTCGGAACCTGTATATTGGCCCAAATGGGAAATTGGAAATTAAACATAGTTCAATCGCGACAAGTAATCGGCAAACGATACCTCAAAAACGGCAAACAGGATCTTTAAATAAAATATTTTTTGGTGTCATCAAACCCATAGCCGCCGGTTGTTAATGTCTCGTTGTAATCCCAAAATATCACAACCGGTAATTCGATCCTTAAAATTACCTTGCCAGAATCAGAATTTTGGAGTCCACTGATGTTTTAAATGGCTTTTCATCCCCGTCAGAAGGGAGTTTTCCTCTTTATCGATCCTTCAATCGCGGACGGTTTGGCTGCTGTGTCGTTACCCTGGGTGGCGCGGTCCCAGATGCACTTGAGCTTTGACAATGCTTTAGTTCGGGACCGCTTGCCCTGGATTAGGTTATACTGCCCCTTCAGGGCGGTGATAGTAGAAGGATGTTGAATGGTTTCCAAAGGGTATCAAGCTTCGGAAATCCAATTATTCTCTTTGCACTAATCAATACACCGTAGGTGTTATGGTATTGTAGAAAAATAAATAACCCCTTGACCAGCGGCGCAATCAGAAAGTTGTTGGAAGAGTGAACGATCTATGCGCCGCAAGGTAATAGCAGGTTGATGATCGAGATTGCGTAGTACGCCACAACATTTTAAAAGTTGAATGAAGAACCCAAACAACATAACCGCACTTTCAACCTCAGAACCTGTCATTGCGCGGAGTGCGGCATAATACAAATTCTAAAAGATAATTATCTGCACGACAAAGCAATCCCAAACTAAGAAGCACTGTGCCAAAAACAATGTTCTGGAAGGTGCTTCAAACATGGGATTGCTTCATTAAGCATTTTAAAACTGCTAACCATTTAATATAGAATAGCTTAATTCGCAATGACAATTTCAAAAGTAAGATCTTTCAAAATTTTGGAGTGCGCCACAAAGTTTTAAAGAGTTTTACCCTCCCCCGTCCGAAGGGAGCTTTGCACTTTTCCAGACCTTCGATCGCGGACGGTTTGGCTGCTGTGTCGTTACCCCAGGTGGCGCGGTCTCTTTTCCCCGGGTGGCACGGTCCCCAAAAGATCTGTGTATTGAATTAGTTTTTGCTTGGGACCATGCAACCCGGGGTTATTATTGGGGTTCCCCTATGGGGAAGCGAAGATCGAAGGACTTTGAAACGGTTTCCTAAGGGTATCAAGCATCGAAAATCCAATTCTACTCTTTGCACTAATCAATACACCTTAGGTGTTATGGTATTGTAGAAAAATAAATAACCCATTAACCAGCGGCGCAATCAGAATGTTGTTGGGAGGGTGAATGATCAATGCGCCGCAAGGTAAACGCAGGTTGATGATCGAAATTGTGGAGTGCGCCACAAAGTTTAAAGAATTGTTGGAATGGTTTCCATAAAAAAAAATTCCATGTTTATTTTGTGCCGTTTTTACCATACCCAAAAGGCAAATTTAAGGTTGGCAACATGCTCTGGATTCTTTTGCCTCTTCTCTGAATTTTAGAGAGTCAGAATGCAGCTGTTGGGACTGTTATGAAATACCACAAGTGAACCTTAATTTTTTGGGGACGCCACGAGTCAGGATGATCCGGATTATCCAGTTTGGATCGATAATTCTTATCAACCTCGTTTGTAATCAGCAAGCCTCATTTTTAGGGGAGGGGTTTATAATCGTGAGTTTAAATTCGATCTATACTGTTTTAATCTTCCCAATATTCAGTCCCATTTTTATCAATATAGGCAAGCATTCCAACTTCAGTCATTACTTCTGCAAGTCCTTCATAAAATACATCAACATAAACATATTTACATTCAATTACCAATTTACCAGATTTGTCAATGAAACCCCATTTTTCGTTAACTTTAACCGCTGCAAACCCTTCATTAAAATCATCTACCGCATAATATTTACAAGACTGTAACTCTCTACCGGATTTGTCAACAAAACCATATGCGCTACTAACCCATGATCCATGCTTGCCAACAATAGGAGTTTTTAGCTTTACACTAACGATAGCAAAGCCTTCTGTAAAAGATCCAGCACCGTCATATTTACAATCAATGATTTCTTTACCTAAAATGTCAATAAATCCATATTGACCATTATGTTTTACACGAGCCATACCTTCTTTAAAATCGGATATCTCGTCATATTTACAATCAACAATTAATTTTCCCTTATTATTAATAAATCCCCATTTATTATTTAACATCACTGCTGCAAAGCCCTCGCAAAAAAATCTGATATCATCAAAACGCGAGGCTATGATTTCCTTACCGGATTTGTTTATTAGACTCCATTTATGATTGATAGGAACTCTAGCAACTCCTTCTCGGAAAGTCAGAACATTATCATATTTGTAATAATAAACGTCATCGTCTCTATATTCCTCATAGACATCGGATTCCCGAAATAGTTTTCCTCTAATTAAGTATTCAAAATTATCTAAAGGCAATACATGAGGATCCAGACTTTCTCTAACAACTCCGGCAGTACCAGGACTGAAAGAAGAAAGATTTTCGTATTTACATTCAATAACTTCTTTGCCAGAGGCTTCAATAAACCCCCATTTATCACCTTTTTTTATTCCTGCCAAACCTTCACTAAATTCTAAGATATCGTCATATTTACACGGGATAATCTCTTTCCCCGTATTATTAATTAAGCCCATTTTTCCATTTAACTCAACACGGGCAATTCCTTCACTAAAACTATATACTTTATCATATTTCAGAGGTGCTATTAAATCTCCTTTTCGATTTATAAATCCCCATTTCCCATATTCAACCCCAGCAAAACCTTCATTAAATACTAGGACATGAGTATATTTACAAGGTATCGATTCTTTTGTTCGTAAATCAAAATAGCCCCATTTTTTGTCTTGACAAATAATAGCTAATCCCCTTTGGAATTCAAGAAAGTCATTGTAACTTATTCGATTATCTCCATCAAAATAATGATCTTTTAAACGTAAAATAATTTCTCCATTTTTATTTATGTAAATGTAATTTTCATTAGCAGCAGACTCAATTTTAGCTATTCCATCATGGAATGCTTCAGCTTCTTCATCCTCCTCGCATATATAAATTATTTTACCTTTTTCATTTATAAATATTTTTTGATAATTCTGCCCAGTAACACAATCTTTACCCCTTATAATCCGGTGAATATCATTACCTTTTGTAATTACTGCTATTCCTTCCACAAATCTGGTAACGGAATGATATATACACTCTATCAGGATATTCTTATTTCTGTCAGAAAATCCCCATGTTTCACCTTTTCTGAATGGTATTAACTCTTGCCCCTTTTCTTTAGTAAATAAATTTGCCTTTTCTGCCAGCGATCGAAGCAAGTGCTTCACCCCTGAAATCCTTGGTGCTTTTTCAGAAATAATGAGAATTTCATTTAGCTTGATTTCTTTATTACGGAGTTCGCTTAATAAGCAACCATCAGATTTTTTATTACTTGGGACATAATATTCTCTTCCTCTTTCATCCTTGATTACTTCTACTAATATCTCTTCCGCAGTAATATCACATATAAGGTATGTGTATTCCCCAAATGAAAGACCGCTAAAATGACCATATTCTAGATGAAAAGATCCAATCAAGTATCCTACCGTGTAGTCATCCGTTACCGTAAGTTCATGCCTTATATGTCCTACATAATGGGATTCAAAAGTTACATTTTCCCCTTCATAGTATTCTTCTTCCATAAATCTAAATCATATAGTGATGCTTATAATTTACTGAATCTCTAAATAATAACATAATCTTTCAGTTTGCCAACCTGCTTGATCTTCTGATGCTGCGCTTGTACGGATTTGTAATCCAATTTATATCAGGCAAATTTAATATTTATTAATGTTTTTCTCCAGAATAAACTAAACCAAATTAAATAAATAGTCTATTCGATTTGTCCGGGAATTGATAATTCAACATCTGAAAGACACCGATTGCAAATCTGTATCAGTTCAGTTGTTATTTCTCGTCTGTCCCATATATTCGCCTAAACTCATGTTCAATTTCTCTGTTTATTTCATCCATCTTCTCCAGTGTCGGTTCAAGTTTACCCATAGGCCAAATTCCAGCTATTAAATATTCATCACGATACTCCTCTGGTGTATTTTCATCAGAAATACATGGCATTAGTCCACCCATATAATCTTCAATGAATGTATCAATTTCAGGGAATAGCGATTCGATTTTGTGATTTAATTCCTCCGGGAACAGAATTTTGTTTCTACGATAACTTCTCCTAAACTCTAAGCGATAAGTTGTAAGATATTCGATTTCTTCATCAGGCTGCATTTGCGCTGTAAATTTTTCTCCTTTAACTACGAAGGTTACCAAAGATTGTAATTCTTGAAATCTTTGGTAGCAATCTTGAACTGCATCGATCTGCTTTTGATGTTTTGCACTAAACTTTACTAATTCTTTGTCTAATGAAGATTGAAACTTTTTTAAATTCCTATCGGTAATTTCTTCTGCAATCTTTTCTACTCTTTTTACTAAAAATATCCAAAGAGCAGTTCCTCCAATTACGATGAACAAAACAACAAATACTCCGAAATACCCGTAGAATTGCTTTATTATGTCTAATTCCTCAACAATTTTTTCAACTTCCTCCATTATTGTCTGCTTTTATAATAACCCATAACATAAAGCGGTTTAATAAATTTTTCCTCAAATGTATGCTGATTAAATATTAAAAGCAATTAATAGGCAAAATATATAATTTGAAAAGGTAAACTTATATTTGGGGTAAACCAGATTCCAAAAACTTGCCTTCAGGCAACTGCCCTACAGCAACCATCATTTCAACACCAAAGTAGCCCTCTCCTTAAAGGATTTCGTGAATGCCTTGACATTCTAACCATTCCGCGACAAATTCATTTATTCATTTTAAATCTATTTTCCGGCATTCAGGCAATTCCTTACAATTTGCATTGTTTCGGCTTGTCTTTTTTCAACAAACTCTTTGGCTTTTTGGGTCTTTTGGCGGGCTGCCTTCGGATCCTTTGCCAGCGACAGCACCGTCGAAGTCAACCGATCCATCTGATCCTTTTTGTCGCTGTCGAAAAACCAATCTTTCAGACCAATATTATGCCACATGTAACCTTTGCTCGTCTGTTCCTCAAAACGGCCAAGCAGGGCCGGAATACCATTTCCAATAAACATGATAGGAGAGTGTTGCTCCAGTCCGAAATAACCTGCCGAGCGCACATAAACACTCAAAGCCTCGTCGGTGAGCCAATACCGGTTGCGCCAAACCACCTTTTTCTTCACATCTTCGGGAAGCGGATCATACAACATTTCTTTACCCAATTTCACCTGAGTCATATCTTCAGGGCAAATCAACACTTTCATCGGCGTTTCACGAACAAGGGCAATGATGGCATCGCGATAAGGTTTCAGGTCGTGTTCTTTCATTTCCTGATTCCGTTTGTTAATTGTCTCATTGAAAGCCGTATTCTTGCTTGGGATTTCCCAATACGGGGTACGGCGGTATTTAGGAATGACACATAAAAACTTTCCTTCTTCCAGGCCGGTTTCAGCCATGAATTTAAGCGCTCCCGCATCGTTTCGTAAGTCGCAGCCGAAAGCCCCATCGGGACCAAATTCCATAATCGGTGCTTTAATCCCTTTGCTTTTTGCCAGTTCGAGCGAAACGGTATCGCGGAAGAAGACAAACTTTGACTGGTTTAGAATCCTGACAATATCAGCCGGGGCCTCAGACAATGTAATTCCATACACACCGAATGGTTTACCGGTTTCTTTGATCCAACGATCAACATCTTTGTCGGCAACCAAATAGGGTCCGGAACCGTGCAACAGAAATTCACATTCTGTAAAGGCTTTCTTTAAGGCCAGGGTATCCGAACTCAAAATGATTTGTAAGTTTGGAAAACGTCGTTGAATCATCTCTTTTACGCCATCTCCCACATTGCTTGCCCACAACCGGACTTCAACGTCGGGCAGGTGTTTTTCACACAGTGCCAGAACTCCTGGCGAATGGGCAATGTCGCCAATATTAACGGTTTGCCAGGAGGAACGAAGTAGAATATGATGTTTAATATCACGGCTCTTCGACTTTGCAGGTTGACTTTGGCCACTCAGGGAACAAGCCAGTAACATAATACAAAGAGGTATAAACCCAAGATAATTTTTCATGCGAGAATTATTTGTTTTTCATTTTTAAAAGGGATCTGCTTTTCATTTTCATTTTTGTCTAAAGTCAATTTGATGACAATTTCTATTTTCCAAGTTCCAGGCACACTACCGAAGCAATTGAATCCGGGGCTTTGGATCGCAATGGAATGGAAATGCCTGTATTGGTTTTGCTTACCTTCAGTTCTGATTTTTTCGGATCGGAAAGGAGGTACGCTTTCAGGACCTTTTCTTTAATGGGAGGAATAACAAACATGCCATTTGCAGGCCACCTGAAAAGATGGAAATAAAGTTTACCTGGCTTGGTGGTACAGCGCCAATCGTTGTTCGACTCGAACAGTGGCGATTGTTCCTGGGTGGCTCCACAAATCTCACAACGCCATTCCCTAGCAGGTGCGTTCCCTGAGTTCTTCTCCTTGGTAGGCGAGCCAAACTCTGCGCCAAAAGGGGTGCGACTGGCACCATAGACCGCCTCCCCGTTAACTGCCAACCATCGTCCTACTTCGTGTAAAACGTCCTGACTGGGTTGTGGGACGGTACCCTCTCCATCGGGTCCTATATTGAGCAGATAGTTACCGCCCTTGCTGACGATATCCACAAGCTTGAAAATGATATTCCCCGGAGTCTTCCAATGGTGGTCGTTTTTCTTGAAGCCCCAGGTATGGTTCAATGTGGCCGGGGTTTCCCACGCGCCCGAACGGGAAAGGTCCGGGATTTCATTGTCACCAGCCGATTCATAGTCACTCTTGAATTCCCTGCTAATGCGCCCGCTGACAAGACAATCAGGTTGTAACTCATGCACCAACTTTCCCAATTTCGCTGCCCTCTCAACGTTCATAACACGAAGCGGTGTATCGAACCAAATAACCGCGATTGGCCCATAATTGCTCAGGAGTTCGCGTACCTGCGGGAGAGCCTTCGTATCGAAGTAGTTGTCAAAATCACCGTTCTGTTTCGGGTCCCACTGGGGTACTTTCCAAACGGGATCGGATTCGTGCGGGCCTTCCCAGATTGCGCCGCCCGGTGCTGACCAGTCCTGGGCCTGCGAATAATAAACGCCGAACCTGATTCCACGTTTGGCGCAGGCAGCAGCAAGTTCTTTAATGGGATCGCGTTTAAAAGGAGTTGCGTCCACAATGTTAAACTTGTCAGCCTTCGAACCAAACATGGCAAAACCATCATGGTGTTTCGAGGTGATGATCAGATACTTCATCCCAGCATCCTGTGCAAGTTGTGCCCAAGCCTCAGCATCAAACTTCACTGGATTGAACTGACTGGCAACGCCTTCATATTCGGCTATCGGTATGCGGGCTTTATACATAATCCACTCGCCAATACCCTGGTAATATCCGCCCTTCCACTCGCCGGCAAGTTGCGAGTAAAGTCCCCAATGAATGAACATCCCAAACTTCGCCTCGTGCCACCAATTCAGGCGTTCCTCAGCCAGCAATTCTTTTCCCGAATTGGAAGGGAGCGTTAGATTTTTCTGATTTTGAGCTTTTAAATCAAAGCAGATGCATAGTAACAAGCTCAATATTATTAATCGATGTTTCATAACAGTTTTGATTATTGTTTGTCAAAAATGAGATTCAGTTAACTCTCTGGTTTATCGAAGTAATGATGGTCGAAATCAAAGCCATCCATTCCTTTCCGTGTCCCAGGCTGTAACAGGCTTCCGGTTGAATATGTTCGTCGCGATAACCGGAATTCGGGCATGAAGGCAGGGGGAGAAAAATCAAACAGGAGCGTGAAAAATTAACATTCATAGATTTTTAAATATAATAGCGTTAATAGCTCAATTTACTTAATTGTAACCTCTTTCAAAGATACAAATTTATCCAAAACATAAGGTTTGTTTACATTCCTGAAGTCGTTTGAAAGCATTAACACATCACCACTTTTTTTCCCTTCCAACTTCAGGAAGGCGTTGGTTTTGCTTAAGGAACGGCAATTGCTGATCAGTACATTTTTGGTATCCACCATTCTGGCAACAGCTTCTGTTTCCTTGTCAACTTCGGCACTCACGTTGACAAGCTCCAGATTTTCAACATCATCGGTGACAATTGCCGGACGAAAATCGTGACCGGCTAATTTAAACCGGACATTATTAAATACAATCCCTTTTGCATGACGAACATATGCCCCATAAGATGGCAGTATGCCAAAGAAATGTTGTTCAGGATACATAGCCACATCTTCAGGCACTTTATTTAAGGCATGTTCTTTGGTGCCACCGCCAGGATAAATCAATTGTATGTCGTTGAATGTTACATCTTCGATATAATGTCCGGGAATACCAGTAACCAGAATACCCAGCACTGCCATTTTATCCCAGGCAACCCTCAGCATAGAGTCCTGAATATTAACTGTTTTCATGGTTGCAACTATACCTGAAATACGGATTTTTCGCATAACACCAATCGGAGAGTCCTCTTTTGAATTCTTCTGATAAGCTTCAAATCCATTGATTTGCACTTTCCTCCCCATATTTCCAAGACGCATAAATATTGGCCCTTCGACATTGTGCATGGTAATGTTTGATATGCTAATATCTTCAACGATTCCACCATCAACCGCCATAAATTTAATTGCGTCCTGAGCACAATCGTAAATCGTACAGTTGGAAATTGCAATATTCTTAAATCCTGCAGCAGAAGGTGTCCCAAATTTTATTGCCGCGCAGTTGCTTCTTAAAATACAGTTGGTTACGACTACATTTTCCACAGGCAATCCTTCGATGCTACTCTTGAAACAAATGGCATCGTCATCACTGTAAATGGAAGAGTTAGAGATAAAAACAGTTTTACAGGATTCGATATCAATGCCGTCATTGTTCGGCCTCACATGTGAATCGAGCCGCAACTGATCAATGAATACAGATTCACAGCCAATCAGATGAATACCCCAGCTTGGTGAGTTTTTAACCTGAACACCTTTGATATTGATATTGTTGCATCCGATCATTTCTATTAATCTTGGTCGCGGAGGGTAAATCTTCTTCGCGACGGCTTCGCCTCTGAACACAGGTATCGATTCCTGTCGTGACATCGCCTCAAAATACTGACCCTGACCGTCAATCGTTCCCTGACCGGTAATGGCTATATTTCCCGAACCGAATGCATAAATCAGTGCCTGTCCTTTGGGATTTACATACTTGTTTTTTTCTGCCAGAAAAGAGTCACTTAATTTATAATCAGACAAGTTTGGGCTGCCAAGCAAGACTGCATCAGCCTCAAAATCAAAGGTCACATTGGTTTTTAGCACAATTGTGCCGGTCAGGTAATTTCCTTTCGGGAAAACCACGGTTCCTCCACCCATGTGATAACAGCTATCAATGGCCATTTGTATTTTCAGGGTATTTAAGGTCTTGCCATCATTGATGGCACCAAATTGCCTGATATTGATTTGGATACCAGCCCAGGCTCCCCATTGGATGAAAAGAAACAAGAACAATGATAATCTGACTTTTAGCGTCATAACAGAAATATTTATATTAGGAGATACAACTGTATTTTAATGGATTTAAGTACTATTTCAAAACGAGCGAGACCTTCTCGGAATAAGGTTTTTTGAGTGCCTTAACATTCAAACCGTTCCACGACAAATTCATATAATCCTCTGATTCCTGAATTTTTACGGGTAATGACTGATTGGTTACCTTGTCATTCAGGGACACTAAAAATCCAAAGATGGCTTCCTGGATCTTTTCAAAATTAAATTCCTTTTCAGTTCCCGAATAGATCACAAAATCAATCCACTTGTTCTTCTCATCGCCGCCGGTTGTCAATGGACCTTTGTAATCCCCGAATTTCGCAACAGGCAATTCGATCCTGAAATTTACCTTGCCAGATGTGCCGTTGACCAATCTATTTTTTAGGTCGGTGGATGTAAATTTTATGCTGTTTAAATCACCTGTGAATTCGAACCTTAACCTCAGGTCGGTCGCTTTGATTGTCCCATTTTTAATCACATCAATGGTGACATGTTTGTCGCCGCCGTTGGTGGTGAAGTTGATGGCTCCCAAAACATGGGTCGAATCCTGGGAACAGAAAATATTGGCGGAAGCGTAATCATACATATCGTGCAGAAACCTGACCTGCAAGGAGACCGGTTTTTGAGAAGTTCCCCAATAGGCAATCAATGGCCTCCGCTGGTTCCACAAACACGACTGGTTTGCCGATGACAAGACAAAATCTTTCGTAAGATAGGATTTCCCAATGATCTCCTTGGTTGTGATCCAAACCCCTTTGTCGCTTACCTGGTAAGAGACCATCGGATTGAGTTCGATTTTCTGTCCGCCACGGATAAAGGTGTCGATTTCCATTCGCGGAAATTTCGGTTTGGTAAAGTAGGGTAGCAGGTTTTCAGGAATCCGGTGCTTTAAAATTGGATTCTGGTCTTTGGAAAAACCACCTGAAATTTCAGGATTGACCAATCCACTTGAGGAGGTGTGGAGCCAATTGTAAGTAGCTGGGGCCAATAAAACACTGTAAGCCCTTCCATGAGGACCGGACCACTGTGCTGTCGGCTGGTGATAATGCCTTGCGACGATGCTCCAGCCTGTGTTGTAAATAAATTCCAGCTTGGCTTTATCTTCCTGGTTGATAACATGTTCCTTTAAACGCAACACTTCGTCCAATGATAATTTGAAATAGGCAGGACTGTTGTACTCAAGAAACCCTTTGTTCAGGAGGGTACAGTCGTAAAAAGATTTCAGGCGGTCACGGGCATAAACCATCAGGTCGTGATCGTTGTACATGTCGGCGGTCATGTAGCAAACATACAATCCCATCAGCGAAATGTTGGTATAATCGGGCCTTACGTCACGCATCCTGATTTCTTTGGCCGCCAGTAAAAGCGCATTTTTTGTTTTCTCCTTCAGATCGGAAGGCAGGATGTCGTTGTGGTTGTTGATGATGCTGATGATCGGCACGGCACAGAAATCGGCCCAGTTGCGATCGGCAGGTGACTTTTTTGTTGCCAGCGGTTCTTCGAGCGTGTAAGGAAAAACACCACAGGTTTTTGAAGCGGGGTTCTGGTCCTGAAGGGCGATAACGGCACGCAACACATCAAAGGCACGCTCCCTGAATTCAGGTTTCCGCGAATCGAGCAGGGCAACGGCATAGTTCAATGATCCCATCGTACTGTGAACTTTGGTTTCCTGTTTTACATCTGAATGGTAGTGAACCGATTGGGTTGACCTAACCAAATGGACTGCCTGATCGTATTCGGCGTCTGTCTTTTCGATATCCTTTAAAACAACGGCTATTTCCTGATCGGAAAGTTTTATGGGTAAGAAAATGGTGTTTTTTTGCTGGCCGGATACAAATCCTGAGATCAGGAGCAAGAGAACGATAGTTGGTAAAGTATTCATTAGTCTTATTTTAAACCTTTAATATTCAATAATATATGTATTTTGAAATATCTATTCATTTTAATTCTTTATTCTTTGCGAAAATTTGTGCCTTGGTGTCTTGGTGGCAGAAATCCATCACGCCACTGCTTGTCCCGACTCTCGGGAAAGGCACAAAGTCACTAAGATTCACAAAGTCTTTATATTTACGTTTTTACCATATTAGAGTATTCATCGAGGCAGCCGGAATGGTCAGGCTTGCCCGCCGGTTATTGATTCTGATTTTTACATCCCTGTTTTGGTCGGTACTGTTAAGGACCTGCAAGACAACCTTGTTTTCCAGACTTAAAAATGCAATCACCCTAATCCCATCCAAGTTTTCATAAGTTCCGATACGGACAGAACCCGGACGGACATACCGGCTGAAATGGGAAAGATAGTAATAGATTGCTGTGTAATGAATGGATTGATCTGTCCGATTCACTACTACCACAGGTTGTTGGGCATTTTGTTCAGGATCGCCGTGTACCTCGGAAACCAACCAGGGGCCACCTTTTTCGTCCAGAACCATATTCCAGTAGATCCACCCCGAAACACCCGATTCGAGATCAGAGATGATTTCGTTTCCCCAAAAATCGCCGTCTGCATAATCGTAGTTGGGCAAAGGTTTTGTTTTGGGATATCCGCAAACATAGGCATGGCAAACTTCTGTCATCCAGATTGGATATTGGGGATAGTTCAGCTTTAATGCTGCAATTTTATCAAAGTTGCGGCCATAGTCATAACCATGAAAGGCAAGTCCTCCGATGTATTGGGCAGCATTTTTGTTTTCTAGGACCCGCGGGAAATAGTTCCAACCATACAACCGGTGGTTGGATTCACACATTTGAATCTTCGTATCGATCTGGTTTTCTTTAAAGAGAGGTCCGACATGGTCGGCCAGCAAAGCGGCTATTTTTGAATAGTTGATTTTGGTATAGATGCCAGGTTCGTTAAAAAGGCTCATGTAATCAACATTGATTCCTGCCTTTTTATACTCCTGAATATAGCGCAAATAGTATTTTGCCAAAGCCGGGAAATACTTTTCGTCGACATCCTGTTTTGATTTTTCGTTGGTAATGGTGAGCATCCAGTCGGGAGGATAATCCATGGGCGACTGGATCAGGAATTTTCCGTATTTACGAGCCTCTTTGATATAAGAAATTAACCCATTGGGTTTTAAATCCCTTTCGATCGAGAAGTTTTTCATGTCCACATCACCGGGCGTATCGTTGTAGGAGTACCATCCACCTGCCGACATAAAATCATTTCCAGCCAACGGGGATTTCATGACCGAAAAACCAGCTCCCCGGATCGTGTCGAACAAGGATTCAAAGAGCATTTGTTTCTTTTTGATATCCAAAGAGTTGGCGCAAATCATCCCGGCTTCGAGAAAAGAGGCACCAAAACCGTCCATCCGCTGGAACTTCCAATCAGGTTGAACGAGGATTTCATTTTTGTCCAGGGAAAGCATTGGATCTTTAGATGGCACAGGATTCACATCAAAATCAACCTTTTCTTTCAATGCCAACCTGTCACCTGCGGCGGAAGTTGAGACAACTGTAATCTGTTGTGAATAAGCAATATCCGAGATCAATAATACACTTATAACTAAAATTATAACGAAAGTTTTCAAGGGCTTTTGTGTTTAATACTTCAAAAATAACAATTTAATTATTGCAATTTGTGGATTTCGATCCCCGGCAAACAACATGGCAAACAACTCCTTTCCAGTCGCAATTCCATTCATGTTGATTTTAGAATGAAGTTTTTTTTCCTGTCGCATTATTGATGAAGAATCAAGTAATCCATTGCAGGCACGACAATCTCAGTTGAATATTCCTTTCCAGAATTAAAATCCTTCATTGACTTCTGAAGGGTTACTTTTTGATCTTTGTCTGAGAAATTGAGAACATAGATGTAACGATTTCCAGTTTTTACAGAAGCAACCTCGGTCACCTCAACCAGGGGATCTGCAGACCGGACTAAAGGTTGTAATCCTGATAGGTCGATGGCTTTCTGAACAACCAAAGATACTACCTCTTGTTGGGGAACCGTGCCTACAAAAAACACATTGCCTTTTCCAAAGCTGTTTTGCGATATTGCCGGTTGTCCCTTAAAAAACTGACTGTTGTAAAATGCGATAGGTTTGGCCGTTTTGAGCTGAAAAAGATCGTGCCACAAACCACAATTGAAATCTTTCCCCTCCATTAACAGGGATGTTGACCTTTGGGCAAACAGAGACTGTTGTTCCTCTATTTCAATTCCGGCCATTTCAGAGATCTCTTTCTGAACCATGGTTCCAAGGCTTCGGATGTTTTCGTTGCGCAATCCCGTCATACAAGTAATGATGACTGTCGCGCCTTGCTGGGCTGCCTGTTGCAGCCTTTTGCCGAAATCGGGCGAAACAACCACCTGTGCCGGCACGACAATCAACTTATACTTACTAAAATCGTCATCTGGGGAGATAATATCTGCAGTAACTGACAATTCCCGCAATGCTGAATAATAAGCAAATACACCCCGCATATAGCGGTAATCGCCTGAAAATCTTCCATCTTCAAAGGCCCAGTCGCAATGAAAATCACGGATTACGGCAGCCTTCGAATCCGGCATCAACTGACCAGTGACTGAAAAGATTTTCTGAATCTCCCCGCCTGTTTTTTTGGCTTCATCGTATTTTCTGCGGGGAACGTTGTCTGCTTCAACAACCCCGCTAATAAGATGTTCATGTGCTGCCGAAAAGGTACGCCATGCAAAAAAGCAGATCCCTTCGGCTCCGTGGACAAATTCCTGATGTGACCAAAGCCTTACTATGCCTGGCTGAAGCATATTCCTTTGCAGACCCGCCGTCCGTCCGATCTGGGCTTCGGTTACGATAAAAGGAGCATGTTTTGTCCCTCTTATTTGTGATAAAGCGAGGGATGCCATTGCCGGGGTATAGTTGACAGCGGTTTTGTTCCCATATTCGTTTTCAAGTGTCCAGGTGTAAGGATAATTATCTATTGACAGAAAATCGCATGTCCGGGAAAGTTTGTAAAGGTCAAGGGTGTAGAGAAATCCGCTGGAGCATATGTTGTGGGTAACCCTTACATTGGGTGTAACTGCCTTGATCGCATCTCTTTGCAAATTAAAAAAATCGATGATGCAATCGGAGTTAAAAATCTGAAAGTCCTGAAATGCAGAAGGATTGTCGCCTTTACGCGGCAGCCACACCTGATTGAAATCGTCGAGAGTTTCGCTCCAAAAGGTTGTGTTCCATGCCTTGTTAAACGTCTCAATTTTTCCATACTTAGTCTTTAACCATTCCGCAAACCGCTTTTGACAGACCGGGCAATAACAATAGGGTTCTTCAGCCCCTAATTCATTATCGATCTGAAACCCAATGATGTTTCTGTTCCCTGCGAACGCTTTGGCCATAGCAATTGTGATATCTTTGGCGTACTGGCGGTACATCTCATTGTTCAAACAGGCGTGACGCCGCTTTCCGTATGGCTTACGCTGCCCATCAGCAGTAACTTGCATCATATCAGGATGCTTGTCGTACATCCATTTGGGGATTGCTGCCGTTGGTGTACAAAGCATTGATGAGATTCCTTCCTTTGCCAATTCATTTACGGCATATTGCAACCAATCGAAAGAATAGATGCCCGGCTTTGGTTCCATGTTGTACCAGGCAAAATCCCCCATGCGGACCAGATTAAAATTTGCCCCGCGCATCAGCTTTGCATCTTTTGCAATCTGTTCCTTATCAGTCTGTTCCGGGTAATAAGCTGCCCCATAATTAAACTTCTGGGCCGACAATTGGAGGGAAATAAGCAATGCTGATATTACCAAATAGTATTTCATAATGAATTGTTAATTATTCCCGAATGGATATTCTGCTATTCCAGTGACCTGCATCCTGGGTTTTGAAATATAATGCCCGTTTACCGTTGAATACCTGATCCCTTCTGAACAAGGGCTATATTCGTTTTCAATTACCAAACCTTCACGCTCATACCTCGTATGACGAACTGCATTCCTGCGGGAATGGACATTTTCAATGTATTCGTCAATGATTTTTGATTTTGACATTTTTTCACGAAACGCTTCAAATGAGGCATATTCATCCGATGAGGCAATTTCGCAGACAAAGCCGTTGCCTGTGTTCATAAAAGCCCGTTTTGAAAAGTTCCGGGGCTCACCCTCGTAGTTAAAAAACGACAGAATAGTATAGCCTGATTTAAAATCAATTGACAATGCCTTTCGTACAGGAAGCGATGTTGGCACAAGGGGCTTAAAAGCCATAAACACGTCACCATCCTTCAAATAAATAGTTTCATATTTATCTGATAATGAGGCTACATTTGCAATTCTACTGTTTCCAATCCAGATCTCGTCCAGCGGGTTTCCCCCCTTCATCCACCCGTTATCGGGAATATAAATTGAAGTTTTAAGGCTTTTAACATCTGTACAAAAATCTCCTTTGGGTTTGTATAGGACCATTGCGGTATTTTTATCCTGAATTGCCATCCGGCGCCCCCTTTCATTAAAAACAATTCCATAATCGCCGTAGCCATCAGTTGCCTTTTCAAGTGTCTCATCCTCATTGAGAACCAATCGCGAGAAAATAGTAGCCGTGTTTCTGTAATTCTGATTAAGGTTCTTCCCGGGATAGACAATCAGAAAATTCTCTGTCTGCGCTCCAGAATGGAAAGGTACGGTAGAGGTACTAATGGAATATTTGGGTGTCATATAAGTTTCGAGGCGGGTTTGCCAGGCAGGGTATTCCATGATCCCATCATCATCCGACGACTTGCGGTTCTGCATCGTTACATTGTGAAGTGCCATCTCCATATCGTCTGAACTCGGAGAACCATCGGCCATTGCAATGAACGAATAAGGATATTCTCGGTTAACCAGTTGCTGAACATATTTTTCGGGACAGTGATAGGTTATACCATAGCAAGCAGCATTGCGGCATTTAATCCACTCCTCGGAAGCGTCATAATAATCATCAAGTTGGAGGAAGGGGAGGTATTTTCCAATGACCTGTTCCAGCATCGAGTAGGTCAGTCCCTGGCCACGCATATCCCAGGCATAAGCTCTCGAATAGGGAGCTGACATTTTTCGGGCTGGCAGATAAAAATGGCCCAGAACATCAAACCAATAATATGCTTCTACTTCAAGAGCCAGCTTTTTCAATTCCGGATTCGAGGTGTATTCCGATAGCATGGCCATTCCTTCAATCTGCAGGAAACAATAGGCTTGCGAACTGTATTCGGAACAAACGCCCGATCGAACCAGTTGATCCTTGTATTTCAGCAGACGGGTCAGAGCGGCAGTAGTAAACTCCTTTTTGCCTGAAATCTCGCCATACAATGCACAACCACAGGTGGCCATTGAGGGGAAATTGTCGTTCACGCCAACAAAATCCCAGCTTGGCTTGAGGTATTCCGTTGATATACTGTCCAAAACAGTTCTGATATTCTTCTTGCTGCTTTCCGTAAGTAGTTTGGGGTATTTTAGCAAAACAAAACAACCCCTGTGCCACTCCAGGTTTTTGGCATTCGACAGGTAATAATTGGCCTGTTCAACGGCCTTTGGATTGCCGGATTCCAGGAATGCATGACTTAGCGCCAACGGCTCAAGTGAGCGGTTCTGTTTGAACTGCTCCGGACCTATCCACTCGCCTTTTGGTGAAAAATTGTTTAACCGTTTGGGGATAAATGCTTCGAGCTGTTTTTGGGCTCGTCCGGCAATTGGTTGCTCAAATTCCACGGAATTTCCCTTGTCAGGATCACAAGAGAACCAGATTCCGGCTGTTAAAGCAATGATTGAAAATGTCTTCAATATATTCATTTACAAATTATTATACTTTTTCTAATAAAAAATACTGAGCAAATCAAAATCTGCACAACCAATTTTATATGTTCCTTACTTTGTATCCGGGGTAATCCTGAAAGTCTGTTTCACGATTACAGCTGTTTTTACTTTTGGCTCCATTCGGCGTCCCCACTGCCATGCAGCTACTGTCACATTTATCGGGTAGCGGCTTTTGGGAGGAATTTTGGTGAAAATAAGCCTATCGTTTTCCACGATCGCCGGACCCGAAATGACATAAAAGCGAACGGGAAGTCCGGAATCTGATTTGGCCAATAATGGTACCGATCGGGTCCCTTTCCTTACATCGGGGATTTTGTCAAATGTGATCGTTTGTGTTTTCCCTTCGCTGTTTTGGATGGCCCTCATATTGATTCCTGCAGGCTCAAAAATTCCTCTTATTGAATCGTTCCCTCTTTGCCGAAGGCCGATATAGGTGGCGGACTTTTCGAATGTCCTGTCAAGGGAGATCCGGAATCTCCCATTCCCAAGGGGTTCCACAGTACCGCACAACCATTCGGCTTCAGGCTCCCCTGTCGATTTGACCAGTTTTTCTCCTCCACCCACAAAACCTGCCGGTATCCTGTCGAGCATAACGCTCTTGATTCTGAATGTTATACCATCCTCCTCCATTTCAAGGGAAGTAAAATTGGTGATTCCGTTGAAATCGTAAGGCAGAACATTCCCCTTTGATCCGAGAAAACCAGGGAATTGCGTTTTTGCCTTCCAATTGATGGCCGCAATGGATTGGGCTTCTTCAGCAGATCTCCTGTCGAAATACCAGGGGAGGGCAGTCGCATCGGTTGAGATATTTGAACAAGATAGAACCTTTTGATTTTCGTGTCCCGGTACCGGAAGGTCGGCGACAAAGCCATCCCTCAATTTTACCCGTTTTAGCTTTGGAGTACCATCCTCCGAAAGGCGGTTCTTCGCCGCCTGTCCGATGTATCCGGCCAAATATTTTGTGATTCGTTCGGAACAATCAAAGTGGCCGCTGGTACCGTCTATGACATAGCTAATTGGCCAATCAGGATTTAACTTCCTTTCGTTCAGTATATTGTTATACGAATTTCCGACATCGTTCCAGCGTGTACGGATATCTTCTTTATCCTGGCCCCACTCCTGTGAAGTTCCAAAAACGACCAGGGCCGGCACCTCCCTGTTCTTTGGTGGCAGATGGTGGTTCTTGATCCAAATACCTGCAATACAGCGTTCCGGCGCATATTCTACCAATGCATCAACCATCAGCAAATGTCCCGATTCTCCCATGGGTAGCCAGGGTACTGTGGCGATTTCAGGGTAACCCGAACTTTGTGCAAGACCATTTAGAAGCAACTGCAAAAAATCGACTGTAGTTTTATGCTCAAGGGCCATATTCAAGGTTTTGTTATCCTTTGAGGTGCTCTTCCTGAAATTCATAAAGGTAGGAACACCCCATACAATTCCCAGATCATTTGACTCACAGACCTTTCGAATAGCAGAATGTCCTACAAGTCTGTGTTCAGGCACATTGGAACACATTATCAAGAGTCCCCGCACTTTCCTGCAATTTTCAGGAATCCATAAGTAGAGGGTGGCATCGGTTTTTGAACTGTCGGACCAGCTTTTGCAGTTACCACTTTGCATGAACTGGAATACCTGATTAACAGGCGTTTGTGCCTTAACCGAAATTGCCAATGACAAAAGAAAAACGATTGTCAAAATTCTCATCATTTACTGTAAACGATTATTTGATTGTTTCTTACAACATTAAATCTTGTCCTGTGATCTTGTGCCTGCATGAAATTAACGATATCGGTCTGATCCTTCCACTGGACGAATACCTGTCCTTCTTTTTCTGTAATGGATGGAAGTTCTTCGCCAAAAACAAAAGGAATCAGCAACAGACGATAATTTGCCTGCACGGAAGACTGTTCGATGGAAAGCCGGCAATATTTATCGTGGGTCTCCTTGTTTAGCGGACCATCATCCATTATTTCGACCTTGAAATTTTCGTTTCCGCCTGCACCTGCGTAATACACCAACAACATTGGAGTGCCCTTGACAGGATTCACCGCTTCCAATTTTGCGGCTGACGGCTTGTTAAAGTCATTTCCCTGAAGATCCTTGTTGTAGCCCAGGACGACTGAATTCTTATCATCCGACTTCAAGGTGGTTTTCCATACCCCTTTCCCAAAAATGGCTGTCCATTGATAAAGATGATCTTTGGAGTCTTTTTTCAGGTCATCCACAAGGATTCCATAACTGTGGCTTCCACGTACCAGGCCTGTACTGCGATAAACATATTCCACCGGATTCCAGGGAGTCCGCAGGGTCGGTATAAAATTCGCCTGGTTAGAGGTGGCCCACCAGGGACGCATTTTATACTTCGTTGTTCCCCTGAAAATTTCAAATATTTCCGGACGGGTTTCCAGTTCATAAACAAAATCCTTGTAAGGCTCTCCCTTAGCCAATGTTGCAAATCCTTCTCCCCAGGTTTTGACCTGTGTGCACCATTTCCAATTGTAAGCGTAACTCAGATCCGCAGTAGCAACAGCTCCGTCAGGCAGAAAAGAAGCTCCAAGATAGTCGCCTTTGGCCGGAGTCTGGTCTGACTCTGAAATCCCGTCAATCAGTACCAGATTGTGATATTTTGCGTCATACTCCTTGGGAAATGGGGATTCTGTGAACCAATTTACACCCAATCCCGAAAAATGGAACATGCCGATATCTGAATGGTGGTGTCCACTTCCAATATAGCTGTTTTGACGAACCTGCAAATTCATCCAAACAGCTTTGTCGGTTTTATCACTTGACGAGGAGAACATTCCGTATTCGTCCGTATCCCAGTCGGGTTTCAGGTTCAAATCTTCGCGTTTGGTGATTTTCCAATCGGCGATATAAGGGAATCCGAAAACCATATCAGGGTAGGTCGGTCCGGGAAGTCGTAACCTGCTGAGACCCTCCTTTTCTAGTTTCAACCGGTAGCTTTCAGCATTAAAGTTTGCCGGATCGAAGGTTGGATAGGCATTCGTGAGCAGATAATCGTTGAATTTATTTTGTGGATAAAAGGCTTTGAGTTCGCCAAGTGTTTGTGCTGCAAACGGGCCTCCAGACCAGGTTCCGCTGGTGACAGTCCGTTCTGCGTTGGGAGTGGTAATCTCTGTCTGGGCTTCCATGAGTTTTCTAAGATGGGGATGGCCAAACAGATTATCGCCCCTTCGGGCAAGGATAACCATCGATAAAAATTCAAATTGGATTCCTCCACCCGACTTTCCGTTACTTTCAAAGACCTGACCATTGCGATCGATGCCCCAGTCGAGGAAATCCTTTGTCAGTTCGGCGCCGGAGGCATATCCTTCGGGATCAAATCCTTCGAGACCTTCAATGGCAGCCAATGAAATAAGATGGGTGAGGTGCCAGGTCACATGATTGATGTCCCGCCACGCCCTGCGAGGACCATCACCGCCGCCTGTCCTGCGGCCGTAGGTTGTTTTGGCGATCAGGTTCTGCATGAATTTCTTCTGTTCAGGATTCATCCATTTACCTGAGAAGTCGAGCGCAAAAGCCATGTCCATGTGCGGAACGACAGTGTGCATTCCCCGCCAGTGGGTGGTTGCATGGTTGCCTCCTTCAAACGTTTCTCCAAATTCCGAGTCGGACGTCCGGAGGTGCTTATCCACATTGGGTTCAATCAATCTGAAATAGGTGACAATCGCATCAGCTGTTTTTTTTCCCAATTGGTCATTGTTGGTCAGCAGGGCGTACAAAGCCATGGTTGACAAACAATTGGTGACGTAATTGATGTGGGTATTGAAAATTACCGGCTTGTGGTCTTTTGTTAAACGCGGAACAGCATAGGCCGCAGGACCTTCCACCACGGGATCCATTTGGCTCCTGATATTTTCCACATCTCCTGAAGCAAGCAGATTGAATATCTTCCCATCACTTGAGGTCTGGTCAAGCCAGGATTTGCCCAGTAGAAATTCAATTTCAACCATCGATTTCATGGCCGACTTATTGGTTTTCACCTGCTCTTGCAACATTGGAATATCCTCAGGGCTAAAAAGCAACCGGGGATAAATCCCGGGTGCAGGAACTTTGGATCCCAGCAATTCAAAATTGAAGCCCGAAAAATCGTAATCGCTTCTGGGAACGGTATTCCATTCTTTTTCAGGCCCATTCTCTAGTTGCTTTAGTTGCTCCGCCGTAACTTTGGCGTGTTCGGTCCATCTTTTCTGGGCTTTCAGACACGGAATATTTTGGGTTGCGATATCCGGATTCATGAATTTTTCAGGCGTATCGAACAGTGTTGTGACACAATCGGATAGTTTTTGGTTTTTCCCGTTATAAAGAATTGGCTTGTCGCTTATCAGCAGAAGTCCGGTTTGATCGGTATAAACGACCTTTCCCAATTGTTTGGCCCAATCGTTCACGGCAAAATACTTTTCAGTTCCCTTTTCTTTTTGCTCAATGGTGACAGGAATGGTTATTTTGGGTATCGAAAGCGAATAAACCCAGCGGTTACTTAAAATTTCAAGGCCCACAGGAATCTGGCCTGATTTGATTTGTTTTTGCGTGAGTATTCCGGCAAACGAAACCGGAATGAAAAATTTCCCATTTTCAGTGAAAGCTTCACCACGCAACAAATCTGTCTCGCTTAATCTTACTTTCTTCCCATATACAAAGGCATAACGACTTTCAGGATAAAAAGCCACATAATCTTTTATCGCTTCGGTTGCGGACGAAAATGCCGAACGGGTATATGGCAGTCCATCCGTTTGGTTTTGAACTTGGGCTTTGGCATCGAATAGAGATATGAAAAGCAATCCCAGAATCAGGAAAATTATTGCGCTTTTGTTTTTCATTTCAGATTGTTGTTGGTTGAAAAATTAATCATTAAAGTTTTTCTCCTAGAATTTTTCGCTTCACCAGGAACGCTTTCATGGCATCCAATGCCCGGTCTGTCTGCTCTTCAGTTGCCGTATAATTAGTCACGATAAAGGCATGTCGCATGTCGGGGAATAGAATATATTCGGTGTCGATCCCGGCTCTTTTGCAGGAATCAAAAAAAGATTCAGCTTCCGCTGAAGTCACCACCTGATCATTTGCACCATTCATTGTAAGTATCGGGGCATCTTTTGGATCAAGAAAATTGACCGGTGACAAATTCTTTGCCATCTGAAGCTGACCTGTGCCGTGAGAAATGTATTTGATCCATTTTTCTGCCGTCATATCAGAAATGCCATTGCAATTGATCACAACATTGGCTTTCGCCTCTTCGGGCAAATCCATGGTTCCCAAGCAAAGTGCCAGATGACCTCCGGCAGAATCGCTGATCACCACAATTCGCTGTGGATCAATTCCCAACTCATTGGCATGTTGCCGGATGTATCGAATTGCATCGGCACAATCGGCCAGGCAATCGCCGATTGTAATTTTATTTGTTACAGGCTCGTTCGCCCCCGGTTTTGGGATTAAACGGTATTCGATGGAAAATGCAGCACAGCCGAGTGCAGCAGAATAGCGTAAATGAGGAACAAACCCTTCCGGGGATCCGGCCACCCACGCTCCACCATGGATCCATACCATGGCAGGTGCTTTTTGATCTGCCATCTGGGATGGCAGTATCACCAGCAAACGCAGTTTCTTTCCATCCACGGTTTTATAAATAATTGTATCCGGTTTTGTGTCCTGGGACTTGAAATAGCCTATCCCTTTGGTAGGTTGGATAGAATTCTGACCCATTGTCCTATCAACACTGAAGATCGCCAATAAGCTAAATATGAACAACTTAGCTATGAATGTTTGAGATCTGGAAATATGTTTTAGTCTATTCATCATAAATCTTTCGCAGAATAAAAATCAAATATGCCTTATATAGATGATTAACAATTATTTATCTCCATTAAATAAATGCTTCACTTCTTTCTCGTCGAGAGGCCTGTTGAAAAGCTGCAGTTTTGCTAGGATGGCATTGTGCCCAAGAAAAAAATCGAGTGCATCGGTGGTGATCTCCTTTGTACCGGGACCGCTGGCGACTTTTTCGCTATTCAGATAAAGGCACATCTGGCTTTCCGTTGCCGTTACCACCACGAATTGCCATTGGCCTGGCAAGAGATTACCCCCTGTCAGCCGACCCGGATTGGCAACCAGTCGGCCATTGTCAATACTGCAAGAGATGGTTTTGTACCCCTTTCCAAAAGCATTGTAGCCCTCCTTCCCAAATAACTTTCCTGTTTTTTCGCCGGTCTTGAACCACAAAGCAACCGTCAGGGCATTGTCGCAAAGGTTAAGGTGATGAAGCTTGATCCCTGGTTTCATATCGCCCCGCGAGACATTTACATCAACCTCTGTAGTTCTGGGTGATCCTGACCGTACTTCAACTGCCTTGCCCAATGGACTTTCCACCAATTTCCCACTTGGATTGATCCAAATTTGGTATTTTGCCTTAACCGGAAAATAGGCGGTTTTCCCATCCCATTTGTCGAACTTTACTTCTCCCAAAGAGGCAGAATCAAGATCGGATTTGGATACAGGGGATTGGATTACTTCCCGTTCCCGGAAAATATTGTTTCCAGTAAGTTGAATGGTCTGACCGTCGGGCAATAAAACTTTACACGACGTTTCACTTGGACCAAAACGCAGGGAAACAGGATGCCACCCCTCTTTCAAGCCGATCTTACCGGATGGATTTCGTCCGTAAACACCTCGTTGGACGACAATTTCGTTCCCAATCCTGATTTGGTTCTGACAACTCGCCTGTTTGGCTCCCAATCCGGCACTTTCGCCCACACGTCCCACTGACTGAAAGGTATAAATGCCGGAAATTGGTGCCTTAAAATAGCCGGAATAGGTGCGGACGGTATTGCGACTTTCAGAAGATTCAAGGACATTGACCCTCTCTGAACGATAGGGTTTCCGTCCTTCAATATCCAGAAAGTCGTTGTCCCGTCTTTTTCCTGTCTGGTCGAAATAGCGCAGGTCAAATCCGGGTTCCAGGATTGGCGTATTTTGCAGGGCTTCAAGCCATTTGATCTGCGGTTCAGGTGCAATGGCAATTTTATTATCTGGTACGTACCTTAGATCTGAATCGGAAATCTCTTCAAAATTATTGTTGTTGACGGTATACTTCAGTTCCAATGGCATAGGTTCAAGGCTGTTGATATTCCAGAAAAGTGGGTCGCAAACCGTCAGATCGAAATCATGCCAACCTTTATCGAGAATTGCTTCCCCCTGGCGGTGAGCCTGTTGCTGGTGAAAAACACCGGTATGTTCTATAACCGACTGGCTTCCAATATCCAAAATGACCGGACCACAGGAGTTGAGATCGAACTTGTAAACGCCTTTCGCTTTGGCAAAGAAATAGCCGGTAAAACGGTAAAAACCTTTGCATTGCTGCTCCAATGGCTGTTTGGAAATCGCTTGCGGAAGCGAAAAATTTCTGACCACATTGGTAATGATCGCCTGTTCCTTCGACAAATCGGGCATCATCACTTTTGAGGCATCAAAAAATCCTTTGTCGTTGTACAATTTGGTATTCTTTTCATATACCCTAGCCAAAAGTCCGGGTTGGCTTCCGGTTGGAATTTCAGTCATCCCCTTTGCAGCAGCTTGCAGGATAAAGTGGGCTGCCAGCACCTCGCTTTTTTTTGTTCCAAAAGCCCATTCCGGTTGAAAAACGATGGCTTTCAGGTCACAACTTTTGTTGATGACAATGGGACGATCATACACCAAGGAATTCTGGCTGGGTTCTGACCCATCAAGGGTATAACGGATCTGCGCCGGAGCAGAAACCCTCTCCAATTGAACTTCTTCGACTCCATCAACAAGATAGATGGGCGTTTTGCCCTCTTCCCTTGTATCACGAAGGTCGCTGCTTTCGAACCGGCTGCCCCGAACCAGCAGAACCGGCCGTGCAGGTTTGGCATCACTTGTCAAAACCTCCTTCCCGTTGCGTTCCATCGATAAAACCGTGCGTCCACCCTCCGTCTGACCAAATTGGTAAACATCGGTTTTGTCTTTGATTTGCACGGTCAGCATTGTCCTCTCTTTGTTCCAGGTTGTTTTGGGGATTGGGTCACCAAATTTATAAGGATAAACCAGGATCCTGAATTCGGGAGATACAGATTTAGCCGGAACAACCACCTGATTGTAGCCCTGGTATCTTTCGAACCGGGGAACCGGAAAGCCATATTCCGAATTCCGCCACAAAACACGGATCAGACAAAGGGGATCCCCTTTTTTAGGTTTGACTTTCCCGGTAATCAAATCCTTTTCCATGCCTGTTTTTCCAAGGATCAGATCGTCCATTCTCAATTCGGAAGGATCGGTATTCTGGAATTGAATTTCAGGGGTGAGAGCTTCAACCAATTCAACGTTAAGCGGTACGGAAATATTCCAGTCGAACAGATGTGGCAAATTGTCTTTCTTCGCATCATCAATGACAATGACATAAGGATTTTCACCGCGTGCCAACTGGACTGTCCTATAAAACTGTTGCATGGGGTTCCACAACCGATAACCTTCCACAAGACGGGTTTCACTGCTCCACGGTCCGTAGTCAGTATGCGCATATCCATCATTGTATTTGACAGTTCCGGGGTGAAAGGCAACCTGGATATCACGGCTCAGATCAAAATTTCCTTCCGAAAAGGGTGCGAAGTAAGGAATCTTCGTTGACGGAAAATACAAAGGATGGACCTGCATGCTCTTGCTATAGGAATATCCATTTTTACCATCACCGGCAGCAATCAGGCCATCCGTCGATTCCTTCACGCCGAGCCAGGTTCCCGGTGCGGGTGGCCAGTGGCATCCTTTCCCATCCACTGTAAGCATGTTTTGCAGAAAAGTGGCCTTGGTTGCCAGCATGTTGTTGTCCTGTATCCAGTTCACACCGTCTTTCCAAAGGGTAATGCGGTTGTTCTCCGAGCCTTCGTGGCCGCCATAAAAGAAGTCCTGTTTGCAAACAAACCCGAGGTGCAGATCCTCTTTCTTCCATGAATTCCGGGTTTCCACATAGCCGCGTTGGTTGTCCTGCCATGTGACCGGAAGTTTAAGATCATCTATCAGCGGTTGGGAGTTCCAGTCCAAAGGTTTTCCCTCTTTTCCCATCATTCCATCGTCGGCATAAAGCAGCAACAATTCGTTGGTAATTCCCACCGGATTGGGCCATTTGGCTTCTGCATCGGTTAGAAAATTATGGGTCGATAAGCTGGCTTTGTACAGAAAATCAATGGCCTTGTCGGTTGGATGATAATAATGCATCATCCAGATGACATGAAAAGCCGAAGCCCGCATTTCGTCACGGATCTTCCAGGAACCATCTTCCCATCGAAGGGCGGCCCTGAAAAAATTCATCTTGGCTTGCAGATGGTCGTGCTTCAGCAGGTTCCTATCCCTGAGGCCAACGGCAGTAAATGCCGAAACGTTCAACCAGCCTTTGATGGACTCGTAACACATTCCGTCATCGTCAAGATACCAGTCAAGCATGGCGTTGGCCTTTTTGCACGACAGGTCGAACAATTCTTTGTTAAAACCTTTCTCCCCTTCGATCAGCAACATCAGCCTGATGTACTCCATCCCGAAACCCTGATGGTTGTTGATCATAAAATGGTCGGGAACAGAAAGGAAATTGGAAATCCTTCTTGCGGTGATCCGGGCAATGACCTTTCGGGTCAATTCCCGTTCAGTAGCCGACATCCAACCACTCAGGTAGTCATAATCCAGCAAGTCCCATATTTCCGTTGGCGGATCAGGTTCACCTGTTGCAACGATGGAGCGTTCAACATCCCAGATATTCTCACTGTCGGGCATTTTTTCCATCTTATCCAGTTTGGGTTCAAGTGCCTTGATCTTTTCGACCAGATTGATGGCCAGCTCTTTCCCAAGCTTATCGTTCTTTGTGACCAGTGCATAAAAAGCACTTTGTGACCTGACCACCCTGGTCCATAGGGTCCTGAATGGCATTGGGGCCTTTTCTCCCAAGGCAATTTTGGCACGGATAAGGTCAACATCTTTTGGTGTGAGCAACACCCTTGGATGAATACCGGGAGCAGGCACATTGCTGAGTCGGTCCGGTGCAAAACCCGAATCGGAGAAACGGTTGGAAACCGCTGGCGATTTGGGCCAGAAATCTCCCCTGATGGCATCTTCATAAGGAAGAAAAGCACGGGGTTTCCAACTAGGTTCCTGATAATAAGCACGTTTCTGTGCAGTTAATACCATGCAACTGCAACAAATCAAAAAGGCCGCCAGAGAACATTTTATCATTTGCATAAAGTATATTTTAACATCAACGTGCTAATTATCAAATATTAAGGAACATACAAATATCAGGGTGTTACCGTAAACGTAACATTTTTTACAACCTTTTGCGTTTTTTCAATATCAAGGTTTAAGGCCACAAAAGTTGCCGTGTAAGTACCCGGAATTTTATAATAAGTTGCAGGTACAGCATTGAATTTAGTCAGGGTTAAAGCTACAGCATTCTTAATCGGCACACCAAAATCGGCCTTTACCTGTTTTAAATTGACTTTTGACGTAATGAGCCAGTCGTCGTTATCGTCATTTCCGGTGGTCAATCCAGGATCAAAAGTGATTGGATAGGCAGTGACGATAGTGATTCCGTTGGGATTTTTAACTGCTTTTGCAGCTGAAATGTTTGCTGTCCCCACATTCCAGGCATTAAAACCTGGCAGGGTATTGTTTTTCAGGCTGGCCTCTACCCATCCGGTATTTGCGAATGTGGAGGTAGCGGTTCCCCCTGCAGTTTGAGGTGGGGCAAACAATCCGGTTTTTGTTCCATCGGGTAAGATGTTGACCAACGAGAATCCTTGCATCAGCCATTTTTGCTGGGTCACAGTGGCACTTTTTTTGCCTTTGTACCGAAAAGCGATATTGATGGAATCGTTGTTAAAGTCTGTAAGGTTGATCGAATCTGAAGTGGTGAATGCAGTGGAAATGGCAGCCGGCCATTTTGTATTCCGGCTTGTAATATCAGTCCAGGTCGCTTTGACAATACTGATCGAATCGTACCCTTTCAGGTTTGTGGAAACCAATAATCGTAGCGAATCGCCGTTCGTCAACACTCCTTTTTGTAACGACGTCTGAAACACCAGTTTGGCTGTGCCTGTACCCAGGAAACGCTCTGTATTTTCATAACGCATCCCAACTTCGCCGGAATAAAAAATGACCTGATCGGGACTGCCGGAAAGCAAAAATTTGACCGTATCTCCAACTTTATAGGTCGGTTTGGAAACTGTTACGTCGAAACTATCGGGCGACTCAACGGTTGTTTTTGTGCAATTTGAAAACATCATCAAGCCGAAAAGGGTGATAATGGGATATATTATATTTCTTTTCATCGTATTTCTTTTTTTTATTTTTGATTATACCATTTAGGGATAATCATCTGATTCTACCAATTCGGATTCTGAACAAGGTTATAATCATATACGAGCTCTGTGGCCGGTATAGGGAATAATGAATACTTTGAAGGATTGGCCACAAAATTGACAGCCGATAAGTTGGCGGCAGTCAAATAGGTCGATGGTGAATTGGTGGCATTGTCGCTGATCACCTTCTGCATCTCTTGTGCCATGATTCCCCAGCGCAACAAGTCCTGCCGGCGCAACCCTTCGAAGCAAAGTTCCCTTGAGCGTTCATCCACAATATCCTGGAAGGTGAAGGAGGTGACATCAAGGCTGGGAACCGGGGTTGTGACAGAACTATACCCATAGGCCCTTCTGCGAACCTGGTTAAAATATTCAACCGCCTGGGCACTTGGAGTGCCGTTGACTTTTAAATCAGCTTCTGCTGCCATCAACAATACATCGGCATACCGGATGATGGGAAAATTACAGGAGGTATAATTTTGTTGCCTGACTGGTGGTACATTGAGTTCGTACTCGCGCCGCCATTTACCGACAGGACGGTCGTAGATCGTGGGATAAGCTGAACCACCTGCCGTTACATTGATGGCGGTAACTGCACCTCCCGACACGACGGCAGTAGCGGTTGCAAGCGTACCGGTTGAAGATGTAAAAGTAATGGCTGGAGCAGTTGTATATCCTGAACCACCATTTTCAACAGTGATTGAAGTAATAACTCCTGTAGCGGAGGTATTTGCAAATGCTGTGGCACCACCTGTTCCTGCAATATTAACCTTTAAAATATCGGTGCGGACTGACCCTGTCGCTCCTTTATAGATATATGGGGCAACTGCCCAGTCGCGCCTTAAATCGCCAGCTTTGAAAAGCCTGAAAAGCTTTGGCAGGACACGATATCCACCACCGGAATAACCCACAATGGAGGTAGTTGTTGCATCGGGACAAGTTACGCCCATCAGCGCCCCCAATTGTTGGGTGACAGAATATCCTGTTCCACTATAAGCTCCTGACGTATTCGATTTTGAAAGAAAAGCAGCATCCCAGATCCCTTCTGTTATATTCTTGTCGCCGTTGCTGTTGTTTTGCATGTTGTTGATAAACAGACGACTGTAAGCTGGGGTAACATAAGGTGTTGCAACTGGCGAACCAGGAAAAGTCGTGGTATTTAAAGAATGGATATTCGAACTGATCACCTTTTGGGCCCATGTTAAGGCATCCTTGTATTTGGTTGCATCATTAAGTGGACTTCCAGCCATGGACAGACAAACCCGTGCGATCATAGCTTCAACAGCCGATTGGGTGACAAGGGTCGGAGTCTGGGCTTTGGTCATGGTTTGAACGAGGGTATCGGCGGTCATCATATCCTTTAAAAGATAGGCATAAACATCCTTAACTGAACTTCTTGGGAGATTAAAGTCGGTACCCATATTATCGGAGATTTGTGTTTTCAGAGGTACATCGCCATAATGGGTAACCAATAAATAATAATAAAAACTTCTCAGAAACATCACCTCTCCCTTGTATCTTTTCCTCTTTGCCTCATCCATCGGTGGATTGTCGATCACATAAAGGATTACATTGGCCCGTTCAATGCCCTGGTACAACATTTTCCAGAGGTTTGAGTAAGGGGCGTCGGAACTGGACAGATTGTACAAAGCGGGTTGGTTGGTTGTGGTGGCTGTAACTCCAGTCCTGAAAACTTCATCCGCACCTGATTCATTATAGCCCCATAATCCCTGTGCATACAATTGATCTGTTTCCAGTATCGTATAGACCGATGCAACCTGGGCGTCCAATTGGGCCTCGGTAGTAAATGTAACAGGCCTGAAAAATGCGGGGGTTAAACTCATATCCTTCTGGCAGGAAGTCCCTGCAAGTGTTATCAGCAGGGTAACAGTAAAAAGTCGTATAATATTTTTCATACAATAATTTTTAAAATGGTTCTCCGTTTCACATTTAGAAAGTAACATTGACTCCAAAATTCAAGGTAAATGTGCGTGGATAAGGGGTATAATCATATCCTGGCGCCAGGGCTGTATAAGCACTGCTCGGTTGGACAAACGAGTATCCTGTACCACTGTTGGCAGAAGTTGTCGTTGTTGAACTGCTGTTCCCTCCAAACGGACTGTTTGCAGGATTTGAAGGCCTGAAGTTGGAAACCTCAGGGTCAATACCGGAATAGCTTGTAAGGGTCAGAATATTTTGAGCCGATGCAGTCAGTCTGATATTTTGAATCTTCATTTTTTTCAGCAAATTCTGCGGTATAGTATAACTTAAAGAGATCGTTTTTAACCGCAGAAAAGAAGCGTCCTCAACGAACCTGGAAGAAACGCGTGTCACATTGTCCACATCCGTTTTTGAATTGTACCTTGCACGGGGAATGTCATTTGTCGGGTTATTTGGCGTCCAGCGGTTTGCGTAAGTGGCAAATTGATTTCCATTCATAAAATAACCACCGTTGGTTTCAAATGCCAACCGATTGGCATTCAATACATCGTTTCCATAACTCCATTGCAGGAACAGGTTTAAGGAGAAATTTTTATAGGTAAAATTGTTGTTAAAACCTCCTGTATGGATAGGTAGCGGATGGCCAATAACTGTCTGATCGTTCACATCAATCTTGCCATCACCGTTTATGTCTTTGTATTTTGCATCACCGGGTTGGATGGCGGCAGAATAGGTGGGTATCCCATTTTTAAGGGCGTAGGTTCCGTTGGCCAACTTGTCGAAATTTTCGTACTGATAGCAACCATCCCAGGTGTAACCGTAAAACTCAGCAATCGGGCCACCTACTTTGGCGATCCAGGCTGTCTGGCTTCCGTTCATTCCCCAGGCTTGCTGGCGAACCTCCATACCTGAAAAGAAACTTAAAATCTTGCCCTTGTTAAACCCAATATTGAAACTACTGGTCCACTGGAAGTCTTTATTGGCAATATTGACCGAATTAAGGGTAAGTTCAAAACCTCTATTGAGGATATCCCCTGTATTTTGATATTGTGTGTTTGACCCAACACCATATCCTGCCAGCATTGGTAAGGTAACCCCAAGCAGGAAGTTTGAAGTTTTCTTCCGGTAATAGTCCGCATCAATGGAAATCCTGTCTTTAAAAAAACTAAGGTTTGCCCCAAGGTCAAATTCCTTTGAAGTTTCCCATGTTATATTGGTATTGCCGTAAAAATAGGGTTGAAGGCCTGTTTGATAAGAATTGTTGTATGGATATCCCGCAGAGGTCTGTAAAGAACCAAATTGAGACATATAGGCAAAGTCGTTTACTTTATTGTTACCGACCGTTCCATAGCTAAGTCTGATTTTACCGTCATTTAAAATCGATTTGGTTTTACTCATAAACGGTTCATTGCTAAATCTCCATGCAAAAGCACCCGATGGGAAATAGCCCCATTGTTTACCCGGTGTAAATTTGGAGGAGCCATCCTCGCGTATGGTAGCTGTAAACAGGTATTTATCTGAAATTGCATAGTTTACCCTGCCCAACAAGGAAGCTAACTGCCATTGTGACGAGCCGGATCCTGGCGCAGTGGCGGTACCCGAAACAATCGATGACATCACCAGGTATTCTGTTGCCTGGGGAATGTTGATGGTGTTAAAACTAATTGAATTGGTATTGGCATATTGGTAAGTAAAGCCGATCATCACATCGAGTATCTGTTTTTTAAAAATCTCATTGCGATAGCTCAGGGTATTTTCACTCAGGTAACTTTGGTTAATTGCACTTCCCCAACTCGCATTGATTCCATTTGTATTGACATAAGCGCCGGAAGTATTTTTAAAAAGGTTGCCCTGTTGTGTGTTCGAATTATAATATTGTTCGCGTTTGGCATTCGTCGCATTATAACCGCCTGAAACTTTAAGTTTGAAATACTTGTGGAAGGTAAATTCAAGGGAAGCATTCAAATATCCTGTGTTATTGGTCGAATTTCGGTACTCATTTTGAGCCTGAAGTAAAGGACTTACAGTATTGTCTCCAAGGGTTGTTGTTGCTCCGCTGTTAAAATCGGCAAATGCAGTACTGTCAATGGCCGAGTTCAGCAAATCCTGGTTTCCAACTCCTGAAACAGGACGGTATTTCCACATTCCTTCCACAACACCTCCACCATTCCCGGTAGAAGGAAGGGTGCCATAGGTTTTTGTACTGGAATATGAAGCACTGATCGCCAATTTAAGCTTTTTCGAAAGATTCTGATTGAAGCTTATTTTGCCGTCATAACGGCTCATCCCCGTATTCAGGATAATCCCCTTTTGGTCAAAGACATTCCCCGAAATGGAATACTTGGTGTCCTCGGTTCCACCAGTAATATTGACAGAATGGTTTTTTGTGATACCCGTTCTGAGCAATAAATCTTGCCAATCATAACTGTCCTGGGCATTTTTATATGAATCCAATGTAATACCTTTCGTCTGATCCAGATAAGTTCTTGAAAAACGTGTAGAAGGATTGCTTGGTGTACTCGCTATACTATCAAGCTCGAGTTGAAGCTTCACAAAATCATACGGGCTCATCATTTTCATCCGCCTGGTATCCTGTTGAACGGATGTCGAAAAACTATAGGTAATCCGTGGAGCGCTGATAACACCTTTTTTTGTGTTGATGATAATGACCCCATTAGCACCCCTGGCACCGTATATGGCAATTGAGGAAGCATCTTTGAGAACGTCCATCGACTCAATATCATTCGGATTGATTGAATTGATGTCCATGTTTTCGACTGGAAAACCATCGATTACATAGAGTGGTGAATTATCCTGACTCACTGATCCACCACGAATGGTTATTTGCGGTGCGGCCCCTGGCTGACCATCGTTTGAGGTGATCACAACCCCTGCGATACGACCTGCAAACGCCTGATCGATTGATGATACCGGAGCCTGTCTCATCGACTCGACATCGGCTTTTCCAACAGATCCCGTCAGGTCTTTGCGTTTTGACGTACCGTATCCGATTACTACAACCTCATCAAGTCTTTTTTCCTCCTCCTGCAGCAGAATATCAAGTTTGATTCTGCCACTTAACGGCACAGACTGGGGAATATAACCCATAAAAGAAAAATCCAAGATTGTCTGCGGACTGGATACCTTAATGTTAAAATTACCATCAAAATCGGTAACAGTTCCCGCCGTACTTCCCTTCACCCTAACATACGTTCCGGAGATGGGTTGAAGGGTTGTCGCATCCTTTACAGTACCCGTAATGGTTAAAGCTTTTGGTTGCGCCCAGGCAGTCTGGACCAACAACAGTAAAATGAAAAAAAACAGGCCTCCCAACAGTTGCTTTTGCAAACAGGTAGGCCAATAATCGTGAAACCTCAGGTAAATTACTCTCATAATAAAATTATTAAATTAATTAGCAATCGATAATTTCGTGTTAATTCAGAAGGCAGGATGTCGGTATTGATTTAATCATTTTTCAATTGTTTTTTCATTTTACTGACTTCAATCCCGGCAAACAAAACCGCAAACAATCCATGCGTGTCGTTGTCATAAAACGGACGGTTCATGTAATAATTGACATCTTCGGAGCACATGGTACCATAGCAGATGTTGTGGACAGTCCCGTCCGGTTCGATCTGGGTTTTTAATGCTTCCCAACCTTTTAATACGAATGGTTTGTATTTCTTTTCGTTAAGCCATCCATTGGTGATGCCACGTGCCATTGCCATTGTAAAAATGGCAGTTCCGGAGACTTCCTCACGTGAATCGGGCCTGTCGAGGACCTGCAACCAGAAACCATTTTGATTCTGAAGCTTGATCAGCGAATCGACATGTTTGCGGTAATGTTCAAGGATTGGCTTGTAATTGGGATGGTTCTTTGGAAGCACCAACAATACTTCCGACATCGCCCAGATTCCCCAACCGTTGGCCCGTGACCAATGTGGCAGTTTCACATTCTTTTCTGAATATTTTGCATGCATGTACAAATTGGCTTCCTTGTCCCAAACCTGATCGTTAAATTTAACTGTCTGATTTGCTGCATCATCCAAATATACTTTCTTCTCTTCGGGTGTGGATGCATATTGGGATGCCTGTATCAGGAAAGGAATTCCCATAAACATATCATCGACCCATGTGGTATATTTTTCTGGCGTTAGCCGGGTGTAGATATTCGATCCCGGAAAACGCACCTGTTCTTCTTTGGCATATTTCAACATTCGCCCAATGTATTTTTCGTATGCTTCCTTGTTACCAAATGTTGGTTCCTTCCGGAGCTTGTAAATAAATGGGAGTGCCGGCGCAAGGGTGAAATCGAGCAGTGGTGAAAACAAAAACCCATTGTTCGCCGAGTTGACTGCCCGTAAAGTCTTTACCTGGTACTTGATAAACGGGGAATTGTTGATCTGGAAATCACAAAAGTTTGTGGCGTACTGGTTGTATTTTGTTTCCCCTGTTACTTCTGTCAATTGCTGCATTGCCCAGGCTACTCCACCATTGTGGTAATTCCATGTATAATTGGTTCCCCAGGGCAAAGGATCGATCAATTCGCCAAGAACTTCCAATTTTGGAATTGTCCAGGTAACCGGATGATCAATTCCTTGGTACATTTTGCCAAAGATCAGTTCATTTTCAATTGGATAGGCCTTGTCGATTCCCTTTCCATCGGCATTGGCAAACGGACCGATCACCAACCAGTTTGTCAGCCCTGCAATTTTCGGGTCAACATCCGGCACTGTTTTGAGACCTATCCCCGGATAATTTCCAGACTCCGAAACAACCGCACCTTTTAAGCTCGGTGGTTGAAGATAAACTACCCATTCATTACCAAAGGTTTCTGATTTGATTAGCAAACTGTTTACCCCTTTTTTCAGCGAAACCTTAAATTGTTCGGCCATTTCAACGCTCCGCTCCTCAAATTTGAGTTCCAGTTTTTGCTTGCCCTGTTTAACATAGACAAGTTTGCCATTGCACCAGATTTTGCAGCCGTCGTTATGGGCAGTTTGTATCGTCATTTCCATATCGCTGTTTACAGTCAGGTTTGTATAGGCATAAGCCAATGCCGGTTGCGAAGTTCCAAAAGTACGGCCAAAATCAATGAATTGTAATCCATTGAATGACTGATTGTTATCAGGAAGTGCCAAACTAAACCTAAAAGGGGTGTCGCGGATCAGCTTGTCACCGATCAGTTGAACAACCTTCAGTGGATCGGTCATTTCCGATACATTTTGCTGGGCTTTCAGATTTAAAAACGGTATCAATAAAAGTAGAACGCATAGTAATTTGGTCTGTCTCATTTCCATATATTTCTATTTTTTTCCTGAGTTTCTTATTTCTATTTTATTTCTATTTTTTCCTGAATTTCTTATTTCTATTTTATTTCTATTTATTTCCTGAATTTTATTTCTTTACTTTCACCAGATTGTAAATTGATAATCAAGCAATTGTAAAGGGCATTTTCGCCCAGGGGAATTAATGCCTTTCCAGATGACTCCACAAATACTTTTACTTTTGCCATTGCTTTGGTAGGATTTGTAAATTTTACAGTCAGTGAACTGGTTGTATTTTTAATAATTTGAGCTTCAATATGATCTAATGCAAATACAAACGACTTGTCAGGTTGGATATATACACCTGGCAATTCAATATACGACAACATCAGGGAGGTTTCGGCCCAGGTTGAACCATACATCAGCTCGCCAATCCCTTCGAGCCAGTCGGTGGTACTGACCCGTTCCGACATCCAGCCGATTTTCATCTTGTCGATCGGATGGAGCGGATGCGACAAATATTGGGGCATTGTCGCAGCAATTTCGTGAAGAAGTTGAAGGTATCCGATTTTACCAGTTGCCCGGAAAAGCCGCCACAAGGCAATGCCCGAATGGGTACAAATGCCAGGTGCCCCATGTTTGTTCTGCGTATTTGCACCCACCGTTCCTGCTGTTTGAACTCCCAGTTTTCCAAGGGTTGAATTTGGTGGAAAAACATAGTCGTAAGGCATCACCCAGGTTGTAAATTGATTGGCCATCTCCTCCGATCTTTGAAGCCATTTCTTATCCAGCGTTGATTCATAAAGGAGTGCAAACGATTCGAGCATCGCATACGAAGATTCGCTGTCGGGGTTTTGCATGGCATCTCCCGGACCACCGCAGGTAATCCCTTTTTTGATATAATTTTTATAATAATTTTCAGCGGAAGCCAACGCAACACGCTGATATTCCTGATTTTTAAAATAGTTGGAAGCCAAAACCATAGCAGCCGGAACGATGGCGCCACTGGTTGAACCACCGACTACCACATCGCCGGTTTGGCTATCGACAAAATTCCCAAACTGCCCCCATTTGTCCCAAAGTTTCACGAAAGCATCAGCCACAGTCCGGGTCCCCTTTTTCCATTCAGGCTTAATGGGGATATTCTGTTTCTCCATCAGCATCAGTTGTTTGATGATGTAGTACAACGCATCGCCGCTTTTGCGGATCAGGTGCCAATCTTTTGTATTCGGTTTGCGGATATCGCCCCCATACCATTTGGTCCCCTTTTCGCCCGAATCCCAGAAAAACCCTGATGGTGATATCCCGTTCGGGAATAACCAGTCGAAATTGCGGATCACATTTGCTTTGCTCGTTTCATTTCCTGCGAAGAGCAAAGGATAGGTCGAAATCATTCCACCGGTCCAGCCGATTTGCCAATCCTGTAGGAAATTCTCACGCATTCCTACCGAATAATAGCCATGCTCATTCTCCCAGTTTTGTTCGTTAAATTTGTTTTGCTGAACATCAAAACAGGCTGAAAACGGGATCGTTGGCCTGATCGTGGTTTCGCCAACCAGATCCTTACGGATTTCGGAAAATCGGTTGTACAATCCCTGAATATCAGGTGAATGAAACGAATATAACCTGAATTTCAATTTAAATTCATCACCTGCTTTAAAGTCTGGGGCTTTGTCTTTTGAAGCTGCCTGATTATCAGCTATAGAATACTGATAATTCTCCCTGACTACCGGAACGGTCAGACTGATCACGGCAGTTTTACGGTCACGTGATTCCTCGATGCTGATTCCCGTATCGCCAAATTTCGTAGCCTGATGGGTCAGTAGCCAAAAGCCAGTTTTGGATGTATCTAATTGAAAACCAATAGATGGAACGCTCATTGAACCTGACCGCTCCTGAATTCTTGACGGGCCGTCGTTGATGTTGAGGCGTGGCACATCGGAAATAATCATCGGCTTATCGGGACCAATATCGCGGGAATCAAGCAGTTTGGGTGAATACCTGATCCGGCGCGACTCGAACCGGTTACCATTATAAGCTGCAGTCGGTAGAAGCACATAATTCGATTTTGACCAGTTGGTGAAGGTAAAATCGATAGAGAGACTTGTT